>CAZILS010000021.1:0-2505 GCA_964540145.1 uncultured archaeon | reverse complement strand
GCCAGAACAGCGAGTGGTACAGCAGGGATACGATTAGTGAGTTTTTGTGCGATGGAATAATAATGTTACATGCTGTAGAGGGTGATGAAGATGGGTTTAGGACCGTACGAATACCCAAGCTTAGACTCACGAAGCAAAAAACAGGGATTTATTCATTCCTGATTGGAAAGGGTGGCCTTGAAGTTAAATCAGATTAGTCGTGCTTTTTATGCCAAATCTATTTGACCTTTTTAAGTTCTCAAAACTTCTTGAAACTGGAGATGGGAAACTTTCGCTGATGGGCGTCCCTATTAATATAATTCCAACTGAAATTATGGTAACTCAACAAAAGGAACTCGTAAAGTCCCTCGGCATTGAAGAAGCTTACGAAAAAATCTATTCCAGCGCCAAGGGTGGCTCGGGATCGTATAATTCCAGGTTCATAAAATCCAAGGGCTTCACTGAAATCAGAAAGGTACTTGATTGGCAGGTAAAGATAGTCACCTTTTCAGGGTGGGGAAATCTAGAAATCGCCAAAGTAGATATTGCCGATGACAGTTATTCTGTGCATTTCAAGAAGGGAGCCTTTCCTATAGCATATGGGCGTTCGCAGTATGCTGTGGATTTCATTGCCACGGGGTTTGTCGCGGGGGGGTTGACTGCAAATGTCGGAAAGGACTTAGATGCCGTGGAAACAAAATGCATTGCGAGAGGTGACCCCTTCTGCCGCATAGAAGTCGGACCGCCTGAGGTAATAAAGAAGAAACGGATTGCCCTTTGGAAAAAATGGAAACTAATTTAATACCAATCTTAGTTATTTGTCTATATGGCGAGAGTCTGGGACTTTTTTATGCTAAGTGTGCCGCAGTACATTCCGATGGCAATAACTAGCCTTTTAGTTGGTGCTGTCTTGGCAACAGGGGCAATTCCCGGTATTGAATTTCTGCTTGCCGCGGTTGTGGTTTCGCTTGTTACTGCCGGTTTCAACTCTTTCAATGCAATTGCGGATATTGAGATAGACCGGATAAATAAAGTAGGAAGACCACTTCCTAGCAAAAGGATAACTCGAAGGCAGGCACTTATTTTCTCAGCTATTCTTTATTCGGTTGCGCTTTTCGCGGCCTTTTTTTTAGGGCTTTCTTACTTACTTATTACCTTAATAGCAATTGCATTGACTATTTCATACTCCCTTCCAAGACTAAACTTTAAACGTAAGTTCTTTTTTGGGACGTTTTTGGTTACGTTTTATTATGCTGTCCTCTGTCCTCTTTGGGGTTGGGCGTTATATCCCTCCCAAAGTATTCCCTTCGCAATGATATCGTTCTTGTTTTTTATTGGATTTGGTCTTGCGGTTACCAAAGATTTTATGGATATTTTAGGGGACTCGTCACACGGTGCCGATACATTCCCCGTGAAAATCGGGGCGGTTAACAGCAAGCTCATAGTTACTGTTGTCATCCTCCTTTCTTTCGCATACCTTGCGGTTTTAGGGGTGCAGGAAATAATGCCTAAAAAGTATTTGGCAGTGCTTGTTTTTTTGCCTCTTTTTTTAGGTAATGTTTTGCGTTACGACACCAAGACAAACAGGGCGAGCAGAATGTTCAACATAAACGTTATCCTAATAATGTTCGTTGAACTTGCAATTTCAGTTATTGCAATACTCCCTTAATAGTTTGTTTCTGATATACCTATGCTCTCAAAGCCGAAATCCACAAAGGTCAAAATAGTATCTATTCTCTCTGAGGAGTGGCCTTTGACTGCGAAGGAAATATATTCGCGCATCGGAAAGCAAGGAAGCATAACTTACCAAGCAGTTTTCAAAGAGGTAAAACACCTTCTGGAAGAGGGAATCCTCGAGGAAAAAGAGAAGAAATACTCGATAAGCAAAAACTGGGTTGATTCAGAGTTTACGCAGATTTCCAACCTGAGGATGGCGCTTAAGGGAATCGACCTTCCCGCAACAACCCTCCATTTCAACTCCCTTTTCGAAGTAGATAAATTCCTTTTTGGGGCGGCAGAGTCCATTTCCGATCCCGGCCAAAAAAAAGACCTTTTCATGTTTTGGCACCACTTCTGGATTCCGCTCTTCCTTTCGAGGAAGGAGTATTCTTCCGCAAAGGAGACAATCCTTAAGTTCAAGTCCCATCCTGTTACTCCTGCCAATACCCCTTTGGACAGGTGGTGTGCGGAGTTCTGGACAAAACACGGCTCCAACATTCACACTTTCGTAAAAGGAAACAATTTTTGCGATGTTGCAGTTGTCGATGACATTGTGCTTTCGGTTTACTATCCCGAAAGCATCCGCAAGGAACTTGACGATTTCTTCAACAGCGTTGAAAGCATCTCCGATATGAAGTATGGGAAGCTCATAAAAATCTTCGAGAAGAAGGTTGACATCCCGGTAACGGTAATAATCGACCAGAAAATCGCGGATATCCTCAAGGCGAAGATAAAGGCGATTGCGAAATAAACCTAAAACGCCCCAACCTGCCCTTTGTGCTCTTTTGGGGCAGCGCTCACCGCTTC
>CAZILS010000020.1:0-2526 GCA_964540145.1 uncultured archaeon | reverse complement strand
GCTGAAGCATCCGGCTATTTACCGGAAGGACCATCAAATGGCCCTCTCTGCACCCTGCCCAGGCGAAAGAAGCGCCCTTGAGGGTGCTTCCGGTCGATAGCCAGACCTGAGCCAAAGCTCAGGCGGTTTCAACCCCAGGCGGCGGCGGATTGTGCCTCGTTATCCGGTTTAATTTTTAACCTGCATGCGGTTGAGCTGCCCCTTTCCCCGCACGCGGAGAAAGGGGCGTAGGCGCGCCACCGGGAACGGTTTGTATTTCAACCGAGTTCGATACACTACCGTGCGTTGAGGCAGCACGTTCGCGCCGGGCGCATCGGGCCGCCGTTTGCCAGATTCCGCCACTTCGGGAAACAATAGGGATAGGCAGCCTGTCCCAGCGTCATACTGCCCCAGCGCCATACAAGCCAGGAGCGCGGATACCGGCCATGTTCAGCTTCAAACGCAAACGCAAAACCGGCTACGGCGAGGAAGAGGACGGCGGCGTCAACTGGCCGCTGGTCGGCCTCACGCTGATCGTGGGCGCGGTCGCCTGCGGCCTGCTCTACTTGTTGTTGGCCCCGGTCTTGTTGGACGGCGACGACGAGCCGGAGATTGTGATCGTGCCCTATGGCGAGGACGGCTCGCCGACTCCGTCCGCGCCCAGCCTCACGCCGCCGCCCGCACCGACCGAGGTCACCCTGCCATCGCCCGCCCCGACCGAGGCCGGGGTCCTGCTGCCGATCACGGCGGCGTCCGTCCGCCAGGTCGAACCGATCGCGGCACTGGTCGGCCACAGCAACGCGGTGAGCAGCGTGGCTTTCAGCCCGGACGGGCGCACGCTGGCCTCCGGCGACCGCGACGGTATGGTGCGGCTGTGGAACGCGGCGCAGGGCGTTGAGATTCTGACCTTCCGCAGCGATAGCAACTGGGTCACCAGCATAAGTTTCAACCCGGACGGGTCGCAACTGGCTGCCGGGGGGCAGGATGAACTGGTGCGGCGCTGGGACCTGGCGACGGGCGACTCCCTCGCACCGCTGGCCGGGGCGGGCGGGCCAGTGAATAGCGTGGCCTTCAGCCCGGACGGGTCCCTGCTGGCGGCGGGCAGTGACGACGGAACCGTTTACCTGTGGGACCTGGACGATCCCGGCGCGACCCCGGCGACGCTGGCCGGGCATACCTCGTTTGTGACCGCTGTCGCCTTCAGCCCGGACGGGTCGCTGCTGGCGGCGGGCGGCCAGGATAACACGGTTCGCGTGTGGGAGGTGGCCAGCGGCGCGGCGCGCTCCGTCCTGGACGGGCACACCGGCAACATCAGCAGCATCGCCTTCAGCCCGGACGGGCAGACGCTCGCCTCGACCGGGGCCGATCACGCCGTGCGGCTGTGGGACCTGGGCGAGCTGGCTCCCACCGAGTCAGAGCGCGCCTTCCTGGTCGGCCACACGGAGAACGTGAACGACGTGGTTTTCAGCCCGGACGGGTCGCTGATCGTCTCGGCGGCTGGCGGCATCGAGGATAACACCGTGCGGCTGTGGGACGCGGCCAGCGGCCAGGAGCTACGGGCCATCTACCCCGCCGGGCCTGCCAACGCGCTGGCCTTCAGCCCGGACGGGCGGCGATTGGCCGTTGGTGGCGCGACATATCTTTCGCTGTGGGGCGCGGTGGAGGGCGCGGCGACTCCTGCCGGGCCGGTCCCGACGGCCACCGTCGCCCTTGAGTACGACACACCGGACGCGCCGGTCCTCGCGCCCGGCGAGGAGGCCGCTTCTGGCGCATGCGTTTTGATCATTGGGACGGACGGGGTAACGTTGCGCGAGGGTCCCGGCGCGGCGTATGCCGAGACGGGCGCGCTGACCTCCGGCCAGCAGGTCGCGGCGGTCGCCTGGACGCGCGGCACCGAGGAGGGCTTCACCTGGTGGCGGCTGGAAAACGGGAGCTGGCTGCGCGGCGACCAGTTGAGCAACGTTAACACCCTGCCCGATCCATGCTGGGCGCTGCCGCTGGTCACCGACCCAGACGCGCCCCTGCCGACCACCGTGCCGGGGGCCACCGCGCCGGAATCCCCCGCCGCGCCAGCGGGCACGCTTGCTCCGGTCGCCACGCCGGACGCAACCGGGGCGGCGGGCTGCTTGCTAACGGCGCTGGCCGACGAGGTCAACGTGCGGGCCGGGCCGGGCATCACCAACGAGATTGTCGCCAACCTTTCCCAGGGCCAGCCCGTCCAGGCGACCGGCTGGACGCAGGACGCCGAGCAATACGTGTGGTGGCGGCTGGCGGCGGGGCAGTGGGTGCGAGCCGATACGGTCGAATTCCCGGACGCGTGCCTGACGCTACCCCGGGTCACGCCGTGAGGGCGGGCCACCTATCATGGCCATTGCCCGGCATGGGGTCCACGAACAACCTGTCAGCAGGTTGATCGGTTTACCCCTATCCCCCTGCCCCTTTCCCCGCAAGCGGAGAAAGGGGAGCCAGGCTTCGCCGCCAGGGGCATTTTCCCCCATCTCCGTTTACGGGCTGGGAGGACGACAGTTTTCACCATAATCGTTTGGC
>CAZILS010000019.1:0-2577 GCA_964540145.1 uncultured archaeon | reverse complement strand
GCCGCTGCCCTCCTCGAAGGTGTAGAGCGCCAGCAGGCCGTCCGTGATGCGGTCGCCTGGCGGTTCGAAGTTCTCGATGATGATTGGTGTGCCATCTTCACCACCATAAGCCAACTTGCTTCCGTCGGGACTCCAGGCGGCTGCATAGATGGGCGCGCCGGGAAGCTGTTCCGTGCTGACAATGGCGCCAGTTCCCACATCCCATGTACGAAGTGTGCCATCAGATGTAATGCTAATTAGATATCGTCCATTTGTGCTGAAGTGAAGAGCGTGAACGGTAGTTGTGGCCCAGTCGGTAACTGAATTATCCGTTGCTTGGAGGTTTAATAGATTTTGACCTGTATCAGAGTCCCAGGTACGCACTGTTCCAGCCCAATTACCTCCAGCAACAAGCTCCCCATCCGGACTCCAGGCGACTGCATAAACGCCATAAACCCCTCCTTCTGGTGTTTCCGGCTCGTTGAGGTATAACTCACTCTCGAAAGTGTCCGCATCCGCAATCAGCACTTGTCCGGCGGCGTTGGCCAGAGCCACTTGCATCCGAACAGAATTCCAGGCAATTTGAACCACATCACCGCGCGCATCACTTTCAAGCTCTTGTAAGGTTATCGCATCCCATATCTTGAAGGAACTCGGACTGGCGTCAAAACCATAGGTAAATATCCGGGTACCATCCGAATTCCATGTTGCTGCGGTTACATAAGACGAGGAGATATCGGGAAGGATTCCTACAAGTTGTCCTGTTTGCGTGTCCCAAACGCGCGCTTCAGAACCTTTTCCACCACTGATCAATTGGCTTCCGTCTGGTTTCCAACTCAACGAGGTTACAAAGCCAGTGTGACCCTCTAGAGTCTGGAGCACAGTCATTGTGGTGGCGTCCCAAATATCCACTGAACCATCAAAGTGTCCAGTGGCTAGTCGATCTCCGTTAGGGGACCATGCTATACCCCAGATTGAACTCGGTGATTGGGCAAAAGCTGCGCTTGTCAACTGGCTACCCGACATACCTGCAAATTCCGCAAGAGAAACCATTGCGAAAACACAGCTTAATGCGCACAAGAAATTACGCGCTCTGATTGTCATTGTTCTCTCCTAGGTGATTTACATTTAACGCCAGTTGTTTTCGGTCAGGAGATCAAGCATTTGCTCATGCATCCAAATGTACCGCTGATTTCCTGGGAAAGCCGGACCATTAAAGTCTCCAGCCCCATTGATGTTTCTAAAGCCTTCCCAAATACCCTCCACGCCTGGTTCGTCACAGTCAGAGCTTGGGGGGGAGTCCGAAGCAAGCCGGTATACCCAGTTTAGAAACATGTCGGCAGCGGTTTCTCTCAGTTTGTGAGACGCCTCGGACTGGGCAAAGGGATTCTGTTGAAAATCTGAAAACCCTTCGGTTGGTCCGACGCTTCCCCATCCTCGTATGCCACGTTTCCACTCTCTGAGATAAACTCCCATGACAGTGGAATTCTCGTTATCACAGTCTGAGATTACGATCTGTCCTACAGGTGTTTCCATCCGCGGAAATAGTTTGTCTCCAGTGCGGCTGTCAAACAAGTGTCCCAATTCATGTACGGCGGTGAATTCACTGATTTCCCCTACAACAGGAGGGGAAGCTTCACTGTTAATTAGCGCCCCCCGGCAAGCGATGACACGCGGATGGTCCAATACACCGTCGTTTAGTGGGCCGAAGTTGCGACAATATCCGGCATCCAGGCCATCTTCAAATGGGTCAGGGGAGTCTGAATAGTACCGACCCCATTCGGCACTGCCTGAAAATGTTTCCGCTAGCCGAAGGAAGATCATTTCCTGGCCCATAACTTGCCGAAAGCGCTCGTGATGGGTTGCGCCTACTACGTCAGCCTCAACATATGCTTCTGCTACACGCATCACCCCAGTGAGAATTGCGCGCAGTTCATAGTCAGTCCAGTTTTGCCCATCCTCCTCAATTCCAACCCCATATTCAGCCAGAAGGTCAATGGTATCAGTCCGGCTGGGCCATATTGGAAGCTCATCGAAGCATGAATTGTTGCCAGGATCATTTGGAGGAGGGTTGTCTGCATGAGGGGCGACACCGTCACCTGTGTAGACCCAAAAATCTACATCCTGATATTTCCCCTCTTCTACCAAATAAACTCGTCGAATGTGCACAATATGAAAATATCGTTGAAGATAGAAAGCGTCTACCTCCAAGTTGGTCATCGTTGATGCTGTTTCATAGCCACGATAACCCTCAACCCCAGCTTCAATGTCGCTTTCGTGATAAGGGTGATTAAATTTGAACACCTCGTCGTTATCTTCAACGATACGCCGGTGGACAGGCCGATCCAGGTATATTTTTAGCGCAATCGGCCACTCACCAGATATGTATTCAAAGGTGTACAAATATACGGGATCTTCAGGATTGGAGTTGATAGTGATTGCACATTCTGGTGGCTCAGGCTCTTGTCGGCAATGCGCATCATATTCGGGGCTGCCTGGCACTGTGGGATCGTTGCTGAGATGGTTCGAATAGTCGATATCGCCCGAGAGCAGGTCGCCGGTAGATGGATTAACACCACCGTTCCAGTAATTGTGTGT
>CAZILS010000018.1:0-2751 GCA_964540145.1 uncultured archaeon | reverse complement strand
GTAATATTTAGCATTGTCTTGTAGTTCTTCAAAACAAACGGTGGCATATGGTATGGGTTGTTCTGAGTTTTTATCAAGAACTATTAATTTTGCTGAAGTTTCGGATATATCTTCCTGCGCATGTGCAGTAATGCGAAGCATGAGCATCACTATTAAAGTGAAATAAAATCTTATATAATTGTTGTCTGTTTTTACCATCAGTATTATTATTTAAAACCAATGGCAAAATTATGGACAGAATAAAAAATAGACAATCGCTAAAAGTAGGGAAATGTTGATTGAGAAATCGCTAATGTAAGTGATATGGAATGCTAATCAAGTGATATAATTTCTTTTGTAACAGCATAAACCGCAAGCCCTGCTATACTCCTAATTTCAGTTTTGTCCATAATATTCTTGCGGTGGGAGTTCACTGTATGGACACTGATGTTTAACTTATCAGCAATTTCTTTATTGGACAGACCTTTTGCAAGTAATTTTAACACATCTATTTCACGTTCTGACAACTGGGAGTTTTGTTGGCCATTCAACATATTTGTATTGCCTGTATTTTTGATTTTGCGTACAATGGATAATATATCATCAGTAATTGAAAATGTATCATCAAATAATTTAAGGGTTGAATTATCGAAGAAAGAATAAACTATGCCAATCCAGCAAATTCCGGAATTTTGATTTTTAATTTTGGTAAAATCATTCATCCTGTTTTGTACCATAGCAGGATTTATCAATACAACGGATATTTCCTTCCTTAATAATATGGTTTCTATTTCTGACAAACTATCTATGTGATAAAAAGTATAATCATCCTCCAGTTTTGAAATTGAAGCAAACAGACCTTCATAAAGCAATATTGAAGGTTCAAGAACAATGATATTTTTCCTTGTTTTATCCATTTTTTCTTGCTTCAATTCTTTCTATAAGTGGGATTAAAATCTTTTCTTCTATTACAGAATGAATTTTTAAATCAAATTCTAATCCAAATAAGGTATTAAGAAACCTCCGTTTAATATTTAAATCGTTCTTGATTTTTATATGTTTCAGGAATAAATTTTTCAAATCAGTAAGTTTAGTTTCAATGTCGGTGTGGTGACTTCTATATTCAACTGACGAATAGGCTTTTTCCTGTTCCGGTTTATTATTGTTTTGAATACAATTAAAATATGGAAAAGCTATTTCTTCCTCATATTTTAGATGCTCTAATACTTCATCAAAATAATCGTTGAAAAATTTCTCAATTAATTGAATATCCTTACTCTGATGATTTTTGTTTAATATATCGATGTAACTTTTTAATTCGGGATATTTGTCATTTAAATAGAACAAATGACTGTTTTTAAGAAAAATCAAAATGGGTGTTATATCTCTGATTGAATCTATTTCAATTTCTGATGGATAGAAACCATTATACATGTTTGCTATTATAATAAAGGTATTTAAGTCTATATTGTTTTCAGCACACAATTCTTTTACTGTTTTGTTATCAACAGCAAAGTCAATATCAAAATGCTGTAAGCAAAGCAACAATGAATAGTTTTGATTGATTAATTCAAATACTTTTTTGTCACTTGTAATATATGTTTTTTCTGTTTTATACATCGTTTTTATTTGCAAAGGTAAATTAAAATTTCGAAATTAATCTTTCAGTCAGCGGGTCGGCAAAAAAGCATCCCGAAAGTATCCGGGACAAGTTGTGTGTGGCTGCGACCGCGTGCCGCCTTAGCTTTAGCGGTGGCGCAAGGGATAGCCTGTCCCGCTATAGCGGGAGTTGCAAGGAAGGGCAGCCACTCTCTTGCTTTTACTCATTGATAAATTTATATTCAATGGTATTGGCTTCGCCGAGCTACACTTCGTTCCGGTTCGTGAGTTCACTTCGTTCGGTTGTGGGCTGGTTTTTCCTTTTTTCACTTCTCATAGTGCTGTAAAATTCATTGTTCGGTCGATTTTTCGGCTTGCATACAACACGTGTTAGCGGGTGACAATAATTTATGAGTTCATTAATTTTTCGACCTGATCTTTTAGCTTTGGAAGATGATTTGTCAAAATTCCCCAAATAATTACATCGTCAACTTTATCATATCCATGAATCACCCAGTTTCTTAAATCAACTATCTTTCGGGCATTATCAATTGGAAATTCACTATCAATTTTTAAAATACGATTCGATGCTTCTCCAATTATTTCAAGTTCTCTTTCAACTGCTCTTCGAAGAAGTTTATTTTCAGAATATTCATTAAAGTCTCTATTTTCTCCAAGATATTCATAAATTGAATTAATAGATGTAATTATGTCATAAAGGTATTTCTGTATCTTAAGCTCCATACAATAACTGTTTATTCTGGTCAATAGATTGAATAAAGAAAGGATTTGAAAGGGAATTTTGAGTCACCAAATCAATCTCTCTTTTGAGCAATTCTCTCAATTTATACTGAAGTGTAAAATAATTCTCTGTGTATTCTTCAATACTTAATGATTCTTTAAAAGCAATCAGAAAGTCAATATCACTATTCCTATCAAACTTGTCAGTATTTGCAGAACCGAAAATATATAACGATTTTACACCATGATTTTCACACAGTCTAATAATGTCATTTAATCTTTCTTTTACAATTCTATTCATATTCTGCATTTTAATTATGATCAAATATACGGCAAAATAAGAATTGCTCAAAATTCCAGCAAAAATTATTGTTTACCGCTAACGGCAGTCTGTCTAAAAACCGTTTTTATTTTCAATATTAACTCAAATAT
>CAZILS010000017.1:0-2813 GCA_964540145.1 uncultured archaeon | reverse complement strand
ATCCGACAGCAAAAGCGCCACCGGTTTGGAACGCATCGCGCTGCCCCGGTCGGCGGACACACGTTCGGTGGGCGGTGGGGTGACACTCGGCCCGGCGGCGAGGTTCTGCTGGATTTCCGCCGGGGACAGCGCCCGCTCGTAGACCGCCACCAGGTAGTACTCGCCCAGCCAGGCGCGGTTTTCGGTCAGTTCGTTGGCCAGCGCCAGCCGGTAGCCGGGACCCCAGTTTGAGAAGTCGCCGTCCACCAGGTCCGTCAAACGCTCCACGCCGTTGACGTACAACCGGGCTGTGCCGTCCGCGTCGCGCGTGTAGACCACCTGGGATAGCTCGGTGGTCAGCGTGCCGGGGTAGGACATCACGGCTGGCTCGCCGAAGAGCGAGGTGGTCGTGGTGCGCAGGCGCGAGATGAAGAAGTTGGCCGGCTGGGTGTATTCGCGACCCTGGCCCAGCGTGAAGTCGCTGTGGTAGGTATCCTGCGAGAGGGTGACGATGCGGGCCGGGCCGTCCTGGGTGAGACTGGCCGACGCAACCCAGGCTTCGATGGTGATGGCGTTGCTGGCCTGGACCGCCGAGATGATTTTGGTCGCGGCACCGGGTGAGGCGATGAGGGTCGGGTCGTTGACGGTGAGTGTATCCGCCCCCCAGGAGACCGCCCCCGGGTCGCTGATGGTCAGGTCGAGTGGCGTACCCACCCCGGAGACATCGCTGACCGTCGCGCCGCTGCCCTCCTCGAAGGTGTAGAGCGCCAGCAGGCCGTCCGTGATGCGGTCGGCGGGAGGGGAACTCCAACCCACCAGGAGGTAGTTGCCGCCTCCGTGCGGCAGCCGGTAAGCTTTCCCCGTTTCAGTGTCAAAGACATACACTAAACCTGTATCCAAATAACCAACATAACGTTTGTCCGGTGACCAGAGCGGTTGGAGGCGGTTGATATTATAGTCGATGTCTGGTTCGCAGACAGCTACTAGTTCGCCGGTTTCCGGTGTGTAGACGGCTACATAGGTGGTGCCCCGGTCGATGCTGATAATCCAAAACATGACACTGTTGGCATCCGCGCTCCATGATAGTAGCGGAAGACCAATGATGCTTGCACCTGGTCCAAACGCGTCGACGATAGCCTGTTCCAAGGATGTGTCGACCGCACTTCCTTGGGATAGGTCCACCTGCATCAGTGTTGTCCTGAGGTAGTCGCCTCCTTCTTCCAGTCTCGTCAGAAAGAAAAGCAAGAAACGTTCGTCCAGTGACCAGATTACTGGTTCTGGCCTGACATAAGCTGTTGGGGTTGGCGGTATGTCCAGAACTAGGTTCTCAGTGCGTTGGTCGTAGACCTGCAAGTGGAGGCGGGCCGGCAGGTACTCCTCAGAGTAGGTCAGCTGCGCTGCGTAGTTCTGTTGCGGCGAAAGATAAGTTGTGTGAACCTTGTAACTGGTCTCCGGCATCGGGAGATCGGGATAGTCCCATATGTGGTCCGCAGTACGCTGCAAGCGGAGCGGGTCCTGTTCAACGGCAATCTCAATGGTGCGTAGGATACGCACTCCCCTGACCGACTCGGTTTCATCGTCTAGAATCTGAACCATTAGTTGCTGCGGGCTGCGCCAGACCAGCTTGTGAGCAATCCGAAAGATGGGATAGAAGTTGGTTACCAGATGTTCGGCTTCTTCGGGCGTCAGCGCCAGAGTCGCTAATTCTCCGGTCTCGGTATGCCAGACGGTCAGGTCCGTTGAACCCCGGATAGGACTAAACGCCATCATCTGACCATCGGGCGACAGAACCGGACCCGCCAAGTGCGCTGCTTGCTCTGCAGAAAAGGGCGCTTCCAGTTCCTCGATCCCCGCCTGGGTCACAACCTCGAACCGGAAGGGGCCTTCAACATCGTAGCCGCTCAGCACGCTGTAATATATCCCAGGGAAGGGATCTGGAATTTGGACTTCGGACACATCAGAGGTTGGATCGCATCGAATGGTAATGGTAACAGGACCCTGTGCCTTACCGTCGGGCATAGGGCAAACCACAACAATCAAAATGAGCGCGACAACACTTGCTAGTAGCAGCCGTTTTTTTGGCAGAAGGTACATGTTGGGTCTCCTTGTCACATATTACTCTTGGGGCATCTCGATGCAATCTTGTAGTTTAGGGCAGGCTGCGAGGCAGTCCGGAAATGGAGGTTTGTTGTTTCTTTCTGTCACGGCGAAAGCATGGTTTAGTTCGCAGTCTGTCCTTGGGTAGCAGCGGCTGATGTCACCATAAAATGTGTGCGAGAAGTTATCGGGATCTTCAGTGTCGGGCGGAAGAAGGAAAGTTAAGCCATCGCCGTAAATGGGATGCATGACCAAGCCTTCGACTATATCATACCCTTGTTCCGTGCAACCGATATCAATCCAATCCCCCCATGAATATGGTTTGTCATCCGCCGCCCCATTCAGCCAACTGGTGTCATTGAATAAGAGGTGTGGCACCCACTGTATATAAATATCGTGATTAGCCCTCTGGAGAATTTCATCTGGTTGAGTCCCCCAAACGTGATAGAAGCCGTGGATCCCTTCCAGAAAACGGATGATCTGGTCCATGTCGCATTCAAGCGTATCGGGTGTTGCACCTCCTTCGGGCAAGCAAACCGCAGAAATATTGCGCACACTTGCTTCCATCAAATACCGCTGCTTTTGGCTGGGGATGTGCCCTGGCCTGAACGCATCAAGGTGCTCTCCTACTTCGTAATGTACCACCAGCGCCATCAAATCAGAGATTTTAAAGTTCCCATTTACAATACCTTCGCCAATTTAAGCGGCGAAACGGTCAAGTTGGCGAACGCGGATAC
>CAZILS010000016.1:0-2908 GCA_964540145.1 uncultured archaeon | reverse complement strand
CCCTCACATCGGCCTCCTCAACCACTTTCTATGGCGCGAACTGCAACGTAATCGACGCAGATGTAAATGGAGTAATCTACATCGGAGCAAACAACATAACCCTCGACTGCAACAACTTGACTTTGATAGGGGATGACACCGGCTATGGGATTTACTTGAACGGGAAGACCGGGGTAACGGTGAAGAACTGTGAGATTATCGATTACTCCATAGGGCTCTATCTTGATGATTCAAACTCAAACATTGTGCAGGACTGTAATGTGGGCAGCAGTTCTGGAAACGGCGGAATATCCCTTTCGGATTCCAATTCCAATACAATACTGGACAACAATACGTACGGGAATGTCCACAACCTGCTGCTATCCTATTCATATTACAACACTGTGCAGGGCAACATAGCCTATGGGAACGTGAGCCCCGGCCAGGGAATTAACATAGCATATTCCCCTTACACTGTTTTAAGGGACAACAATGTCTACTCCAATGCCCTCCATGGCATCTACATCGACCAGAGCCCGGACAGCAACATTTTCAACAACAGGGCGTATGGCCACACCTCCATCTCGAGTGCGGCCGGCATCGTCCTGTTAGGGCCGATGGCTAACCTTAATATCTACAACAATATTTCCGCCGGAAACAAAATCGCCTTTTTTGCAATAGACCATGTTTCCGGCAACAACATCCACGACAACAACTTCTTTGATTCCGACGAGAACAGCGTGGTTTTCGTTGCGGGCAATACAGACAACAACATATTTGACAACAATATCTCCGGATGCGGCCAGACAGCAATTTCAATTTACGATTATATTACGATTGCGGGAGTTGGCACATGGGATTTCGACAACAACTCCAACCTCTTCTACAACAACTACATCGACGCAAACTCCTACGTCTGGGATTTGGAAAGTGACGGGGGAAACGATTTCAACACAACCAAGGACACCACAACCACAAACATAATTGGTGTAAGCGCATACTGCGGAAATTATTGGACTGGTTATCGGGGAGCGGACACAGACCTCGACGGTTTCGGCGACACCCTCCTCCCCTTCGGCGATGAGAACATGAGCGTCGCATCCAAGGGGGATTACCTCCCGCTGGCAGATGTCAACCGCTACCTAACCTGCCCAACCGACAACACACTTATAACCAAGAACACAATCTTCGCAGTTCCCGAGGCAAGCCAGCCGTGCAATGTGGTCGATGCAGCCAACGATGGCCTCCTGATAATCGACGCAAACAATGTTACGCTCGACTGCAACGGCCTTACCCTTGTAGGGGATGACACCGGTAGCGGGATATACCTGAAGGGAAAGACAGGGGTAACTATAAGGAACTGCGACATTATTGACTATGAACACGGCATTTACCTTAAGGACTCCAATTCGAACACGATACAGGACTGCAATGCGGGCGGAACACCGATGGGCGGAGGCCAGGGTGTCTGGATTTATGACTCAAACACCAACACAGTCCGCGATTGCAACCTCTACGATTCAAGGCATGGTGTGCAGCACTCGGGCACCGCATACTACAATGTGGAGAGAAATAATATAATCTATGGCAACATGTATGGTATCCTGACCGATACACCCGCGCTCACAATGCACAACGAGTTCTACCGCAATGAGATTTATGATAACGGGGTGTACCCTGGTGTGGGGATAGTCATCAACAGCTATGACGAGAATGTATATGACAACAATATCTATGGGAACAATTACGGACTGTCCCTAAATTACACCTCAGGAGGCAGGATAGCCGCCTACGGGAACAGGATTTACGACAACAATTACGGCATCGCGATACAGGGCTCCGATTCAAATATCTATGGCAACTATTTCCACGACAACAACCTCATTGGGGCTATACTGTTACGTGGCTCCTCGCACAGGGTTTATGACAACAACATCTTCAACGAGGATGCAAACGGATTGGTTGTTACGGGCGGCGCAACGGACAACAACATATTTGACAACAATATCTCCGGATGCGGCCAGACAGCAATTTCAATTTACGATTATATTACGATTGCGGGAGTTGGCACATGGGATTTCGACAACAACTCCAACCTCTTCTACAACAACTACATCGACGCAAACTCCTACGTCTGGGATTTGGAAAGTGACGGGGGAAACGATTTCAACATCCAGAAAACACTTGCAACGAACATAGTGGGCGGGCCTTACAAGGGCGGAAATTATTGGACTGGGTATGAAGGGCATGACATGGACAACGACTGGATAGGGAGCGACAGCCTGCCGTTCGGCGATGTGAATATGAGCACGTCCTCGCGCGGTGATTATCTGCCCCTGATGCTTGCAGGGGACACCTACACTCCGCCTTCGGCCGGCGAAACAGGCGGCACTACCGGGCCAACACTTACGTGTTCCTACCTTGGCGGGGTGAGGTGTGGGAGCAACGAGTCCTGTTCAGGGAGCTGGCTCGATGCGGCTGATAGCTCCCGCTGCTGCTCCGGCAGCTGCATTTCGGATGTTCCGGACCTCACAACCCGCGCAAGCGGCCCTTCGCAGGCGAGGAAGGGGGACCTTGTTACGGTCATGGCAAATGTCTCCAACCTAACCCCCTTTCCGGTGAATGCGCCCTTCGAGGTTATGCTCCTGAACAACGGAAGCATCCTTGCAAGCGCAACCATACCTTCCCTCCCCGCAAACTCCGCGCACAGCACAGTCCTGTCGTTCACCTACCTCCCGGATGAGCCGAAGATGGCAGGCCTTGCCGGCGCAACCGCCCCGCTTGTTGTCAGCGCAGACCCGAACAACCGCATCCTTGAGGGCAGCGAGAGCAATAACACGGCAACCGTTGAAATACTGTTCGCAGGGGATGAGGCCTGCGGTGATTACTTCGACAACGACCTCGATGGCCTAATCGATGAAGGATGCGG
>CAZILS010000015.1:0-3107 GCA_964540145.1 uncultured archaeon | reverse complement strand
CTGAATCTTTTTGGTTAAGCTTTTTGCTTGCAAAAAGGTTATGATGATTTAACTCAACACTGAGGCCCGAATTAAAATTTTTCAAAAAAAGAAAGAATCAGACAAAAAATAAAAGGGATAGGCTCACCAAAAAAACAAAAGTTGTAAATTAATTGTAAGAGTTAATGCTTTTATAATAATGCTATTTTTTCCTGAATCTACCCGGATTTTACCCAAAATCACTGTATTTAAACGTATAAATAGACAATATTTATATTTAGAATAATCTTTATAAAGTAAGGCAAGGCTTTAAAAACAAAAGGAGGCGTGAAAAATGGTTAATATAAGCCGTATCAAGTCTGGAATTCCTGGATTGGACGGATTAATAGAAGGCGGAATCCCAAAAAAAGCAGCAGTAATTGTAAGTGGAGGTCCGGGTGCAGGTAAAACAAATCTTTGTTTACAGTATCTCTATTATGGAGCGACACACGGGGAACCGGGGGTCTATATTACTTTTGAAGAGGACCCTAAAGAATTGGAAATAGCCGCATCTCGATTTGGTTGGAACATTTCCAAATTGGTAAAAGAAAACAAAATAGTAATTGAAAAAGTCAGAGAAGCTAAAGATGTCACAGACCTATTCAAAAAAGTAGAACAGATCGTCAAAAAAGTAAAAGCTAAAAGGCTTGTGATAGACTCTTTAGCATCAGTAACAATTTATGCGACAACCTTTGAATCAATAATCAAGGATCTGCCAGTTGGGGCGAGAGTTACAGACCGAACCCTCCCAATAGTACCCTCTGAGGATGCAATTGTAAGAAGGACAATGTATAAGGTAATTGATTTCCTCAAAGGATTAGGCGTTACGGCTCTTCTACCGTCTGAATCAGAAGACAGCCAGTTCTCAAGATACGGGATAGAAGAGTTTGTTGTAGACGGTCTTATCGCATTGCACTATTCATCCATAGGCTCCAAATTATTTGGAAACATAGAAGTCAGAAAAATGAGAAAAACAAAACACATTCATGGAGTTTTTGACTATACAATCGGCGATAAAGGCGTAAAGGTTCTCCCTGAAAAAGGAGCTTCAGCAATAATGAAGTGAAACTATGCCAAGACTTGCAGGAATATATGGGCTGTTCGGAGAATGGCTTCTGTCAGGACAGTTAAAAATAAAGTTTGGAGATATCTCCCTGTTGAGACAGCGAGCCGTAATGCTGCCCGCCACCTTTTTTGTCGAAATGTATAAAGCCGCCCTAAATTCCAAAGACACCAAGCTCCGAGACGAAATTTACTTGTGGGCATGGAAGACATCCTATCTCTACATTAAAAGATTTGTCGAAAACTATGATCTAAAAAGGTTTGAAGAACGTTACCGCTGGGGTATGGACATAGCTTCAACAGCAGGACTTGGAGACTACAAAACAATCGATTACCATGAAGACGAGTTCAGCCATTTTTACGTGTGGAACAATCCTCTTGCAAAAGAACTTTATCCATCAAAAAAGCCAGTAGATATAATGTTGAACGGAATAAATGCAGGCGGCGGAACCGCCTGTCACATGGATCTAGTTCAGTGTGTCGAACTTGACTGCGAGGCAATCAATGGCAAACGATGTGAATTTCTTACAGCCACTGAAAAAGTGCACAAAGAAAAAGGAGTAATTAATCTTTATAAAGAACAATTTGATTTAGACTATGTAAAACCTGAACAAAAAAAATTCCTGAAAGAAGTGGGATGGCCGAAGGTGTAATTATGGCATCAAACAATTCATTTGAGAAACTGCTGAATATTAAAGAGCCAAACCAAATTAAAGAAGCATTTCAGATAATTGAAAAAGAACACGGCTTAAGGCACACATCACAGATCCCGGTTATAATTGCCTATCTTGATTCTATCTACATTTCTGATAAAGAGAAGGACTTCATTGCTGAACTTTTAAGACAAGAAGAGAGAATCTTCTGGACAATTGATGATACCGTTGATTACAGTTACGATTTTACCAAAGAAAAAGTCGTAATGGATTATTATAATGAAATTGTAAAATTTGTGACTTTCATTAGAATGATGGACAAAACACTGGAATACCAGATGGGCAGTAAACGAGACGTACTCAGTGTTTTGACTGGCAAAAAACTGGTTGCACAAAGACTTGTTGAATCAATATACAAAAACCTCCCTGACTTAATTTCCATACCTCACAACGAAAGAGTTATAGAAAAAAAACTACTTTCAGAACACGAAGAAAACAAAATAGCAAATCTAATCATAGAAAACCAATTAAACCGTGCTCAAAACATAAAAATCTACTTGGGAACTGTTGAAGCAATTGTCGAGAAATTAATCCCGAAAGAAGTATTCCTGTTGACTCGTGCACTTCAACTGATCAGAGAAGACTTAGAAGACCTGGAATCTGACAAAAAAAGAGGAACAAACAATATAATCAAAGTGTTAGACAAAAAATTCGCTAACAAACAAAAAATAAAAACGCAGATAAAAAAATCCATTGAAATAATTAAAGAACAAATAAATCACAATATGGGCGGTAGCCTAAAATACTTGAATATTAAAATTGAAAAAGAAGAAAAAAAGATTTATGAGTTACTGGAAAGCTTATAAACGTTCCCGGTTTCTTGCGGCATTCAGAGCTTTTTCATTTTCATCAACACAATTCTCCACTACTTCTACAAGTGACTAGTGTTCAGAAAAGAGTTTGGACTCGTGGCTTGAGGCATTCTGCCGCAACAAGAAATGCTCAAAAAAGAACTCAGAAAACACTTCAGGTGACCACAAAACCGCAAAACGTGGTCACCCATTGATAACAATTAATTTTAAGGAATAACTCTTACACATTACAATAGGCAATGATGAGGTGAATGTTGGAGAAAGCGTAGGCAACGACACTAATTTTTGTGAAATTTGGCAGATTGAAAAGTTGAAGTGAAATTATACGAACTAACTGCTAAAAACAAAGCAGTTTTAAAGACTTAAACACAAAATTAATTCAGGGCTGGGGATGATGTTAACACCTGCTGAATCTTTTTGGTTAAGCTTTTTGCTTGCAAAAAGGTTATGATGATTTAACTCAACACTGAGGCCCTTTAAATTTATTCAAAGAATTCTCTTT
>CAZILS010000014.1:1097-3991 GCA_964540145.1 uncultured archaeon | reverse complement strand
CCGGGGCCGCGCCACCGACGCGCCGACGCGGGCCGTGATCATGGCGCTGGCCGAGGCGCTGGGCAAAACACCGGTCGAATCGGCGGATTATCCCGGCTTCATCGCCAACCGCATCCTGATGCCCATGCTCAACGAGGCCATGTTCGCCCTGATGGAAGGCGTCGGCAGCGCGGAGGCGATCGACACGGTGATGAAACTGGGCATGAATCACCCGATGGGGCCGCTGGCGCTGGCCGATTTCATCGGGCTGGACGTGGTGCTGAGCATCCTGGAGGTGCTCTACGACGGCCTGGGCGATCCCAAGTACCGCCCCTGCCCCATGCTCAAGCAGATGGTGGCGGCGGGGCACCTGGGCCGCAAGTCCGGCCAGGGATTTTACGACTACGAGTAGGGGCGCGGGCGACCGGTTCGCCTTGCCCTGCCACCGGGCACAACATCACGGGCCGCCCCCGCTTGGGAGCGGCCCGTTGGCTATGGCATCAGGAGTTACCTGGAGCCTGCCGGGAGTCCGCGCCGGTTACGGCGTGGCCCCCTGGCGGCTGGCGTTCTCCTCCGCCGGGGTGCTTTCGGGATACTGGTCGAACTCCGGCGCGTCCGTCAACTGCCCGGCGTCCTGTTCTACCAGGATGGGCGGGGCGTCAATGGGTAGCGCCGGGGTCTCGAACAGGTTCGAGTCGCCGGTGATGTCGGAGGTGAAGATCAGCACCGGCGCGTCACAGTACCACGTCGGCGCGTAGTCGGCGATGGTGTTATCCGTCACCAGGCGGGTTTCGCCGGTCGCCAGCTCGTAGACGTAGATGTCCAGGTCGCCGTCCAGGTTGGACTGGTAGGCGATGAGCGTGTCATCCGGCGAGAAGACCTGCAGGTGAGCGTCACCGGCCAGGTCGGAGATGAGGCGCTGGTCGCTGCCGTCGGCGTTCATGACGTACACGCCGCCATTGGCGGTTTCGCCCCGGTAGGAGTGGAAGGTGATCAGCTCGCCGTTGTGCGAGTACTGCGGGTCGTGGTCATCGCCCTGGCCATCGCTCAACAGCGTGACCTCCAGCGTCGCCACGTCCAGCTCGTACACCTGCCACAGCCCGTCCCGGTCGCTCTGGAACAGCAGCCTGGTGCCGTCCGGTGACCAGAAGGGGTTGATGTCGTTGGCGGGATGCTCGGTCAGACGCCGTTCGACGCCCGTCGCCACATCCACCGCGTAGATTTCCCAGTTGCCGTTGCGCGCCGACTCATAGGCGATCCATTCGCCCGTCGGGGACCACATCGGGTCGATATCGATGGCGTCCTCGGTGTAGGTCACGCGTTGCTGGAAGGTGCCGTCCGCCGTGCCGACGTAAATCTCCCAGTCGCCGTTGTTGCGGTTGGACGCCCAGGCGATCCAGCCCGCATCCGGCGAGCGTGTGGGCGCGAAGTCGTAGGCCCGCCGCCCGACGCCCTGGCTCAGGTTCGGCTCGGCCCCCGGCTGATCGGGCAGTTCGCCCAGCCGGAAGATTTCCCAGTCGCCCGTCATGTTGGTGTGGTACAGGAACCAGTCGGGGCAGACCGCCGCGCCGGTTTCGATCGGTTGCCATTCGGCGCGCGGAGCCTCGAAGGGGCTGCACGCTGCCGGGTCCATATCGATCACGGGGAAGCCGTTCGGCCCGGGCGTCGTCCGCCCGCAGATGGGCCGTTCGTCGCAGTCGTTCGTCGGCACGATCTCGCCGCTGTCGATCTCGTACTGCGTCACGGTGATGAACGCGCCGTTGTAGCAGACGCGGACCTGGGCGCAGTCGTCCGTCGGAACCACCTCGCCGCTGTTGATCTGGGCCTGGGGAACGGTCATGTACTGGCCGTTCACGCAGGCCGTGACCTCGCCGCAGTCGTCCGTCGGCACGATTTCGCCGGTGTTGACTTCGTACTGTGACACTTCGACCCAGTCGCCGTCGATGCAGACGACCGTCATGCCGCAGTCCCCGGTGTCTTCGATGCCCTGCTCGCGGATTTTGTACTCGGTGAACGTCTGGTAGCCGCCGTCCACGCACACCCGGACCCGACCGCAGTCATCCGTCGGGACGACTTCCTCGGTGTTGAGCTGGTACTGCGTCACGGTCATGTACTGACCGTCCACGCAGACCCGCACCTCGTCGCAGTCGCCGGTCGGGACCACTTCCTCGGTTTCGACCAGGTACTCGATCACGTCGATGTACTCGCCATCCACGCAGACCGTGATCTCGTCGCAGTTGTCGGTCGGGACCACTTCCTCGGTGTTGAGCTGGTACTGCGTGGCGGTGATGTACGCCCCGTCCACACACACCTCCACCTCGCCGCAGTCGCCGGTGTCCACCACCTGCTCGGTGTTGACCTGGTATTCGGTCACTTCGATGTACTGGCCGTCGACGCAGATTTCGACCAGGTCGCAGTCGTCCGTCGGGACCACTTCCTCGGTGTTGAGCTGGTATTGCGTGGCGGTGATGTACGCCCCGTCCACACACACCTCCACCTCGCCGCAGTCGTCCGTCGGGACCACTTCGCCACTATTGACCGCGTACTCGGTCACCTCGATATATTGGCCATCGACGCAGATTTCGACCATGTCGCAGTCGTCCGTCGGGACCACTTCGCCGCTGTTGACCAGGTACTCGGTCACGGTGATGAACTGGCCATCGACGCAGATTTCAACCATGCCGCAGTCGTCGGTCGGGACCACCTGCCCAGTGTTGAGCTGATATTGCGTCACGGTGATGTACGCGCCATCGACGCACACCTCAACCTCGCCGCAGTCGCCCGTATCGACGACCTCGCTGCTGTTGACCTGGTATTGCGTGGCGGTGATGAACTGGCCATCGACGCAGATTTCAACCATGCCGCAGTCGCCCGTATCGACGACCTCGCTGCTGTTGACCTGGTATTGCGTGGCG
>CAZILS010000014.1:0-997 GCA_964540145.1 uncultured archaeon | reverse complement strand
TGGCCATCGACGCAGATTTCAACCATGCCGCAGTCGCCCGTATCGACGACCTCGCCGCTGTTGATCTGGTACTGTGTGGCGGTGATGTACGTTCCGTCCACGCACACCTCAACCTCGTCGCAGTCGCCCGTATCGACGACCTCGCCGCTGTTGACCTGGTATTGCGTGGCGGTGATGTACGTCCCATCCACGCACACCTCAACCGCGCCGCAGTCGTTGGTTGGCACGACCTCGCCACTGTTGAGCAGGTACTGGATGACGGTGATGTATTCGCCGTCCACGCACACCCTGACCTCGCCGCAGTCGCCCGTATCGACGACCTCGCCGCTGTTGACCTGGTATTGCGTGGCGGTGATGTACACGCCATCCACGCACACCTCAACCGCGCCGCAGTCGTTGGTCGGCACGATTTCGCCGCTGTTGAGTTGGAATTGCGTGGCGGCGATGTACTCCCCGTCCACGCACACCGTCAGTTCATCGCAGTCGTTGGTCGGCACGACCTCGCCGCTGTTGACCAGGTACTGGATGACGGTGATGTATTCGCCATTCACGCAGACCTCGATCTCACCGCAGTCGTTGGTCGGCACGACCTCGCCGCTGTTGACCAGGTACTGGATGACGGTGATGTATTCGCCATTCACGCAGACCTCGATCTCACCGCAGTCGTTGGTCGGCACGACCTCGCCGCTGTTGATCTGGTACTGCGTGGTGGTGATGTATTCGCCGTCCACGCACACCTCAACCGCGCCGCAGTCGTCCGTCGGGACCACTTCCTCGGTGTTGAGCTGATATTGCGTCACGGTGATGTACGCCCCGTCGACACAGACCTCAACCTCGTCGCAGTCGCCGGTGTCCACGACCTCGCCGCTGTTGACCTGGTACTGCGTGGCGGTGATGTATTCGCCGTCCACGCACACCTCAACCTCGCCGCAGTCGCCGGTGTCGACGACCTCGCCGCTGTTGACCTGGTACTGCGTGGCGGTGATGTATTCGCCGT
>CAZILS010000013.1:0-4284 GCA_964540145.1 uncultured archaeon | reverse complement strand
ACAGCGAGTGGTACAGCAGGGATACGATTAGTGAGTTTTTGTGCGATGGGGTGGTGTTAATAGAGACGGCCACTCTGGGAAAAAAGCTTACTCGCACAGTAGAGGTTAAGAAGATCCGAAAAACCAAAATGACTGGCGGAAAATTTGACCTGGAGTTTATTAAGTCAGGAATTGAGATAACCTGATTAGGGGTCCTGAGATGAAGCTAAAAGAAGACCTCGTCTTATGGTATGCAAAAAACATTATTGCCCCCAATTTCGTGAAGTACAACCATCTTGGTTTTGTGATAACCGAGCAAAGCAGCAAGTATGGTCACACGTTTCAGAGGGATCTGTTTCTTTCAGAAGAATTGCTGATTGCTGTTGAGGATCTTGTGTGCGAGAAGATGTCTAATGGGAAGGAGCTTCTGTACCAAATTGGGAAGAATTTCGGATGGAACTATGGAAAGTCATTCAACATGCCCACTTTGAAGGACTACTCTGAGAAAGAGGTGGCGGATTTGGCTTTATTCCTTTCAAAGTTTGTTGGTGCTACTTGGGCAAAACGTTCAGACATAAAGTCAGATGTCTCAAAGAAATATTTTGAGATTCACTTCAACGATTATGTCATATGCAGCAAGAACGGCAAGGGCTACATGTTGGGTGAAGGTGGGCTTGCAGGACTCTGGGGATGGTTAATGGATGATTTTTCGATTGAAGGCACGCAGTTGACTTGTGAGGGAAGAGGTGATAAGGAATGTTGTTTTGTTTGTGCGCCAAGGGACTATTTCAAGAGCAAAAACATTGAGGTTATGAATCACGATGAACTTATTGAACACGATAATTCAACTCACGAGTACCTTGAGCTTAATAAGATACGCCCCACACAATTCTCAGGAATTTCAATGAAAGAGATGATTTCAGAAAACATTGTCAAATATTCTGGGGGAAAGATGACTTATCAAGGCGACAGGTATTTCCCGCTTGACATAAATTTCCTTTATCTGATCGAGTATGTTCTTGGAAGGGATGAGGTCGGCGCAAGCATCTTGTTTGATTCCTCCCGAGAAAGCGCATTGGCTGTGGCGAAAAAGGAAGGAAAAAACTTCTCCACGGACTTCATTTCTGATTTTATGGCAGCCCATGGCTGGGGAGACCTGCACGTATCAAGCGACGGCAAAGAAGTCTCGGTTAATTATTTCCCCTGGCATGAGCTTTATGACGAAGTCGAGTTTAACATTTTTAGGGGGCTTTTATCTGGATTTCTGTGCCAATATATGAATAAATCAAACCTAAAAGTTAGGATAGAACACAAGAGCGTATCGTCTGGTTTGTTCTCAATGAACTTGGTGGTAGAATGATGAAAAAGATTGGGTTTTTGTTGGAACTTGCAAAGAATAAAAGGATGAGAGAAGACATAAAAGCGATAAAAATTGCATACAAAGGGTACACCTATTACGCTTATGATCTGTGCAAGGAGACAGGCATAATTAACTATTTGACAAAAAACAAAAGTGCTGATTTAGAAGAAATAAGAAAGTCCCGCAGGATAAAGAACAAATCCATGCTTGAGTCCCTGACAGGGTTTCTTGTGGGACGAGGGGTACTTGAATATGCGGATGGGAAGTATTCGCTCACAGGAGTTGTTCCCAAGCCGTTTACTCCTCAAGAACAAGAGTTTGTTTCGGAAAGATATCCTGGATCGGAGGAATGGACCTTGTTCTTGTATGGGTTTGCAAGAGATGCGATAAAAAGCAATAAGAAGCAAAGAAAGGCAGGTTTCACAAACCGGAAGGTCGTTGAGCTTTGGGATTCAGTGATGATGGGACCTCTTTATTCGCCTCGCCAGATGGCGGTTAAGGAGCTTCTCAAGGGGCTGGGGGACAATGCCGCGGTCATAGATATTGGTTGCGGTAGTGGAGTGGCGATTGTAGATATTGTAGAGCGTTCTAACAAACTGATAAAGTTGCTAGGAATTGACAATAGCAAGCAAATGCTTGATATTGCGGAGGAAAGATTGGAAAACCTCAGGGGCGACAGGAAACTAAATAACAACATTCACAAAGTGAAATTAAAGAAATTGGACCTGTCTAAAGACTGGCGTCTAAACAAAAAATTCGATGCAGCATTTTGCTCTTTGTTGATTCACCATCTTCCTAATAACGAGCGAGAGGAGTTCTTGAGTAAAGTTAGCAAGATTCTTAAACCAGGAGGTAAACTCGTCATGTACCAGTTGGTGAACAAGACCCCTTTCGATAGGATTTTCTCCGATTGGCTATTGTATGTGGTTCCAAGCCATAATGGATTCCCTGTTCTTGATGAGTATCTTCGTCAGCTTAACAAAAATTTTTCCAAGACTAGTTTCTCACTCAATGGCTTGATTACTGTGGCTGAAAAATAGTCACAAACCGAGAGATAAGATATAGCCTGCCATAAATAGTCTGAAAAGTCTCAGCACTTTAGTAAATTGTTCTTTTTTTTCTGATCTTTTTAGCATAATTCCAATACCTATCAAACCGATACCTATAATCGCAGATATTACGAATGAGAGTACGTTCCCAAAAAGCAGAAACGTAATTACCGAAGCGATTAGAGGCGCAACAAGGAACGCGAATACAAGCTTTTTTGCAGTTTCCACCCCCAGTAGCGAAGGAAGCGTAGTTCTGAGCTCCTTGTCGCCTTCAACATCTTTGAAGTCTTTGATGTTGTATGTGAGGAATAACAGAATCCAAATCAAAAATGATAGGAATATCCCTTCGTCGGAAATCAAGTTCCCGAAGAGATATGTCGCGGAGACAAAGGTAACAAGCCCGTGGGAAATGCCCAAGGTTGCAGTTGCTGTTATGAAGTGTTTACAGGTTATCCTGGAGTAAATTATTCCCAGCACTACTTCGAAAAGCATCAAGAACATGAAAAAAGGCTTTTCTAAACTGGAGCTTGTGAAATATGCGCAAATAAGCCCCGACAGAAGAAGGACAACCCCTACAAAGTAGATTCCTGTAAAATCTATTTTATTTGAAGGGATTGGCCTTTGAGGATTTGATATTCTGTCAATTCTAAAATCATAGACATCATTTATTGATGCTGCGGCAGCATAGATGAAGACAATTGAAAGCAATGCGGGGATAACCCAGAATCCATAGTATCCTGAAAAAAAGGCGCCTAAAAGAAATGCTGCGATTGGAATTATTGTCCTATTTACCTTAGTTAAGCGGTAAAAATCAATAACTGAGAGAGAGCTCCCCATCGTATATCGTCTAATATTAGCCTGTGTACAGTTTTTAATAGTTTTAGACAGCTTTTCAAGGGCGAAGATAAAGGCGATTGCGAAATAGCCAATTACTTCCTCAAATATTGAATTCCCTGTGCCCTAATTTTCTTTGCTACCGCCTGATTTTGCACAACGACAACATCCATAGGGAACTTCAGGAATGAAATAGGCTTAAGGAATTTCATTAGGTTTATTTTCTCGAATTTTTTGTTAAGCTTGAACAATCTGCGCATATTTTTCTTGAATTTGGGCTCAAGGTGGAAATAGCCTACGCAATCTCCATGGACTATAATGTCCGCTTCAGACCCCAACCGAATGCCCAGAATCACCTTGGCACCTATGTCTTCGAAGAAGTTCTTGCTGATGATGTCCATAGGGGTATCGTACTGACCGATGAGAATGTACTTATTTTTAGAAAAAAATTCCCTTAGTAAACCAATATCCTTTTCCGAGAAACTCACAGCCGGCCAGAGGTGCTGAAGGAAGCAGATTGTGTCTTTCCCACCGGAAGGAAGCGCGAGGAATTCTTCCACACAAAACCTTGCGAAATCTTCCCTCCGCTCAAATGACTGAGAGGAAACGCCCTTCTCCTCAAGCTCCAGCTTCAGGCTTGGCGAGGGCTTTTTCGGCAAGCCACTAACATAATCACTTATCTTCTCCACCCACTTTGGGTTCAGCGAATACCTCTTATCGTCTTTCAGGAGCATCCTTTCCCCAAGGAGCGCCTTCAGTTCCTTGTGAACAGCCTGGTAGGTCACACTTTTTGAGAACTCTTTTTTGAGCGTGTTAGAAATTTCTTTCCCTGTGAGATTTGACCTCATTGAGAGGATGTTTATTATAAGCTCGCGCGTGCTCGACTTTTCCGAAGGCGGTTTTGGAATATCGTTCAATTCCATAACAACTTAGTGCCTGAAACGGATTTTAACCTTACTCATGCGGGTTATACAAGTATTGGAAATGTATAAACAAAGGCTTTCCCGCCTAAAACGCCCCAACCTGCCCTTTGTGCTCTTTTGGGGCAGCGCTCACCGCTTC
>CAZILS010000012.1:0-4318 GCA_964540145.1 uncultured archaeon | reverse complement strand
ACAGCGAGTGGTACAGCAGGGATACGATTAGTGAGTTTTTGTGCGATGGGGTGGTTCTTTTGAAAAAGAGTGCGATAGGAGAGGGCGTAACTAGGACCTTGGAGGTCGCCAAAATGCGCAAGACCGATGCGGATGGAAGTGTTTGCTCATTCGATTTCAACAAAAGGGGCGTAAGATTGAATGAAAACCAAGCCTGAATTTTCTTTCTGGGACTTTTTTATCTCTATTAATATTTATCTCGCCACAGGAATCGCATTCACAGGTTATGGTTTTTCGATTTTGCTCGGCGGGGCTCCCAATTTCTCGGTATTCTTAATAATTTTTCTTATGACGTTCTCGCTTTACTCCCTAAATAGGATAACTGATAAAGACGAAGATTCAATAAATAACCCTAAACGAGTTGCTGCCATAACCCTTTTTGAAAAGCCCCTTCTTGCGCTCATAGCACTCGCATACTTTTTGGCACTGGTTTTCGGGGCACAAGCTAACTTGCCCACTTTCTTGACCGTGATTGCTATACTGTTAATCGGGATTTTATACAGTGTAAAAATTCCGGTCCTTAAAGGTCTTTTGGGATTTCCTCGCTTCAAGGACATGCTTTTCGGCAAGAATTTGTTCATCGGCTTAAATTGGGTTTTGGCTATGGTGATGGTGCCCGCAGCATATCACCTAGTGGAAATAAATCTGGGGTTTGCTGTACTTGCGGTTTTTATATTTATTAGGTCGATTATCAACTCAGGGGTTTTTGATTTGGCCGATATCGAAGGTGATAAAAATGCAGGAATTAGAACATTGCCGATATTGTTGGGTCCAAAAAAAACTATGTGGTTATTTTATGGGGCCAATACTTTCCTTGGGGCAATGGTTTTCTGTGCAGCCTATTTTGGCATTTTGCCGCCCCTTGCACATCTCCTTAATCTTAGCACCGTTTTAGTATATGTCTACCTTTTTTTGCTTAGCAAGCCGAACATAATCCCTCAACGGAAACTTATGGATTGGGTTGTGGACGGCGAATTTATATTGATTGGCGCATCAATACTGTTGATTCCATACTTTTGGTGATTGTGTGGCTAAGATAAAAGACAAGGTAGTTGTTTGGTTCCTGCAGAACGTGCTTATTCCAAAATCCGAGATAATCGATAAACCCGGATTCATAATCCTGAAACTGACTGAGGCGGGGAAGGAAATAACCGTAAGAGAATTCTTCATGCCAGAACGGGTGCTCGTTGAACTGGAGAGGGATGTGGTAAAAAAATATGCTGGCATTGGGCAAAGTGCACTTTACTCACTTGGAAAAAAGTTTGGCTATCGGTATGCTGTGCTTTGCAAATTCCCCACAATAAATGATTCCGGCCAAAAAAAAATCAATGACTTCTTCTATTTGTTTTTAAGATATATGGAGGCAATCTCCTTTGGCAGGAAACTTTCTTTTGAGACGGATTTTGGCAATAAGAAGTATGTGATGCGGATGGGTCGTTATTTTGTGTGCAGCAAAAATGGCATTGGGCTTATCCTTACTGAAGGGGGTTGTGCGGGAATGTGGAGCCACACTCTCCAGGATTTTTCAATAGAGGCTTCCCAGACAAAGTGCCAAGGAAGGGGCGATGAGGAATGCGAAGTTCTGTGTGCGCCTTCAGAATACCTAAAAAAGCAAAATATCAAATTTTTTTCTGAAAAAAATCTTTTAGAATGCTCGAAAATTTCTGGGGAATATGAGCCATACAACAAAATACACTCGACCCATTATTGTAAAACCTCCCTAAAAGACCTTATCCAAACAGGCTTTTTCTCGTTCAAGTCTGGTCAGCTGGAACACTGCCGGGAGAGGTATGCGCTAACTGAGGCGAGTCTTATGTATGTGTTGGAAGAGGGGTTGAGGGGGATAGGTGCTGAGCAAGAACTATTTGATGCCGCATTCCGCTTCGGGGCTAACTTGGCAAGGGAAGCAGGCAACTCTGCGAAGTTTGCGATGGATTTCCTTTCAGCAATAGGTTTTGGTGACGCATTAATCCTAAAGAAGGGCGGAAAGTACTTAGCAAAATTCGATTATTTTCCTTGGACTGTCTTTTCAGAAAAATCTGAGTATCTTTTCGTAAAAGGTCTTTTAAGTGGAATTTTGTCGGAGACTGGGAAAACAGTGTACTTTGGAAAGGCGAAAACTGACCTAAAATGTGGCCACCTGACAATCATTTTTGAAGAGCGAACAAAAACAAAGGTTAAATAGGCATATTAACTTATTTATTTTATGAATTGTATGCCTCTGGAAGAAACCCGCCTTGGATATGATGTGGTTATTATAGGGGCAGGTCCTGCTGGATGTTCTGCAGCAAGGTCGCTTTCTCGCAAGTTCAGTGTGCTGCTTATTGATTCAAAGCCATTGCCGCGAAACAAGGCGTGTGGGGGGATACTTACGCAAGAGGCAGCCGACTTAATACTGCCTCTAAAGCCCCCCGAAAAAATTTTTTCAAGACCAAAGAAAATGAGAATAAATTATTTTGATTTTGAAACTGGAGGCGAGGCTGTTTCTGAAGAAGAATTTTATAATGTTGAGCGTAAGGAGTTTGATTCGTGGATGCTTTCGTGGGTGGAAAAAAATAATGTTTCGGTCTGTGAAAAGACAACGCTGATTGATTTCAGCCAGCTGAATAAATCTGGAATGATATCCCTTGTCCTAGAATCGAATGGGCATATTCGGCAGCTAATGACAAAACACATTATTGGTTGTGGGGGTGCCTTGTCTGGAGTGCGTAAGAAAATTGGGTTTACTAAGGTTCCATATTATCTTGGCATGCAGGAGTATATGCGAGGATGCAACCTAACTAACACAATTTTTATAAGGGATACAGAAGTAACTGATTTCTATTGTTGGCTAATCCCAAAAGGCAGTAGGGTGCTCATAGGCGGCGGGATATTGCCGCACGATGCGAACAAGAAATTTGCTTTGTTCAAGAAGAAAATTTCTAAAAAATACAACCTTAAAGGGACGGGAGACCTATTGCCAGGTGTGGCTCTCAGGCCCGCTTCTCTTTCTGAAATCTTTCTTGGGCGAGGAGATGTATTGCTGGCGGGAGAGGCTGCGGGGCTGATAAGCCCAAGCAGTTGCGAGGGGATAAGTTTTGCCCTTCAAAGCGGGAGGTTTGCAGCGGAGGCAATAAATGATAGCCCGAGCAATCCTTTGCCACTTTATAAATCAAAGTGCAAAGTACTTGTGGATCGCCTTAGGTCAAAATTTGCAAAGCCCCCAGGTATTCAGAAATAGCTTGCTACTCAAAGCAATTATTGGTATAGAAATAGCAGATGTTTCTAAGTCCACCTTCCCGGTCTGAAAAAAGTTCTATTGCCTTAATCAGATTTTGGCTTGCGCACTTGCACATTACCCACACTGAAAAATCCGCGCCTTGTTTTACCACATCTCTGAAATAAGGTATGAACGCCGCGCTGCAATAGTTGTCAACTTCTCCTTTTTTGTAGAGATTCCACTTTTTCTTCTGTTTCTGGTGGATGTACCGGTTTGCTAATTTCTTTTCGGAATATACTTCTTTCGGTTTGTTGGAGTAGTTCATAAGGTCGCTTGCCTTGAGACCATACTTTTGCATTGTTTTTGTGTAGGGCAATGGCACGTTCAAAGTTAACTCTTTTCTAGTCTCCGCGGGTAGCCCCACGTCATTAGTCATAAGGCTTATTTTAGCATCAAACCCCTTTTCTTTAAGTAATAGGGTCAATCCACAGGCGGCATCCCATGTCGCCAAAGGGTTTTTCCCGATTTTTTGGGGGGTTTCTGTATTTGGAAGATAGTGCCCGCCATTAACTACGACACACCCCCCTCCTTCGGGTTTTCCGATTTCCCTTAAGATAACTTTGTTTAGTTCGCCAAGGGGAATTTTCATTTTCTTCCTCGATTTAGACTCATAAAAATTGAAGTCAATTTGGCACAAGTTTTTCCATACGGTGCAAAGACTATTTTTCATACACCTATATCCTCCAAAATGCAATATAAGCTTATTTATTAAGTAATCCACTATACGAAAACAAGTTATTTCCCAAGTAACCCATTTGGGAGAGTTAACTCTGCTTTGCACTCTGCCCATTGTGTGCTTAACAATAAGCATGCTTGCCAGTACTCATTTGAGGTGCAATGCGAGCCTTAAGAAAACACTTTTTCGACAACCAAAAACCTCCCCTTAAAAACACTTAATCCCCAATGTTTTTATGCTCTCAAAGCCAAAATCAACGAAGAGCAAAATCGCGGCGAAGATTGGCGTGGTGTGCGAAACAAACCGTTGCCCCCTCGAAAGCCAATTGGATGTGCAGAGAAAGA
>CAZILS010000011.1:0-7243 GCA_964540145.1 uncultured archaeon | reverse complement strand
AGAAATTAGTGTCGTTGCCTACGCTTTCTCCAACATTAACCTCATCATCGCCTAACACATTGTATGGCAATGATTGATTAAAAGTTTATGGGTTTTTGCTTTAGGAAGGCCTTTGTCTGCCTCAAGAATTCTTTCAACGTGAATTCTGTTAATTTTTTTGGCTGGTCTTTTTCAACTGAGGTTATCAGGGTTTGGAAGTATGGTTCTTTTTTCAGGGATATGTTAAGCAGCGGGAACCCTTCATCTAACAGGGTTTTGTTGAATATTAGTCTGCAAATTCTTTTGTTGCCGTCAAGAAATGGGTGGATCTTGTAAATTTTATAGTGCGCAACTGCTGCCTTTTCTAAGGGATTCAATTTTGTTGAATTGTACCATTCAATGAAGTCATCAAGTAGTTCATTTATCTTGCCATACTTTGGTGGCCTGTACCCGATTTCGATTCCTAAGGGGTTTTTTGGGTCCTGCTTGTGCAGGTAAACCTGCCTGCTTCTTGTCTGGCCAGGTGTTTTGTCTTCAAAGCTTGACATTATTGTTTTATGCAATCCCAATAGGTATTTCTTGTCTAGCTTGTGTTTTTCTTTTATTGATTCAACAGTTTTGAGCATGTTTTTGCTTATTTGCTCTCGCATATTAAACTGTTGATCTTTTTCAAACGCATTTACTACATCATCTAAGCTTACATCAACATCCTCTGTTGTGAGGGTTGTTAGGGTAAAAAGAATTGTGCTGTTAACTTCGTATTTTCTCTTTTGCACTTTTGAAAGGGATGCAAATTTTTTGTTAAACGCTTCCTTGAAAAGAAGCGCTTTTATTAAATCATCTTTGGAAATTAGTCTGTTTGTGTATTCTTTTCCAGCAATTTTTGCAATAGTTTCTGATTTGAATTTTTCTTCGATTTTGCCAAACTCTTTTTTTGATGGTTTCTTTACCCCAAGGTATTTGCTGAAGGTTTTTAATTTGGATAAAGTTCTGTAACTGAGCTCTAGGTAATAATACTTTTTTCCGTGCACTGTTTTTGTACGCAACTGCATATTATATTTAGGCTAACAAAGTTATTTTAAATAGTTAGCCTAAAATTTGCTTGTTTTAGGCAGTTAGGCTAACAAAGAGCAATAAGATTGTTAGCCTAATCTCATTGTCCGACTTTTTGGACACGGCCCCGATTCTTGGACGGGCTCTTTTTGTATCAATTTTGCTATTCAATTACCTATATTCTGGTTTACTTTCTTTGCCAATTAGTTCGTATATTTTCAGTCCAACTTTTCAATCTGCCAAATTTTCTAAAAATTAGTGTCGTTGCCTATGCTTTCTCCAACATTAACAGCATTAATGTAGGAAAAAACGTAGGCATTAACACCAATTTCTTCAATGTTTTAACCCCATTTTTGTAAATAGAATGTAAATAGTTCGTTTTTTAAACGCTGTCATCACGGCAGAGAACGACGCAGGACACGGTCAGGAACGATGCAAAAATTTCCCCTTGACTGGCCAGATGCTCTTTATAAAGAGGAATTTATCTTTATAAAGACATTTCTGTAAAATGTTAATATGAAACAGAGGTTACATCGCAGAAGATATCCTCGAAGGGCCAATGGAACAAGGAAAGGGGGGACTTATGTGGCTGGAAGCAGGAATGCGCCGTTAAGAAGAAAACCCAGAGTGTTTGTCAGCTTTCATACTCAAGATAGGCATGCAAAGGAACTCCTGCTTGCACAGGCTAAAAACAGGAATATGGGGTTGCAGTTTTCAGACCAATCCGTCAATAGGCCCTTTAGCAGTAAATGGAAAACCAGAACCAAGAAGAGGATTGCGAGGTCATCCAAAACGGTAGTGATGGTGGGAAAAGACACTTACAGACGGAAAGCGGTAAATTGGGAAGTTGAGCAGAGCCGAAAGACGGGAAACAAAGTAGTTGCTGTTCAGATTCATAAGGACAAACATCACAGGCTTCCTTCAGGGGTAAAAAAAAGTGAGGAAGTGCGGTGGAATGTTGATACTCTGTCAAGAAAACTTAGGAGGCGGAAATAAATGGCAAAAAGAGTATTTATTGCCTTTCACATGGATGACAGGCATGCGAAAGAACTTCTAACTGAGCAGGCCAGAAGCGACAGGTTTGAACTGGAATTTGTGAATTATGCGGTTAATGAACCGTTTGATGAAAAATGGAAAACCCAGTGCAAAGACAGAATAGCAAAGACTTCAGTTACCATTTGTCTGATTGGAGAAAGGACGCATCTGAGAGAAGCAGTTAACTGGGAATTGGAAACAAGCTACGCACTGGACCACAAAGTTTTTGGCGTAAGAATTTACAGAGACAAATACTATGCAGTTCCAAGAGTAATGAGGGAACACAATGCAAAAATAATTAACTGGGATATGAAGGGGATTGTGGCCGAGCTGGAAAGTGATTAAATGAAAGACAAAGAAATACTGCTGGAGCAGTACAAACTCTATGTCGAAACGTCAGAGAATGTGTGCAACCGCCGCCAGCTGGCTAATAATTTTTTCTTAACACTGAATTCAGCTTTACTGGCTTTTGCAGGATATCTTGTTACAACAAATAATAATTCTTGGCAGACGATAGTTCCAATAATAGGTGTGTTAATTTCATTTTTTTGGATGAAGACCATAAACTCTTACCGCCAGCTCAATACAGCAAAATTCAAAGTGATCCATGAAATAGAAGAAAAATTGCCTGAGCCTTTGTTTACAAAAGAATGGGACTATCTCGGCAGAGGGGAAACAAAGGAATATGTTAAGCTCACAGTGCTTGAAAGCTGGGTGCCGATTATTTTTATGTTACTTTATATTCTGACTTTAGTCTTGTCTTTTATTTAATATGAATTAGATTACTTAGAGGGGGAGTTAGTGGACAATCTTACAAAAGATCAACGCAGTTTTAATATGTCCCGAATACGGAGTCAGTGGACAACTCCGGAAAGGGTAATCCATAATCGGCTGAAAGGGAGAAAAATAAAACACAAAATGCATCCAAAACTTGAAGGTTGCCCGGATTTAATTTTGAAAGATAAAAAAACTGCTGTTTTTATTCATGGTTGTTTTTGGCATAAGTGCCCCAAGTGCTATCGAAAACCAAAAAGCAATGAAACTTATTGGATGCCCAAAATAAAAACTAACGTAAAAAGAGACAGAAAAAATTCCGCTGTATTAAAAAATGAGGGATGGAATGTTGTTGTCATTTGGGAGCATGAATTAAAAAATTATATTGATTCGGCCATCAAAAGAATTTTATCTTAGAGTTTTGAAGCTAACTCTTTCCACTGTGATTCTGACCGCCTTAGTTTTCCTGTCTGGCAAACATACCTTGGTCCTCCAAAATCCTGGCCGGGAATTTCCGTAACTTTCTCCAAGTCATCAATATAACTGAATCCGGCAATTTCGCAAGGTATTGGTTCAAGCTGAGGAATAAATTTTTCATAAGTCTTAAAGTGTTGCTGATTTTTAACTTCTTCAATTATTTTTTCATGCGTAACCCGCAAGAGATGATCATCAGGAAGATCTGGTCTGCAAAAAATGTAAACATCCGATTTGCGGCTTTCCAATGTAACTTCATTTTCTCCAAGCACCAAATAAGCACTTTTTGGTTTTGATGATTTAATGCCGACATCAAGTTGCGGTTCTCTTTTCTTCCCATTTTCAACTACTGCAATTATGTCCTGGGGCACTATATTTTCGTGAATTTCAAAGTCCAGTTCTATTTCTTTGGCAAAGTTTTTCTTTAAGAATTTTTTGACTGCAACTTCTGCAAGTTGACCCTTAACCCAGTTTGTTATCTTCTGGCCGAATTCTCTCTGTCTTGCGGAACCCCAATCAGATAATACATATCCTCTGAAATGCTGTGCCAGCGCAAAATCTAAACACAGGCGGTAGTCGTTTCTATCAAGAGTAACAGTGCGCCATTTATGACTCTTTAGCCATTCCGAAAGTGCAGTTTTGCTGAAGTAAAACCGGCCCCTCCCTTCTCTGGGCAGAGGCGAAAACTCTCCGGCACTCCTGAAAAAATTTTCAAAGACTTTGCTATCCAAGCCTAAGAATTCTATCGCTTCGGATTTATTTAATCGATCGGTATTGGTTGAATTCACATTATTTATTAGTTGTTATCAATATTAAAAGCTAACTGCGAATTTACTTTCTTTTCTGCAACTTTAAGAAGTTGTTCTGCTATGGGTTTTATGCCGAGCGGAGGTACTGCATTGCCGATTTGCCGCCTTACTTCTGTTGTTGAGCCTGCAAATTCAAAGTCATCAGGGAATGTTTGTATTCTTGCTCTTTCCCTATTTGTAAGAGCTCTGGGTTCAGAATAATGGTACCCCCAAGTTCCTCCGCCACCGCAAGCCACAATAGTGGGTGATGGTTTATCGGGATGGAGTTTTTTATATATGAGACTCATCCAGTTTCTATCTTTATGATCTGGAAGATTTTTGTAGTTCCCGCCGGGCGGAATTAATTCCAGCTTTTCTTTTGTAGACGCATGAATCTTTAGTTTTTCATTATTTAATTCTGCTTTTTCAACTCCTTTTAATGCGTGTTTAACGGGCACGGGATTTTTGCTGTGTGTCGGTTCCGGGAATTTGAAGTCTATTTTCAGATCCTTTCGTATTCCCACTATAATAACTCTTTCTCTGTTTTGGGGGACACCGTAATCTGCAAAATTTATAACTTTGTAGTCCACATCATACCCTGTCGAATCAACTTTTTCAAAGTCTTCCTTTATTTTTTTAATCGCCCACCCTTTATGCATTGTCAGTAGCCCCTTCACATTTTCTGCTACAAAAAATAAAGGGAGTTTTTTTGAAACAACATCCACAAATTTTGTATATAATAATCCTCTTTTTGATTTAAATCCAGGCCTTGTTCCCCCCCGAAGTATTGAGAAGTCTTCGCAGGGAAAGCCTCCGATTACAACATCGCCGCTAGGAATTTTATCTAAGTCAACCCCCCATATGTCTTTACAGATGATTTCATGTTTAAAGTTTTTTTTGTAAGTCTCGCAGGCAAATTTATCAAAGTCATTAGCCCAGACAATTTCGTAAGCAATTTTTGGGTGGTTTGCAAGGAGGAAGCCTAGATCCATTCCGCCGCAACCAGCAAACAGTGATATAACTTTTAATTTGTTTTTCATAATCTATTCCCTCTTCAAATCCTTCAGCCTCTCAATTTTTTCATATACTGCGCTGTTAATGAATGCAGACATTGTAGGGTATTTGTATCTGTTTCCATTTTCGTCTAAAAACTTCTGCACTCTTTTGTGGAGTTTCTCATCAATTCGCACTACGCCCATAATAATCCCTGTTACCATTAGTTACTAAGTGTAACCTGTTTATAAATGTTGTGAGAGAGTACATTTCCGGTGTAACTTCGAGCATATCCTTAGATGCCTTATTTTTAAAGAACATACTGATTCTATATTTAAAATGACTTATAAATTTTCACCGTCAAGCTTGAGTTTATTGGAAGATTGCCCTAGATGTTTTTGGTTGCAGTTTAATAAGGACATTAAGAGGCCTGCCGGTATTTTTCCGTCTCTGCCTGCGGGAATGGATAAAATTTTGAAAGCACATTTTGATTCATTCAGAGATAAAGGCCAATTGCCCCCTGAACTTGAAGAACTTAACGGCGATGTTGAATTATTTGATGATGTTGAACTTCTTGATGTTTGGAGAAATAATCGCAAAGGAATTCAGTGGACTGATGAAAACGAAAATTTATTTCGGGGCGCGGTTGACAATATTTTGAAAAAAGGAAGCAAGCTCATTGTTCTGGATTATAAGACAAGGGGTTACCCTTTGAAAGAGGATACTGCTGACCATTACCAGAATCAATTAGATATCTACAATTTTTTATTAAGAAAGAATGGCTATGAAACAGAGGATTACGCTTACCTGCTTTTCTATCATCCTTCAGAAGTTGATGCAAAGGGAGATGTTGTTTTTAACATTGATTTAATAAAAATGGAAATCTCAATTAAAAATGCTGAAAGAGTTTTCAAAGAAGCTTTAAAAATTCTTGAAGGAAAAATGCCCGGCCCAAAAGACCATTGCGAGTTTTGTAAATGGGTTGAAACCTGTAGCAAATTATAGAAATTTGGTTTGTAATTATTTCAGCCCACTTGCAATTTCCCTGCCAAGCTTTGTTTGCCGATATATTTTCCCTACTCTGGCCTTTGGGTTAATACATTTAACGAGTTTTTGTTTTTTCAGTTCTGTCAGTGCGTGACTTACATTTGACAAGCTTGTCTTTGTTCTCTCGCTGATTTGTGTCGGGGTCATTGGTTTAGGGATGGCGAGCAAAACCCGCTTTCTATTAATGCCGCTAACTACAAAGGAGAATTTGTCCCAATCCATAAATTAATGGGAAAATAGCGGATATAAACAATCTATTATAAATCACTTATAAATCAACTATAAATATTAAAAATACTTTCAAAATAGATATATATGTGGGCGATGTCTTCTCCACGCAGAGAAGATGGTTCGCAAGCTAAAGCCTTGCCTTGAACTGTCAGGCTTTGCATCGGAGAGTTTCCGCCCACGCCATCTTATTTCAACCAAGAAAGTAAACTTTTTAGTTGATTGAAAATCAACCAATCGTTTAAATAATTATTTTGGACAGATATTAATAATGGATCCGAGCATAAAAAACAAACTGAAAAACGCCCCTTTTGTAATTGATTGGGATAACGGAGAGAAGTATTACCAGATCCACATTTTTGAAAGCCCAGACGGTTCAAGTTTCCTTCAAATTTCAAGTAAAACAAATAAAGACGGAAAAATTGAAGTTTATTCCAGAGGCTCAAAAGAGGGCTTTCCGCTCACGGCCGCTGTCGCAAAGCCGTCCACAAAAAAAGACTTTGAAGAAATGACAAACTTTTTGAAAACGAATCTTGAAAAGGCCGGATTCAGCCATCGCTTCATTGACCTAAGCCAGTGCAGTGACCCTGCTGAAGCTACCAACCTTCTTACAAAAAGCGACCCACGCTTCAAGGTAGAGATAAGGCATAAATTAGATATTTAACTCAGTTTTTTAATCAGGTTGTTTAGAAATTGTGTAGAAAAAATCAAGCCTTCCTGAATCATGTTGTTTCCAAGTTCAGTGTATAATTTTCCGTTCATTTTCTTTTGTTGTTTTTGTATTGTTTGCAGGTAAACCTGTGCGGCTTCTTTTACTGAAATGTTTTTGTTGCCCATTGTCATGAACCAGCGTGCTATCCCTATCTCTCCGA
>CAZILS010000010.1:0-9719 GCA_964540145.1 uncultured archaeon | reverse complement strand
GTCCTGGACTGCGGGCCGGAAGGCTTGCGGCGGCGATTGGGTGGGCGAGAACTCAGCCCGCTGTTCCTGGAGCATGTATTGGCCATCAATGATGTGCGTGTCGCCGTGATGGTGGCCGCCCGGCGCAATGGGTACGAATTGGAGCAATGGCTGGACGACGCGACCTTGAAGGCGGATTACGACCGGGTCACGATTACGGCCCGGAGCGGGCGCAGGCGGCAGGTGTCGCTCATTCCGGACAGCTACTTGGTGCTGCAGGTGCCGCAGGGCCGGACGTGCTTTTTCCTGGAGTTGGACCGGGGGACGATGACGGTCGGGCGCTTCCAGAACAAGGTGCTGGCATACCAGGCCTACATCGCCAGCGGGCAGTACGAGCGGCGGTATGGCACGCGTAGCCTGCGGGTGTTGACGGTCACGCTGGGACCGAAGCGGCTGGCGAGTCTCAAAGCTGCGACCGAAGCGGTGGACGGCGGGCGCGTGTTTTGGTTCGCGACGTTGGAGGCGGTGGAGCCGGATACGGTGTTGGATGATCCGATCTGGCAGGTGGCGGGGAGCGAGGTGTTGCAGAAGTTGATCTGACAGGGGCCAACATTCGAACAACGCTGCGGTTTTCCGTTTGGACCTGTTCGTGGCTTCTATGGCGTACAATCTACGTATGGCGACATGACTCAAGCCTGGTGACAGGGTTTGTCGGTGACAATAAGTATGACGTCCAGGAGCAGAAGCAGGGGACAAGCAGCCTATAGTTCCAGAAAACTGGTCGCCTCGTTAAGCTATTGTGCAGCCACGATCGCTGCTCGACACAGGGATTATCGCAATCGACACCAAACGAGCCGTTGGGCAGCAAAAGTAGGGTTTGTGCAGGGTTGATCGGGATGAACCTGGCACTCATCAGCACAAGCATAACCGCTCGGACATAGCTTACCCTAAGTTATATCTGGGCATCACCAATAAGGGGGTTAGTGAAGTGGTGGGTGCGTTTAATTTATGAGTCTCTCAAAATAACATCTGCGGCGTCTAACTCCGACGCGATACTTAATAATCTTGCCTGTAGCTGCCATGCAGTTGGTTCCACATTATCAATCCCAGCATCCTCCAAAATCTCTACAAGCTTGTCTAGCCTAACAGCGACCAAATCCTCGAAGCAGCGGATACCAGCTCTATTTAGCACATCCTGAACAAACGGATCAATGCCCTCAATCTCAGTCAGGTCGTCGAATATGAAGCCATGCCTTATTCGGGCCTGAAGTTTTTCCAATGTCGAAAACTTGCCCGATGCAGCAAGCCTCGCTTGTCGCGGCCATGTAACGGTGCTCCCGACAAGACACACACCATGTAGGTCTTTGACAATATACTCCAATTCTTCGGGTGTCATTTGAGCCACCTGTGCAAAACGCGCTATACCAGAAGCATTGAGTGCCGCTTCGGACTTGGGACCAATGCCTTCTATGATTTTCAGATTATCCTGTTTATCCTCTACAGACTGTTCCCTTGCCCCTTTTTTCTCAGGGCAATCAGGCGCATTATGAGTGCCTTGCCCAGCCCTCTCTCGCAAAAATTGTTGTCTAGGGGTTTCACGAGAAGCCGTCCTCATCAAATCATCCCTATCACGTTTACTATTCAATTCGGGTAGAAAGGGCCGTGTCGTATCCATTTGTTTTGGCTTCGATGAGCCTTCAGCACTCTTTATCGCATCCACAACAAACCCCTGAGCAATCTCCCGAAAGGCATCTTTGGTCATGAAACCACCGGATATAAAAGACCCAATCACTCTCTCAAGAGCACCGCTTGGGCCCAGAACCCCCAAGCCCCGGAAGACAAGGTAAATTCCCGCTACCACAGCACCCAGAAACAACCATAAAATATTTTTGCTAACAAAAGTGCTGCCTCCCCATAATCTAATAAGTACTAACGAAACCAAAATGGTCATAAACCCAAAGATCAAGGAAGTAAATCGCCTCAGTCTTTTCGGCAACATCTCGTAGGCTCCGATCCCCTTCAGGTCTTCACGCCGACGCAACTTCTTCCCTGAGAAATAGAATCGCACAAAAGATACAATCGTAAGCATCACGAAAAGCCATTGACCGCAATAAAGGTATGCTGGCCAGGAACCAGAACGCCAGGAAGCTATCATGGAAAGACAGAAAACGATGATAGTCGCCGAGAGCGCTGCCAAAAACCAAAGCCAATTCCGGTTATGGTTCTTCCACATAAAAAACCTCACAAGAACAAGAGGCATCTCCCACAAAAGTCGAGCTTACAATTAGTATAACTTCGGCGAAGAATCTCGCTCGGCGCTTCAAAGTTGACGCCACTGCGATGTGAATGATTTCAGCTGCGTACAAGCTTGCTGCATTTTGCGTGACGTTTTTCTTCGGACATTGTGCCACTTGTAGACAAATCCAAGCCAGTGATCATTGGGGCCTTCTAGTTCGGGAATTCCGGATACTCTGCGGCATTATCATCCCAATTGTCCTACTGCATCAACACTTGCGTTCAACTCAGGCATTCAATCACAGTCAACGCCAAACAAGACGCTTCATAGGGCACGAGGGCGAGTGTCACCGTGTCAGGAACTAGTGCTGGCGCGTTTGGGTGTGTCGGCTTCTCAAACAGGCTGTAGGTGCGTTCCTCGGCCTCCTGCTGCCGAGCAGCCTCTATTTCCTCCTCGGTGCGGTGGTCTTCGAATATCAGGCCCAACCTGGTGTTCTCCGACAATGGCAGAAGTGGTCGAGCTTTCACGCCAAACTGAGCCACTTCACGCTGGGGAAACATCTCCAACTGCCTGGGTTGCGCCCGCTCCCGATCGCGTTTTTTCTGCTTGGGCGTGCGGGTGTCCACCCACTCGCCGGTGAACATATCCAACTGGCGGGCGAATTCCGGGTTTGGCATTGTGCGGCTATCATAGCACAGGTGCCCCGCTACTCATCGCCTGGCAACTCGCCGCCCATATCCTGCCAATCCTGCATCTCCGTGTAGGCTCCATCCTCATCGGTCAAGTCGGCCAGCGCCTCAAAAAAACTTGCCCCGCTCTGTCTGGGTTGACTGGGCGTCAGCAGCAGGGATGCTGGCCAGCCGTTCTCGTATTTTCTCCACCGCTTCTTCTCGCGTCACCGGTTGTTCTAGCTGCTCAGGTAGCGGGTAGCCTTGATACCAATGCCACTCCCCTGTTATCCAGCGCTCCCGGTAGTCGTGGTACCCGGCCCCATAGAAAGTTATCCATATGCGCCGTTCTTGACCCGGCCTGCTCAGGTAGACAAACAGGAACTCCCCGTAGTTGTTGTAGCTTGCTTCCACCCGGTGAACGGTTGTCTCCTCGTCCTCCAACCACCCTATCAAGCGCTCATGGCTCACCCGGTCCCACAGCCGCTCCTGCTCGGTGAGGCCGAACTCTTCAGCTGGATGCGGGCGTCTGGGGGCTGGCGTTTGCTCATGTGTCATACACCTCCAGGTTATTCTCCCCTCCGCCAGCGTTCGTGTTGTTCTTGCAACTCCCGCAGGCTCCTGGCTTCATGATAGAGATCGCGTTCAACCGGCAGGCCCAGTGGGCCTCGCACCTGGGCCAGTTCTGACAGCGAGAAATATCCAAACTCAATCTCCAGCCCCACCACCAGGCCAAACAGCACATCGTCGCCGTCAAACTCTGAGCCGTACCACGTCCACGCCCCGTCCGGCGTGAAATACTTGACCAGGGCCGGAGCCTCCAATCCTTGCTCCTCGTTTTCTCCTAACCCCGGCAGTCGCTCTCGCAGTTCGTCGGTCATCAGTTGGTGGGCTGGAAGTAGTGGCCGCTCTCCAGTGTCCTTCACCTGCACGATATCGCGCATCTGGCCTGTTTCGGGGTCGTAGGTGATGAGGAAATGCTCGTCTTCGTCGTGTCCCCAGACCTCCAGGCCGTCTTCGCCGACCTTCTGGACAGCATAACCGACCTGTTCTGCCACCTCACTGGCCTGCTCAAAGGCGCGGTCACGAGTGTCTTTGAAGGGCAAATCCATCTCGCCGAAGACGTGCACAATCGCCCCGGCTTCGGGCGTGCCTGCTTCCCACAGATGAAATGGCATGCCGGACGGAAAGACCATCACCGGCAGCTTCTGCCCCCTCGTCCAATCGCGCCCGACCACCCGCGCCAACATATCACCGTCCAGAAACAACAGCCCGGGCCAAGGCTGTTCGTCAAATGGTGTTGGTTGGCTTTTCTCGACCCAGGTCATGCTGGTTTGGGGTGCAGGCGCACCTTCTTTCTAATGGGTTCTATAAACCACGCCTGCCGCTTGCGTATCTCGTACCCTTTTTCATTGAGCTTCTGGTTCAAGTATCTGAGATGCTGGTTGAGTTGGTGTGGCAGTTGTATCGAGTTCTTCATCATTTTGAAGCTATGTCCAGGCTACCAGCCTATGGTTTCTTGTAGATCGTGTGATCGCCCACCCTGCGCATGATCAGCTTGCCACCTTCTATCTGAAAGGTGAACCGGTGGCGACCATCCACCCGGCCTTCCCAGATATCGCCTACGCCGACCATCTTGCGGGCCTTCACGCCCGGATGCCTCAAATCCTGCGCCAGGTGTTTCAGTCGGCGATCCACCTTCTGTTGGATACGGTCAGGCAGCTTGTGGTAGTCCTTGACAAAGGTCCGCAGGAACCGGATGGTCATCGCTGTGCGTGGAGCCAGGCTATGCCCGCGTCCACGTTGTCGAAATCTTGGTATTCTCCGTTTGCCAGCGCTTGATCGGCTTCCCGTTCCTTCGCCTGCCACTTCTGCGACCAGAACCATGCCTGGTCTGCGGGAACCCCCTTTGGTTTCATGCCCGCGCTGGTCCGCAACCGGCCAAACAGGTTGGCGGTGTGTTGGCCCCAGGCTTCCAGTTCGGGGATGAGTTCAGCTGGTATGGTGACGGTGTTTTTTGCCATCGTGCCAGCATCTTATCATGCGTGTCCAACGCGCTCAACGTTGTCTGGGAAGGGCGGGCAGCTACTCCTGCGAACAGGGGGGCGGCCCGTCAGGATCGCGGCTTTCTTCCAGCCGCTTGCGGGCGGCGAACTCCAACTCGTCCCAGACCGCATCTTGAACGAAGTGTGCTACCATCGCCGCGACAACCTGGTTCAGATCGCTATCAGTTAGCGCGTCTATCTCCGCCGGTGACAGTTGTGTCCGGTGCAGGTCATCTCGGGCGAGTAACGGCCCCTCAGCTTCCAGTGCCTTGACAAGCTGGGCTTCCCAGCCCGCTTCAAACATCTTGCGCAGCAGCACCAGGCACACACGCGCCTGGTGATCTGGCGGCAAGCGCTCCCAATCCCGGAGAATGCCCATGCGCAACCGGACGAGATGCGGTTCAGGTGAGCGCGGCGAACGTTCCGACATAGGGTCAGCATAGCAAACTGGCGAGCGGGCATTCAAGCATGGGTTAAAGGTCGAAATCAAGGATAGGGCGAATGCGGTCCTCTCGAGACGACTCCTGCTTGACTCCTCCAGGCAGCAATTGATAGACTCGCCGCACAATGCGGTTTTTCCCTTCAATCAGCACAACTCTGCGTAAGCTCTGGTGGAAGTGGCAGCGCTTCTGGGCCGTCTACCGGTGCCTGGAGCGACGGTCGGACCTGCAGCGGCTCATCGACTGGGCGAAGCGCAAGCGGCTCAAGGGTCCGCTGAACCTGTACTACACCCGAATGGGTGACGAGGAAGCGCGCCTTTTGGGTTACACAATGCGCTGCCGCCGCACGCTGTGGTGGGCACGCTGCTTCCACTGGCTGAGTACCACCCTCAATCCCCCGCCCAGATATCGTGCGAAAGGGTCTGCCGCCAGATACCGCCGAACTACCTCCCCGAAACGACAATCTACATATCGCTTTTCCTTCTGAAGGCATCATTGTAAACTTCTTACATGCCTGACGAACCGAATGAGACCGCTGGGAATGAAGCTGCGCGAAAGCTTATCTCACTCGCAGAAGCCTCTGAAATCAGCGGCCTATCCGCTGGTCACCTCAGATTGTTAGTGCGTGGTGGAAAGCTCTGGGGAACGAAGATAGGCCGCAATTGGGTGACAACTGCAGAAGCCGTGCAAGCCTACATCGCGCAGGATCGCCGTCCGGGACCTAAGCCGAAAGAATAGAAACCCCTCCCCCGGATCATGTTTTTTGCTTGACAGTTACATTCTATATCGAATATAATTATGGCAATCACGAAAATGTGGTTGCCATTTCGCTTATGAGGAAAACTAGAGTACAAGGAGCACCAGCATGGGTGGCGGCAGCACGTAGGGCAGCGGCAGAGCCGTTACCACGTCCACTTGAGGGTGTAGGTCTCGAACAACCGGGGCTTCGTGGTAACCCAGAACACCCGGTGGCGACCGTCAGGCAGCACTTCGGTATGAGCAGCCCCCAATGGGGTGGTACGGTTCTGGTTGACCTGAAGCAGGGCGATCCGTCTGGGCGGGCGCTCCGCAGGGAAAACAACAGCGATCTGGAAACGGTGTGTGCGGTGACGTACCACCGTTTCGCTCCAATTGGTGTCCAGGTCGAAGCCATTGCGGACCGTGCGATCGATGCGAATGCGCAGAATGTCACCCCGTCGGTGGGCTTCGCGCAGGGAAATCAGGACACAGGTCTTGTGCCCGCAGCGATAGCGGTCGACCGGGACGCCTGGACTACAATCATAATCGGCGAATATCTTCCCCTTCCCCCACGCTTGGTCGACATAGGCGGCGACGTAGTCCTGCAGCAGGCGCACGGTTGCGCGCTTGTGGAAGATGGCTTTCTTTCCTTTGGCATCGCACAGTTCGAGCGTGTGCTCGAAGTCGAGCACCTCATACAACCCGGTGGCGCGCTCCACGCTAATAGCTCTGACCAGTTCCCATGCCTGGAGGATGAGGGCAGCCCAGTCCGAACTCAGCACACGAAACACGAGGTTCCAGAGCCGGTCGGCGCGGGTTGGCGGTGGCTGGCTGGCGTTTTTGGGCATTGTAGCCAGCGTAGAGGTCTGGTAGCCGCCTGTCAAGAGGATTCACACACCATACACCGCCAGCATGAAACGCCGGTGGCTGGTGGCCATTTTCACCCCCGGCCAGAAAGGACGGTGAGTGTGAACTGAAACGATCATCAAGCCAAAAACCACCAGCGGAATCTCAACAGGAAGTTGTGTTCTGCCCGCCGACCGACGAACAGATCGAGCAGTACGCCCGTGAGGTATGCGAGCACCTGAGCCAGAAGCATTCAGTCGACTATTGCCAGACAGACATCCTCCGGGGCTTCACGGAATTTGTGAAGATCGCGGTCCGGATACGCGCCAAACAACTGGGAGCAACCTATGACAAAGAAAACAACGAAGAAATCCCAGCAGGCTAAGGTCGCGCTGTGCTATGTGCGCCAGTCGTTCACCCGCGATGACGATGACAAGAACAGCCCGGAACGCCAGCGGGCGAACATCACAGCGGTCATTGAACGCAAAGGCTGGACGCCGGAATGGTACGAAGACGTGGGCGGCCACAAATCAGGCCGCCAGGAAAAGAACCGTCCGGCCTGGTTGAAGCTCAAAGCGCGCCTGGGTGATCCCGACGTGGTGGCCCTGGTCGCCAATGACCTGTCACGTCTGCACCGCAAGGGCTGGCGCGTGGGCGATCTCATCGACCACCTCGAGCGAAACGGCGTGGCATTGGTGCTGGCTGCTCCCAACCGGGAAGTGGACACATCCACGCCACTGGGCCGGATGTTCATCCAGTTTGGCGCGATTGTCGATGAGTACTATGTGCACGATATTGCCGAACGCGCTAAAGATAGCACCCGCTATCGCAAGAAGCGCGGCATCACCATCGGGCGACCGCCGTTTGGGACGGTACGAAATGAGCAGGGTTTTTTGGTTCCCAGTCCGGACGGAGCCTGGTTGTTGGCCGAAGGGCGATTCGTGAGCGGCTCACCCGACGACCCACCGGAAGCGGGTGCCATCTGGCGTAGCTACTACGAAACCGCGCGCCTCATCCTCAAGCTGTATGTCAAAGAGAACATCGGGTATGAGAAGATCGCCTACCGGCTCAACGAGGAGGGCTGGCCCTTCCGCGACCGGCGCAACCGTCCGCGTCCGGTGGACCGGGAGGACGTGCGGCGCGTGGTGGGAGCCTGGCCGGAGTATGGCGGCGTAGTGCTGGACATGCGGGCCAAGGACCGCAAAGCCTACGAGGACACCCTGGACCTGGACACCTTCCCCTTTCGCAAGGACCGGGCGGTGTTTGATATTGAGTTGCTGCGCCGGGTGGCCAAGACCCGCCGCGCGCGGTCACGCAAGCCAGTTGATCACGGCGTCAATCGCAAGACCTATCCCTATGCCCTGAGCAACATCACCTACTGCGCCCATTGTCTCCGGCTCGCCGAGGAACAGGATGACCCGCGCTTGCGGTCTACGTTGGGCGGTATCAACATGAATGGCATCCGGCGGTACCGGCACAAAGCAGGCGTCAGCTGCGGGGTGACCAATCGGTCGGTGCCCTGCGCCGAGTTCGAGGCAGATGTAGGCCGGTTGCTGAAGCTGCTGGAGGTCACGCCCGAAGCGTTGAAGAGCATGACCGAACTGGCGATCCAGGCTGACCTGGGACACAGACCCGACCTGGGCGACCGTGACCCGGAGCAGGAGAAACGCGAGGCAATTGCCCTCTGCAACCGGCGCATCGAGGCAGCGGTCACCTTGTACAAGGAAGGACGCATCGACTACGACGAATATCGCGAAACGGTCGACAAGAACGAACGCGAAATCGCCCACTGGGAGGCCCGAACGACCGAAGTCGAGCGCATCGCGATGGAACTCGCCATGTGCATGGATGTGGTCAACAACATGGCGGCCATGTGGGACAGTGCCAGCCCGGAAGACAAGCAGGGCATGGCGCGCAACCTGTTTGAGTATCTGGTTTTCGACCTGGATACGCGACGCATCGTGGACTTCCGCCTCAAGCCCTGGGCGGACCGCTTTCTCATCTTGCGGGCGAGTCTCTATGACCGTGAGTCGGGTGGTGTTCCAGGCGAGGAAATGGAGCGCGAAGGCGTCCAAAAAGAAAAACCGCATACACCTGAAGGCGTGCATACGGAGATGCCCCATAGGGGACTCGAACCCCTGTTTCCGCCTTGAGAGGGCGGCGTCCTGGGCCGCTAGACGAATGGGGCGACTTTGCGACCGCCAGCATTGTACCAGTCACGCTGGTTTGCGTCAAGCCACGATCGGCAGGGCAATCGCTTCAAATCTGAGTGGGCAGACTAAGCAGGAAGGAGTCGTCCAATGCCGCACGATAGCGTTTTTGCTTGAGACTGCCTTTGGATGTGTCACGTTTGAGAAGATGCAACGCGATATGGCGCAGCACCGCGAAATTCTGCGGGCTGTTGCCTCGACGGGTGCGGGCGTCATCCTCGCGGAACAGGACATCCAGCACCCAGTGTAAGCCATTTCCCCCCCCCAATGCTGGCGGGTCGCCCAGAGCAGGAGCCGCGCATCAGCGGGCAGGCTGCTGATGAAATAGGCGGTCTCGTGCTGGACTTGTCCAGGCAGGCGACGCTCCCGCTGCACGCGCACAATGGTGTGCAGCCCAGCCCAGCCGTCATAGTGCCGGATCTGCTCAAAGGCCAGCGGGTCGGCGATGGTCCAACAGCGCCGGATTTCGATCCGTCCATGCCCCTTGCCGATGGTCTGGTGATAGGCATGCTGCATCCCCTCAAATTGAACCTGGTCGGCATAGTCGAACCAGTCGA
>CAZILS010000009.1:0-15251 GCA_964540145.1 uncultured archaeon | reverse complement strand
TTTTTGAGGCCAGCTTACTCCATTTCCTTTTCGCCCCCAAATCCGAATGCACCCTTCTGCAGCGGTCGGTTTTTCGGATTTGACCACACTCACATTCTAGCGAAGGGATGGCGTCATAGGGGGAGTGGGGGGACAGAGCGATCTGGTGAGGCGAAATCGCACGGCTCGCTGCGCCAGATAAATATAGTGGGGCCGCGAAATCGGTCGCTTGCGGGCGAATTCCCGCCTGAAATGGACTAGTTTACGCGAAAAACCTACGGTAACTGATTACCGTAGGTGAAACCGTAGTTTTACATTGAGGATGGACGACTGAGTCTCGAATATCAAACGCGGAAAGCATGAACAGACACCGCCTGTTTCATCTCGTTAAATGCAGTCTTTAAACAATATTCCATCGAACTTCAGTGTAGTCTGTTCCAGGCCCTGGCGAATTCGATTTTGTGGTAATCTAGAATCTCTAGTACAGTTATCCAGGCATGGATGGAAAACTAATAGCCCATTTTGTTAAGTTCGGCTTGGTTTAAGAGTGTTGCTTCTAGATTGTGGAATGGAGAGATCGACTTGAGGTTTGACACCTTTAAATCGCGCTTTGATGATGAGCTATTGCAAGGATTATTGGGAAGCTCTGTGCTAAGGCTCATCAGGCTGATTGATCCAACACTAACACGGCGAGAGAGCTTGAGCGATTTGGTCATCGATCTCTACACTCCCGCAGGCCTACTGTTGTCGAACGAATTTCGGCCTTTACTACTTCAATTGCTTAAGCCACGCGAAGCCGAACAACTGGCCACTATCCTAGGATTGCGGGTAGATTCCGGCGATCTATATGATGCGCTCGGTCGCGCCAGGTTCGTGCGAGGTTCGGAAAGAGAAAAAGCGCTCTTCACGTTTTTTGCACTGACGCCCCCTCCTATCAAGGAGGCTGAACAGACGCCGGCAATCAAGGAATCCCAACCGGGCTATCCGCTTTTCGAGCATCAGCGCCGCGCTGCACGAAAGCTTCGAACTCAACTTGAAGAAAACTCAAGGCGAGTTCTGTTGCATATGCCTACCGGGTCGGGAAAAACACGTACTGCGATGCATGTCATTGCAGAGCATCTCCGCGACCATGAACCAACCTTGGTCATTTGGCTCGCTCATAGCCAAGAACTCTGCGAACAAGCTGCTTCGGAGTTTGAGAAAGCATGGCGTTTCCTGGGAAATCGAGAGATTGGGGTCTTCCGTTATTGGGAGAATAGAGAGCTTGATGTTCACTCAATTGATGATGGTTTTCTGGTAGCTGGCTTGGCTAAGACCTATCAGTCTGCAACACGAGATGTCCAGTTCATCACCGAATTGGGGCGCAAGTGTTCATTGGTCATCATTGATGAAGCACATTCAGCAGTAGCGGAGACTTATGCCTTAGTCTTGAATGTTCTAGTTGTTCAAAGACGATCAACTGCGCTGCTTGGCCTGACCGCAACACCAGGGCGAACTTGGCTGGATATTGCCGCAGATGAAGAACTGGCACGTTTTTTCAACAGGCGCAAAGTGTCTTTGGAGATGCCAGGATATGACAATCCTATCGATTTCTTGGTCGAGGAAGGCTATCTTGCGCGCGCAAGCTTCCATCCTTTGCTCTATGAGGGCGGCACGGATATCACCGAGGCAGATATCGCAAATCTTGAACGGAGCCTCGATATTCCTCCAAGTGTGCTGAAGAAACTAGCAGATGATGAACACCGCAATCTTCGCATAATCCTGGAAATCGAGGATTTAATTGAACGACACAATCGGATAATCCTCTTTGCTGCGACAGTGGACCATTCAGATCTACTGGCTGCAGTGTTGAGAGCAAAAGGATATGACGCAAGATCGGTCACAAGTAAATCTTCTTCGATTGAAAGATCACGTGCCATTAGGCGCTACAAAGAACCAACAGATGACGTTCGAATTCTGTGCAATTATGGAGTGTTGACGACCGGTTTCGATGCCCCTCAAACCAGCGCAGCGATTATTGGCCGTCCGACCAAATCGCTGGTGTTATACAGTCAAATGGTTGGCAGAGCTATTCGAGGGCCAAAAGCTGGTGGCAATAACACCGCTGAGATTGTGACGGTTGTGGATCAGCAATTGCCAGGATTTCGTGGCATTGCTGACGCATTTACGCATTGGGAAGACGTGTGGGAGTAAAATGATGGTGAGGCACGATATCGTACCAACGAATCTGGCAGTTGTCGCGATGCGTGACAACGGCTACATGAATGCAGCATATGCTGTTGCAGAACTGATCGACAATTCAATTCAGGCTGGTGCTCAAGAGGTTGAATTGCTTTGCGCCGACAGATTCGAATTGCGTCGCCATCGAAGGACATCGCAAGTCCATCATATTGCAGTCCTTGATAACGGATGCGGCATGGACGAGACCGTGCTCCGAATGGCACTGCAGTTCGGCAATGGACTTTACCTCAAACCTGAGGACCATAAAGGAATCGGGCGGTTTGGGATGGGGTTGCCTAGTTCTTCGATCTCGCAATGCCGCCGGGTTGACGTTTGGACTTGGCAAAATGGTGTGGACAGCGCAATACATTCGTATCTTGATCTCGACGAGATTATTGCAGGTCAACTACATGAAGTTCCAGAGCCTCAACCAGCACCCGTTCCAAATATTTGGCAACAAGTGGGTAACTGTTTCGATGTATCTGGCACCCTTGTAGTTTGGTCCGATATTGACCGCAGCCTTTGGCGCAAATCAGCGACAATAATTGATAAATCCGAATTCTTAATCGGACGAATGTACCGTCGTTTTCTCGCCTGGGGCCAAGTACAGATTCGGCTAGCAGATTTCGATCTGGCTCGTCCCGATGAAACACTCCGCGAGCGGTTCGCCAAGCCAAACGATCCACTTTATTTGATGCAAGACACCTCTTGTCCGCCAGATCCCCCAGACATTGAAGATGGCGAGCCTATGTTCACAGAATGGGGCGAGCCGGATGTCTTCGAAATCGAATGCGACGGGGCAGTTCATGAGGTGGTTGTACGGTATTCCATTGCACGCAATGAGGCACGAAAAGGGGTTAATCCAGGCGGCAGACTACACGGAAAACATGCCGCCAAAAACGTAGGAGTGTCAATAATCAGGGCACATCGCGAACTATCCCTTGATCCGGCGTGGTCAAATCCATCGGAGCCGCGTGATAGATGGTGGGGAGTGGAGGTTGAGTTTCCACCTGCATTGGATGATTTATTCGGTGTCACGAATAACAAGCAATCAGCACGGTACTTCTCGGAACTCGCCAAAGCAGACATTGAAGACATGATAAGTGAGGAAGGTCAAACTGTAGCTGCTGCACGTGAAGTGTACGAAGTTGAAGATGATCCTCGATGGCCCCTATTCAAAATAGCCAGTGAAATACAGAAAAACATCTCGGCAATGCGCAGGTTAATTGAGGGCCAGAAAAGAGGGACCCGAAGGAGGAAAAGAACCGATTTGGATGGCGACCGGGAAACGCCGGAAGCCAAAGCCACAGAGATCACCGAAAGGCGCAAACTCGCTGGTTATATTGGCGAAAGCGACGAACAGGAAAGCCAACCTGAGGAAGTGCGCGTCGCAGACATTCAGCAAGCACTAATGGATTCAGGCACCCCGGAAACAAGGGAAGAAGCCCAGGAGCTTGCAGCGAAAATTGTAGGACGTGGTCTTAAGTACGAATTTCGAAATGTGGCACTCTCCTCCTCTCCGGCTTTTTTCGATGTGCAATCACGAGGTGGAGTGATCATCATCACACTAAACATCGATCATCCAGCGTATCCACATCTGATAGAAGTGCTTGAAAACGATTTGGAGGATGTTCCCGAGGAGGAACTGCGGCGTCGTTTGGTGCGTGCGGCAGAGGGACTAGATCTTTTACTCTCAGCGTGGGCCAGACATGAAGACGAACAACCCGATGGGCCACGCAAAGAGCGAGCACGAGGAGCGCGTTGGGACTGGGGACGTATGGCGCGCGACTTCCTAAACGACGAAGACTTGTGATGTTCACATCTCTCGGTGAGGAGCTACGGCAGTTTTGTCTTCAGGCAAAGCATGAAATTTTGCTTGTAGCTCCTTTTGTAAAACTCGATGCGCTTGAACGCGTGTTGGCGCAGGTCCAACTCGATGTCAGAGTGACGTGTGTTACTCGGTGGCGTCTTGAAGAAATCGCTGCAGATGTCAGCGACATCGATGTCTGGCAGGTTATCAAAGCGCGTGCAGATGCAAGCCTTTGGCTACGAAGTGATCTGCATGCAAAATACTATCGAGCAGATGAGAGCTGTCTGATTGGGTCGGCTAATATTACTGCGACGGCTTTGGGTTGGACCCCTCGCCCCAACTACGAGTTGCTGATCCCCATACCGATGGGCGAGGGTCTCGCCGAGTTTGAACGGCGGTTGTTCGCGGGGGGTGTGCAGGTCGATCAAGCCACCTATGAGCGCGTCCAAGCTATTGTGGAAGACTTTCATCCATCCAACATCATCGTGCCAGGCGGCGAGCGGCGTTCAGTTTCAATTGCGGAAGCCATCCATATTGGCCCTGGACCAGAGTGCTGGGTGCCAACGCTGCGCACGCCGGAAAAGCTATATGTAGCCTACCAGGGAAACCTGGACGCTCTCACAACGGCGGCCAGGCAGACTACGCTAAATGATTTGGCGATGTTGAGCATTCCGCCGAGGCTATCCCAAACGCAGTTTGAAGGATATGTGGGTGCGGCTTTGCTTCAATTTCCTATCATCAAGCGCGTTGATGCTTTCGTAGCCGAACCTCGGCGTTTTGGAGAGGTGAAAGCTCTCTTGGCAAAACTTCCGTGCGCAGAATCGCAACGAGATTTTGATGCAGCTACTGCCTGGCAGACAATGATGCGTTGGTTGCTGCATTTCCTGCCAACTCGTTATGAGCTTTCAGTGCCACGCTATACAGAGGTTTTCGTTCGAGTGGAGGCTTAGCTTGCCCGATTTGTCCACGCTATAGCAGTCATGCGAACTACGTAAACGCTGGAATCCAACCCAAACGCTTTTTCCCTGACCCGATGCCCATAGGTCAATTGAATGTTATAGGGCAATCGGACGCAAGTGCTCACCCAACGCGGAAACATCAGTCGTTGAGTTGAAAAAACTGACACTCGCACGGACAGTGCCACCCAGGTCTAGTGTTTGGATGAATTCGTGCGTCCAGGGGGCACAATGCAGACCGGCCCTAACGGATATACCGTGTGCTCCCAGCGTAGTTTCAACTGCTTGGGGTCTCACTCCCTCTACTGCAAACGACACAATGCCTGTATGATTTTTCCTCACAGGCTGATAGATTCGTATCCTGGACATTTTCCGCAGTGTCTCGACGAGATAGTCGGTGAGTTTTTTTGAGTGGTCGCATATCGTGTCACGGCCAGTTGCCAATAACCACTTGAGAGCGGCGTTTAGTCCAACAAACGCGATAACGTTCTGACTTCCAACTTCATATCTGCTTGGGCCACTCACAGGGATATCGACACTCTCCGACTGGGTTCCAGTCCCCCCCATGAAAATCGGGCTGGGCCTCCAATCAGTTCCAAAGGCAATGCCAGCGATCCCATATGGTCCATACAGAGACTTGTGCCCTGAAAAAATCAGGGCGTCTTTATCTGACATATCTAAATCGATCAACCCAGCGGCCTGGGCACCGTCCACGACGGTGATGGCTGTAGGAGAAGCTTGCTTAGCGAGTCGCGCAAGCTCGCCCACTGGAAGGATTAGGCCAACCACATTGCTGACCAATGACGCGCACACCATCGAGGGCGGATCAAGTTTGAACAGCGCTTCGACTTCATCGAGCTTGCATTCGAGTGTCATTCGGTCAAACGGCAACACCTCAACGCGAATGCCTGCCGTCTTCCTGAGGTGCTCCAGCGGGCGCAAAATAGAATTATGCTCGAACGGAGACACATACACGATATCTCCGGCTCGCAACCCCGCACCGAGTATCACCGTGTTCAGTGCAATTGTAGCCGAAGGTTGGAAAACAACCTCTGGTGCACCCAACCATGCTTTCAGCAAAGAACGCGTTTCTTCAAACAGCGCGGCGGCTTTTCTGGCAAGGGGGTTTGAGCCGCGACCGGCATTACCGCCATAGTTGCGGTAGAAGTGGTCCATCGCCTGGTAGACAGCTTCGGGTTTTGGGAATGTGGTTGCTGCATTATCCAAATATACAATCCGTTTTTCAGTCGTCAAGTTCTTCCCCCATTACGAAAGCGAGGAAAGCCAGCGCAATCTTGCGTTTTTCGTCAACCGGTAGTGATCGCCCCGCAATCTCCAGTGTTCCTTTGAAGTTTTGAAGTAGCCGTCTGCCGTGGGCAGACATTTCTGAGAATCGGAACCGGTAGTTGCGAGCCTGGTCATCCGGCAACTGAATTGATACGGCTACGACGGCATCTTCTTCGAGTAGTTGATGGACTTCACGTTCGACTTCGTCCTGAGCAGCACGAAGCTTCTCGCAGAATCGCTCTTCACTGCCGTCATTCCAGTCCCGCAATTTGACCCCCAGGACGGCCACTGAAGCCCTGTCCCAAAACATCCCATCGCTACCGGATGCCGAGAGGACCGCGTCAATCAAATCCTGGGTAACCAAAGAACCAAATCGATACTCTGAAATGGACTTGCCGTTGGCGCTTTGCAGGCGTTTTAGCCAGGCACGCATCGCGTTCAATCCATCTGGATACTGCCCAGCCTGACCGAAAACTTCAATCGCAAACACGTCAAGACGACGTTGGAGGTCCAGATATGCGTTGTTGATCTCGGTGACCAGCATATCCAATCGGGCCGCTATCTCTTCCCGCGAAGTATCCTCGTCTATCTGCAGCAATTGCGGCAAATCCTCGAAGAGTGCACGGGCAGGTTCCATTTGTGCTTTACGCACCAGGTCACGAAAAGCCTGCGCCTCTTCCGAAATCTGGCGCGTGTCCCGACAGAAAGGGGGTAGGCTTTGTAACCAACGGAGCAAAGATACTCGGAGTATGGTCAGTGGTTGCTGTTTGCGTTCGTTTTCATGCGTGTACGCATTGAACCTTTCAACCAGCGCCCTCCATACGTTTTCGAGGGTCTCATTCCATTCGCCGATCTCGATGCTGTAGTGGCTTGGATTGAATACCATTGATGTGAGCAATTTCCCGTCGATTGGTGTAACGGCTCGGCCATTTTCGCGTATCGTCAGCACCATCAAGTGGTGTCGCAACACCGCAGCAAGAAGAACAGGAATCACTCCTGGACGAATCCCATACGGCGGAGACATTAACTGTCTGATAAGCGGCTCAACAGGCAAGCCTTGCTCTGTCTGACATTGGTCAACATATCCTGCGATGCAGTCCCACACCTTTGCCAGAAGTGTATCCTCATCGGGTCGGCCAATTGTCCACTCGCCCTTTTCGTTCTGCCGCAAGATACCGGGCAATTTGAGCAGCGTGTTAAGCGCGAGGATCTCTGGCCCCCGCCCTTCCATGCCAAATGTCTCATCTGGGGGATTTGCAAACAGGGCATCGATTGTTTTCTGGGCGGCACCAATTTGCTGAGTCGAAGGCTTGAAAACATTCAGCCCTTCGTTGTTGAACCGGGGAGTTTGCCAAAACACCCTTTCGCAAATATCGCTAGCAATCCTGGTTGTTTGTCCGACACTGTGAACGGGAAACATCTGGGCCGTGCCGTCTTCAACGGTGATCCAGAGGGATTTCCCCTCTCGTGGATCAGTGAGCGTGGCGATCAGGCGTGTCAACCGGGTGCGTGCATCTTCGAGGAGCCAATCAATTTCCCTCTGAATTCGCGCTCGATCCTCGTGTTGTTTCAAAGTAGGATCGTTGCTGATCTCCAGCAGGCCAAAAATCTCCCGCAACACACCCTCGAGGGATATGAGGAAATCCGCCTCGCGCGGGAACACATAGATCACCCGTTCATATGCTTGAAGGGCTTCAAGTGCTTGTCTCCAACTTAGATCATCTTTCGCCAAGACATATACCACTAACCCATCAGCTTGAGATCGTTCGAGCTGTGTATCCCAGGGAGCGTTTTCCAATTCGTGAGGCCAGCGATATAGCCCGGTGAAAAACCGTATCATGGCGTGTTCTTGATTGTAACGTCGCGCAAGTGTATGTGGAGCCGGGGTGTGTTCCTGCAAAATCCGGCGCAATTGAGCCGGGGATGGATTGACCCGCTCTAACACATCCGCGATACGCTCTTCAAAATTGATGTCGCTTCCTGAAATGAACGTCCAATGCTCATCAATCTGGCGATGTATGATTACCTTGCGCCGTCGAAGATTATCTAGCGTTGTGACAACAGCACCGCGTTGCTCCTCAGTATCCGCCCCCACTGCCCAACACAGTAATTCTGTATCAGGCTTCACCGATGTGCCCTCAGCGCATAGAAGCAATACCCCCAATGTTTTTATCAAAGTTGTGGCAAGAACGTCTCCTTCCGCAACTTTCTCAAGAGCGTTTGCGACCCCTGACCAATACCGATGGGCACCCACACCACCTATGTCCAGGCGTACAGCGTCTTCGAAGTAATCCCAGAGGACATCTGGGCGTACCCATAGCTCACTCATGTCGTCCAAGGAATCGGGACGAAAAACACGGGATAGCGAGTTGGGTTCGTCGGCTGTCAAGAAAGTGAACAGGGTACGCTCATTTTGGGCGACACGACTCGAAATATGAGGCAAAGCAAAAACAGTGAGCGGATGTAAAGGCCAAGTGCCTCGAATCAGTTGTGCGATAGCTTCGCTCGACATCATGCCAAACAGTCGTTTTTCCTCGCTCCAACGCACCAACAAATCCACTTCAGGAGCAAGGAGAGCATCCACCCGTTTTTGATCGGTCTGCTCCAGAGCAAAGTCAATTAAACGATAAGCAAGATAGGGATCGGTTGAAATATCGTGCCGCTGGAAACGGCCCTCAATCCGCGACCACTCCTGCTGATAAGTTTTCGGCAAAGCAGCTGCATACCCCTGCAGTTCCTTGTGGGTGATCAACACAAGATGGAGTTGCTCCTCGCTGCTGTAGTTGCATGCCTCGGCAAAATTCTGAAGGGAAGCGGCCTCATCACTGAAAGCCTGGGCTGCCCGGCTTTCTAAGTATCGACCAAACTCATCCCAAAGGACTACGATTCCTTGATATCCAAAATCCTGGATTTGTCTGGCTACATCCCGAAACACTAGCTCTGGACTTTGTCCAACAAACGGATCAAAGACTGCCCCACCTGTTAATCGGGAATACACGTCCTGAAACACTTCAAATGCCTGCGGGTCATGCGCCTCAAACCCCTCCAAGAGTTCGTCAGGGGTTAAATCGAATTGCTCAGAGAGCAGCAGGGCAAGACGGTCTATCATATCAGGATAAGAATCATGCCATCTGGCGATGGTGTTCAAAGCTGCTTCGAAACGGGTGGAAAGGTGAATATCTCCAAGACCTGCATCGTTGAGTGAGCGACTGAGGGCGCGAAGCAGAGCAATATCGAGGTCGCCTTCATTGCCAGATAACACAACGGGCAACAGGCGCATATCGCGCTCTAAGTAGGCGCGTGCCATTTCACCGGTGTGCTCGTCGGTGCCAGCAATGCTTTCTACTAGGCGATGAACGGAAGGACGAAGCTCCTCGGGTTTCTCGAGTAGGGCCGCCAATGCTACTGCCAGATGCGATTTGCCGGACCCGTAGGCGGCATATAGGACGTGAGCACGCTGCGTGCCACCAGCCTGGGTTCCTCGCAGAATCGCTGCGATGGAGGCAGTTGCATTGTATGTCGGCACGAAATGCTCAACTGTGTCCGGATGACGCAAATCATAGCGTGCATGGATAGCACGATGGAATCGCGGCGCAGTTTTAATCAGTTGAGTTGCTGCGACCATGACCGCACCTCTTCTGTTGACGTTTGGTTTTCATAGAAAGCCTGTAGGACATCGTGGGCAGGCACATCGGGCAAGGAGAGTTGATCTAGTCCGCCGGTACGCACCAACCTTACCCTTAAACTCGGATAGTCATCCTCCAAACGCATCAAAAGGCTCTCCAAAGCAAACATCCCAATGTTGAAGGTCCTTCCGACATTCATCGGCTCCTGCAATGCGGTGGTTAACCCGACCTGTTGAGCACCTGCTCGCTCTTTTCCTTGACGATCCAACAGAATATGTAGGAACACGAGTGGGGGGATAGATTGTGGGGAACCAGCTTCTAGACGATAGGCTCGGATCGATCTATTAGTTTCCTCGTCCCGCTGTGTAAACGTTGACAGTAGCCCCAATGGTGTGAAAGGAGACTCCATCACGTCTTCAGGAGATTTACCTCTCCGGCCAGGTGCGTAAGTATGCACCAAACAATCAAAATCGCGCCGAAGAGAGCTTGCCGCAACGGTCTTCGCCTCATCAGCCGGTTGGATGGCAATCCACTGCCCAAGCCGGTCAGAAAAGTCCTGATATGTGAAACTCACCGGCACATAGTGGTTGAAGAACCAATACCAGGCTGTTGCCAAATCCCGGCTACAGACTAATTGATGGTGCAAGAGCCAGAGTGTACCTTCAAGCTCAAGGTAGGGATCATATTTCCAAACGAAATTTCCGAGGGGAGTTAAGCTCTGGGCTTTTTTTCTGCCACTGTATTCCTCGATTGTGAGACCGGTGGCCTGCATCCAGAAACGCAAGGCGCGGACCATGTTTTTCCCCAGGCCTAGTGTTTCAGGAGCATCATCTGCAAGGAAGATGTTCTCATCTTCCGAGAGTGCTTTCATTCCCTTGTATAGCCAGCCATCTCTGATGTGGAACGTTTCGTGCTTCGCGAAATGCATGGTTTCCCACCTATAGAGAATCAACTGGGATCAGATTGGATCGGTTACCTGTGCTTGCTGGCTGCGAACTCGAGGAGCCGTACACACTTAAACTTTTCGCGACCAGACAGCCTGTAGAGCCGAAATGCGTGACGCATTCCATGCAACCTGTACAGACGTCTTCGTCGATTTCGTATATCCGCTGATCCGGTTTGATCGTAATGGCTCCGGTCGGGCATACTGCTGAACAGGCTGTGCATTGGATGCAGGTCTGATATTTGGTCGCCTGGTATCGCATATATGCCGCGATGTTTTTCAGTGTATCCTGCGGATTGATCACCGTGATCCGGAGCGTGGTGCTGTTCTCAGGCGCTTGCACAATGAGTGCATCCCATTTTTGCCCCTTGCGTCCCTCGAGGTATATCTCACCTAAAGCGGCTCGACTTCGATCTCGGTTGATTTTTCCTAGTGGTTTCAAAAATTCCTCAAGACCCACATCCACCGGACGCTCGATTTCGATCTGGATCGTGTTGTCCATGTCGCCGCAAGGTTTGGTCTCAACGCCTGAAAAACTGTTGGGCATGCCCGCGCCACCAAAGCGCTTGACCCAGGCGCGCGAATCAACATATTCCTCTGGATCGGGTTTGCCGATCCGCCTGGCAAAGTCAATCAACTGGTTGCGCCAGCGGGCCGAGTCCTCAGGGAAGAATATATTGCCAATAAATTCGGACCAGTCCGAATTGAGCGGGCATAGCCAACAGCCCACGCGCGTATAACCCAAGCGATACGATTTGTTGAAATGCAGACCCCTCAGCAGGATGTACATCCACACGTCGAACTCGGACCAATCTACAATGGGGGAGGCCATAATATGCTGGCCGAGTTTAGCACCAACTGTCACGTTGGCAGGGATACCATAGAGTTCTTTCGCATCGGGATCAAGCTCAACAACAGTGCCAACACGGTCCGGGTGGTTTCTTGATGGATCCTGGTAATCACTCCGCCTCACTGACTCGCTTCGGCGGATGCCATAGAAGGTAAGGCATTTTTCGTTTCCCAACGTTTGCAGAAGATTGTTTATCGGACCTGCCTTGAAAATCGTGCAGCACCAACGCATGACACGACTAGGCGGTCCAATCTCATCAACAAGCTCGTGGAAATCGTGCTCTGCGCGTGCTTCAAAGAAAGGCACGAGGGGATTCCGCTCCCGGAATTCGCGGACGTAGGCGTAAGTGTTTTCGTCTTCTAATGTTGTATCGCCAAAGATATGTAATATATCGGAGCGTCCCAGGGCACGTCGAACCAATTCAGACACGACAGTTGAGTCTTTTCCGCCACTAAAAGAGACCAATATGAGGCGGCGAGAAAAGCGTTTGGCAATGTATTGGATGTATTGGAATGCCTCATCTTCGAGGGCATTCAGGTATTGACGGCTTGCCTCCAGACTCCTTCGATATCTCTCGAGTAACTGAGCATCCACAGCATCATAATGATCGCTGTCCGCAATGAAATCACCGATGGCGGGAAGGTCTTCTCTTAACTGTTCGGACTTTGGCAAACGTACAACCCTGCCGTCAACGTAGTAGTTAACCGATCTGCTACTCCGCCACACTTGTTCTGTCAGCAAAGGCCCATGACCGTAGAACTGTAGTATCCGGCGCTCGCGTGAGAATACCGGGCGCACGTCGGTAGTCAGGTAGCGCGTCTCGCCTCCACACTGTACACACGGTTGACTCTTCGAGCGTTGTGCAGTCTTCGCCTTGAAAACGACCTGACAACCATCACACCAATACATTCCCTCATGCATGTCAATTCCCTCGCGCCTATCAACCCGACAACGATGAAGCAGCAATCCCGCAGACGCAAAATGATATCTGGAACTCATCTATCGTTCCTATACTTGCCACCTACTCAAGTTCCAGATACGTCTAGTGTAGCACAAATGTCCGAAATCGAAAAAAACTGCAAACGGAATGTTGGGATGTCAGAGAAGCGCTGAAGGGCTGTTTATTAGGTCCATACGAGGACATCAGTTGCTGCATTTTCGCAACGGCTTCCGCTGATTGAGTTTAGGTTGTTATTTGGTCAACTCGGAACGTAAACAAGAAGGCTTCGCGAACATCCCGTTTCATCACGCCTTTCTTTCAGGCCAGCCTGTGACTTTTTTGACTTATCGTCTTCTTCCGCATTACAATAAAATAGCCCTAAGTGCAGAGCGGATAGACTTTCAAGACAGCTCGCGGTTTCAGTTCACGACAGTTGGTTTGCCATGCTCTCCGAACCCCCCGGTTGGTAGCGTATCCAGCGACGTAGTTTCCTGGGGCAGACTTCGGAGTAAGCGTTTTTGGCTGCGGTCGGGATAGGCCTGTGATATGGCGCGAATTTTCATCTCATATCGACGTGCCGACAGTGAAACTATCACTGGACGCATTTATGAGCGTCTAGTCCAAGCGTTTGGACGGCGGCAGGTTTTCCGCGATCTATATACCATTCCACCAGGAACAAATTTCCGGCGAACAATGACCGCTGCGGCCTCGTCCTGCGAGGTGATGCTGGTCATCATTGGTCCACATTGGGCAAACATAACCGATTCTCGTGGTCACAAACGCCTTTTTGATGAGGACGATCCGGTCAGAGTTGAGGTCGAAACAGGATTACGAAACCCGAACGTGACCGTAGTGCCAGTCCGTGTCAAGAATGCTTCCATGCCTGCAAAGGCCGATTTACCGGCCACCCTCCAGGAACTGCCCGATCTGAATGCTCTGATGGTACGTGACGATCCGGACTTTGATCGTGACATGGGGGAGTTGATTAACTTCATCCGAGGCTCCCTGACACGCTTTCCTTTTGCGGATCGCCGCCTCTTGAAACGCATTGTGTGGGCAATCGGCTTGATAGCGTCCCTGTTGGCGATTTTCACCTTTTTGACGGGAATCTTCACGTTGGGTGATGTGTTGAACGGCAAGGACTCAGAAAACGACCCTGTAGCGGTGGGAGCCATTGACGCGCCTACCGAAAGCACGGCCATAATCGAAGATTCCACGCCATTACCGCCACCTACCTTCACAGCCGAGCCGACGGATACGACTGAGCCAACGGTTGCCCCCTCTTCGACCGCAACTCGCATGCCAACGATCACCTCCAGCCCAACTGAAACAGCCACGCCGACAATCACACCCAGCCTGACAGAAACAGCCACACCAACCGCTACGCTGACGGCGACCCCAACGACTCGCCCGACAGATACACCAACCAACACCCCGACACCGACGCCCATCGCCGTTGAATGCGGTTTTCAAGGGGAAGGTGAGTTCTCAGGCCAGGGTGAGGCCAAGGTGTATTTGATCGAAATGGATGTTGACGAAGTCTTGAATGTGGCTGGTGAGGCGAAGGGGGACTATCTCGAATTCAGCATCGCGGTTTATTCTCCAGGCGACAGAGTACTGGCTTATGCGCAGCGAAGCGAGGCCCCCGTATTGCAGACTGCGCGATTGTCTGAGCGCGGTGAGTATCGGATCGAGTTACATGCTCCCGACGTCGCAGCGGGTTTCTATTCGATCTACATGGGATGCATTCGAAACTCGGGTTTGGTGGTTGATCCTGGAGGGTACGTTGATTTGACATCTACTCCGTCCCCAATGTACACACCAGCCGAAGCGACAAGCACAGTAACCACTGGACCAAACGACTCGATCGAAACACCGCAACAACCGACACCATACCCCACCAGCACAAACACCCCATTTCTAGTCTCTGGGACTTATCCTTGCTCTGGGACTATAACAACTACGAGTTCTCGTTCTCTGTTTGTGGTTTATAGTCGACCCAATAACCGTTTGTCTCCAATTGACTCAGTTATGCCCGGTGCCCAAGTGATGGTGCTGGATGATACGACTGAGTCGGGACGAATATGGTACCAGATTGAATACGGGGACGATTCGTCTGTTGGCTGGGTCTGGGATCTCTACGTGACAGTTTCTAATGAATGCCCCAAATAATGGCCGACAATTAGTCCCTTGTTCGGAGGATCAACATGAACGCAATCCACCAATTCAAATCAACCATCAGGGTCATGATATCTACGATGATTTTGATTTTCGTCTTGTATCCGTTTTTTCCACATGACTCGGTTGGGACCACCTTGGCACAAGCGCCAATTGCGTTGGAGTGTGGTGAAAGCATTGAAAGCGTGTTCACTGGCGATGGTCAAATACATTCATACACGGTGAATGCGCGGCCTGGAATGAAGCTAATTGTTTATGCCGAAGTACGAATCGGAAACTACGAGGTTTTAACCATTGACACCGGGTTATGGGCACCGAATGGATTCGAGATAAATCAGCTGTATTACTATGATGATGAACCGACAAGAACCATTATAACCGACTGGCTGTCAATTGAAGGGACGTATGACGGAATGTGTCAAGGCGATTGGACAACTCGTCACGAAAAATTACTGAGCAAAG
>CAZILS010000008.1:0-25107 GCA_964540145.1 uncultured archaeon | reverse complement strand
TTGAGGTTGCCTATTCTACCCGATCCCTCGCCTTTTTTGCGCCCTGATGTACTAGTCGGAGAGGCAGTAATCCCCTTCGGGGGATTGAAACGAGTTATCATCCCCAGCTAATTCGGCAACAACCCAGAATGGTCGGAGAGGCAGTAATCCCCTTCGGGGGATTGAAACCAGTTCGATCTGCCACCGTCCGCTGACGATGGGTGCGAGGTCGGAGAGGCAGTAATCCCCTTCGGGGGATTGAAACGTGCCACACGCATCCAGCGACCGCTGGACCCGGCAGGGTCGGAGAGGCAGTAATCCCCTTCGGGGGACTGAAACACGACTAGCCCTCCCCTGATCTCTCACGGCACTCTTGCGTCGGAGAGGCAGTAATCCCCTTCGGGGCTGTGTCGTTCAATGAAAATCGCGAGGGATTCTTAAAGATCACGCGATTTTTGCTGCCGTTCACCTCACTTGCATCAGTCCTTGATGTGTACCATAATACATACGCTCATGTGATAGTTCCGAGTAAGGATGAATTGCATGACTGAACAATTTTTGCTAGTTGCCGAGGCAGACAAAATTCAGGATTTTGTATTCCGGTCCGCGCGGCGAAGAGAGGTTGTTGGTGCGAGCTACCTTCTGAAGAAGTTCTGCGAGGATATTGGCGGGATTTTGCGAAACACTCCACCGGTGGATGTGTTAACCAGTGCCGGGGGCAGTTTCCGGCTGGTGTTCGCTTCGCGAGAGGATGCAGAATGCGCCCGAATTGAACTGGTGCGCAGCTTCGAGGCACAGGTTGGGGGCACGATCACGACAGCCATCGTCGAATATGATGAGTCCGATCCTGCATCGGGTATTGGCGCGGGTAATGAAGAACTGCGCAAGGCCAAGGTTGGAGGTCGTCCGCCAGAACCGGTCTGGCATTTGCCACAACAGGCGTTATGTGCCTCATGCGGTACGGCCCTGGCAACGCGCTATGAGGTGATCTACGCAGGCGAACCGGGACGGTATGTCTGTGATTTGTGCCATCGCAAGGCCGAAGAGAACTATTTCGGACTGTTCGCGGATTTACGTAGTGACATCGCGCGGTTGCAGGCTGTTGCCCAAATTGGCCTGCCGGAGAATGCCACCGAAGCTGAAACGTATGCCTGGGATCCCCGGAATTATGTGGCTTACCTGCTGGCCGATGGCAATCACATGGGGAAGTTATTCGGCTCCTGCCAGGACCCCGCGACATACACCCTGCTTTCGGATGAGCTACCCGCAGCCACCACTCAGGCGTTGGCCGAAGCGGTGGAGGGTATGTTGGCCGATCAACATCCGAGTTGGGACCGAACTCAAATGCCCTGTCTGCCGTTGATCATGGGTGGGGATGATCTGTTCGTGCTGATGCCTGCGCTGTGGGCTTACGATGTTGCTGCGCGGTTCTGCGCTGCGTATGAAGCGCTGCTGGGACCGGTGGTGGAAGGCCTCCACGCGAAGGGCAAGCTGATTGACAGCGCGAATCCCGATCAGCCTCCCCCTGCCACGATTGGCGTCGCCGTAGTGATCTGCAAGGCCAAGTATCCCTACAAGTTGGCCCACCAACACGGTGAGCAATTGCTGGAGCGGGTTAAAGAGCGCTCCAAGCAGGAAGCACGCTCCATGCTGGCAGTCGATCTCATCACGGGGGGGCAGATCGCGTCTCATGGACAGCGGCGCGACCCTCTGATCCTGTTTCCAGAAGAAACGGAATGGTTGCTGAGATGGCGCTATGCCCTCCGCAACGTCCCTTCTCGCACGCTGGAACAGTTACGCGCCCAATTGGAACGCGCCCAATCGCCGGACGGGTTATTGCAGCGTGTCAGGCAGCTTTCGCGCGACCGTTACCAGTTATTGAGCCAGGCTCTCGATGAGCGTGGCGATCAGGGGGTGCTGGAACTCCTCAATCATTGGGATTTTGCGCACGATCAGGCAAGAAAACTTGAGCACTATGCGTCGGGAGGTGAGGGATAAATGACGATACAACTCCGTTTCCGGCTGGAATTCAAGAGCGACTGGCATGTGGGGGCCGGGCACGGCCTGGGTGTCCGGGCAGACGCAGCCATCCAGCGCGATCCGGACGGCATCCCGATCATCAGCGGCGCGACGCTCAAAGGTCTCTTCCGCGATGCGCTGCACGATCTGAGGACGCATTCTGGCTACGGTAAAGACTTTCCAGGCATGATCCTGGGCAGCGCGGAGATAGAGAGTGTCTGGCAGTTCAGTGAAGCGCGGCCCGTAGATGACGAGCAGCTTCCCCGCCTGGAACCCGGTGATGATCACGCCCACATTGTCACAGGGGTACGGGTTCAACCCGCGACCCGCAGCGCGGAGCGCGGCAAACTCTACCAGCGCGAGATGGGATCAAGAGCATTGGTGTTTGGGTTCACGATTGAAGGAAGCTGGCCCACGCAGGAATTGACAGACCAGGAAGCGGTCGAATGGCTGGTAGTCGCCGCGCGCTATATTCGCCGGCTGGGATCACGCAGACGCAGGGGGGCGGGCAAATGCCGCATTGCGCTTGATGATCTGGGCCTGCAAGCCGAGTTGCTCACGGCCTTTGAGCGCCGTCGTCGGGAAGCCAGACCAGCGAAGTTGGAGCTTCCTCGCCGTTCTGAAGTGTTCAATCCTCAGGCGGATCGTGACGAGACAGCGCGCCGGTACCGGCTGTTTTTGCGCGCAGACAACCCGCTGGTTGTGGCGCAGAGACCCGAATCCGGCAATGTTTACGAGACGCGCGTGCGTATTCCCGGCCAGACCTTGCGCGGTGCGCTGGCTAAGCGTGTCAATCCTGCCCGGCTGGATGATGCCGGTTTAGAGACGTTTTTACGGCTCTTTGTTCTGGGTGGAGTCTGGTTCAATGATCTGCTGTTGTGGGAACCGGACGACACCGGCCAAGCCGGGCACGTCGTAGATATGCTGCCGTTGGGCATCGTGAAATGCGCGGACGGGATTCTCGGCAACACGCTGATATTGCCTTCTCTCAAAAACCTGAGAGACTGTCGCAATTACCAGGCCTATGCCGGGCTACAAGACGGCTGGACGGCAACATTGCGCCCGAATGCCTTCCAACGCACAACGCGCATGCATGTTCAGGTTGACCCGGAATCCAAGCGCGCCGACGATGGCAATCTTTTCGCCTACGATGCCATCCCGCGTGGCAGTTACTTTGTGGGAGAAATCACGCTCCAAGAGGATGTAATGTGGCCGGAATTATCTGCGTTGCTGCGCGCAAACCTGGAGCAACCGTTTGAACTGGCGGTGGGCAAAGGCCGCCGACGGGGCTACGGCGCATGTACCGCGTGGATCGAGCCACTTCCGGACGACGATCCGCCGCTCTGGACGCAGATGCCATTGGCTGCCCGCTTGGGGCTGCTCCCACCTCGACAACTGGTCGTCACGTTGGTAAGCGACACTATCTTGCTGGATCATTGGGGGCGTGCCATTCAGCGTTTTGAAGCAAGCTGGTTGGCAGACGAGTTGAGACTGAACAAGGACGAATTTCAGATCGCTGATAGCGTGGTGCGCTCCCGGTTGGTGGAAGGCTTCGACACACTGTCCGGTCTCCCTCGCTGGCGCGACAGAGCGTTGATGGCAGGTTCGGGGGTGCGTTTTGAGGTGGGCTTCGATCCATTGGGGCGACTGGAGCATTTCGCGGACCTGGAACGCCGGGGGATCGGCCTGCGCCGTAACGAGGGGTTTGGTCGGATCGTGTTCAACCATCCCTGGCACACGATGTCATTACAAGCCGAGTTCGCCGCTCCCATCAGGTTGCCCGAGACTTTAGCGCAGTCTCGCCCCGCAACCGGTAACACACGCGCAGAGTTTCTTGTCGAGTGGCGTGACTTGCTTGATGAAGACCTGGAGCGCCAGCTATTCCTGGACGAGAAAGGACGCTTCATCACTCTCTATCGCACGCTAGCGCGCTGTTTGATTGAACGCCGCCCCGCCGATCCGGACGAGGCCGAGCAATATCTGCAAGCATTGGGCGAGCCCCCTGAAGCCGGACAGGAGCCTTATCGTCTTTCCACGAGCTATCTTAACAATCGTTCCAAGGAGAATCGTTTCAACCCCAAGGTCGTTGAACATGTTGTCACGCTGCTCAGACGGTTAAACCGGACATATCCCGACCACTGGCAACGTGGTCTTGTCATGCTGGCAGAAGAAATCCTAAATCTCAGCCAGCCCGAGGAGAAGGACATAGCTCATGACAGATGAAAAGCCACAGCGTGCAGTTATTTTTGTTCGCCTGTCAGTTGAAACCCGAACGGCGATGCATATAGGGGCGGGGATGTCTGACGAGAGTGATCATACGCTGTTCCGGCGTCGTGACGATGGCACGCTCAGTGTGCCTGGTAGCGGAATTGCTGGCGCACTGCGTGCTCATCTGACTCGCATTGCACCAGCCATGACTGGCGCAGGGAAAAAGGTAGTCTGTGATGCGCTCGATCCAGAAAATCCCCTCGATAAGGTCTGTGGATGTGTGGTGTGTCACCTGATGGGTGACGTTTTTCCTGGCGATACGGCCAGGGCCTCTCGCCTGATTGTTGATGATGCAGTGCTTGACTTCGAGGACACACACATCCGGGATGGGGTAGGAATTGATCGAGTGACCGGAGCCGCGAGCCGGGCCGCGCGTGCGAAATTCGATCTGGAAACGGTCCCCCCGGGCGTACCATTCGTCATAGAGATGGAGCTTGAGATCGACGACGAAAACCACAAAATGGATGAGGCGCTATTGGCTCTGGTGTTAGATGAATGGGAGCAAGGCCGCATTCAACTGGGAGGGCGCAGCAGCCGCGGCCTGGGCGCACTCCACATTCGAGAAATCGATACCTGGAAGCTTGACCTAAGCAATAGCGTGGACGATCTGATGCTCCTGCTGCGCAGTGAAGAGTTGCTAGACGACTCCCTGCCGGACAGAGTCCGGCACAAGCTCCTTCCTCCTCAGCGGAGCTTTCATGCCACCTACCAACCGGCGTCCGGCAATGTCCAGAGTTGGGTGGAAATAACGTTTGATTTGCAGTCGCGAGGCTTTTTTCTGGCAAATGACGCCTCACGTGCGGATGCGATCGGCTTTGGGCATGTCTCAATGGATGGCGTTTTGCCGGGGTCTTCGCTAAGAGGTGTGCTGCGGAGCCAAGCGGAGCGTATAGCCCGCACACTCGCGAATCTGGATAGTGTGAGCGGAGAAGACTTCCTGAGGCGCTGCCCGGCATCGAACCCGCTGGCGATACGGCGGGATAAAAACGAACCACCGCCAGATTTAGAGGCCAGCGTTTCGCGGATACGTTGGTCACGCAAATTGTCATCAGAAGAAAAAAGACCTCCCCAGATAGTCCGGTTCTTCGATCTGGCCGATCGGTTGTTTGGTAACACGTATTATGGCAGCCGTCTGGTTGTGGAGGATTTGATTCTGTATGGCCGAGGCGTGTGGAAACCATTGGATTTCCTGGCGATTGACAGGTTCACCGGTGGCGGGGCAGAAGGATTGAAGTTCGATGCACTGGTATTGTGGCAGCCTCGATTTGCCGGACGGCTGTACCTAGAAGCGCCCCACTCCTGGGAACTGGGTTGGTTGTTATTTACGCTCAAAGATGTGATCGATGGACGCGTCCCGGTAGGGTTTGGTGGAGCAAAGGGGTTCGGCCAGGTCACGCTGGACGAAGTGACACTCACCATTGGGCGGACCTATGAAGAGGCTTTTCCGGTGCCAGAGGCCCCGCAGAGCGAGTCGGATGGTTTCTTCCGTACCGTGACATTTCGGGGGTGGGACAACATCCCCTATAGTTGCTTCAAGGAGTGGGGGCGCGCATGGTTGGAGCGCGTGCGAAGCTTTAATATTGATCCGCGCGTGGCATACAAACAAGACACGGATTATTACTGGCGCTCACGAGGCGATGGGCTTCCGGTCTATGAATTGTATCCCAGGGAGATCGATCTCGATGACCTCTTATACACCTGACAAACTGATTTTAATTGGTGGAAACTATTCGGTGGATGAGTTGGACACGGCTGATTTCCTGGCCGGGTGGCAAGCTAGTGATATGCCCTATGTGATAATGGACAGTCTGGGCCGGGGCGTTCTGATTGGGTGGCGGGACCAATTCGACACGCTGCTGCCAGACGCGCTACGTCTGCATATATTTGGGCCAGGTGGCGACCTGACCTGGCGGCGAGACGAAAACCGCGCCTTCTGGCGGTATATTGGCGTCAAATACCCGTCACTGCCAGAGGCGGTCGAACCTTTCGATTTCTGGCACGAAACCGAGGCTACCGAGCTGAAAGCCGACAAAAATCCACAACGGGCTTTGTTGTGGGGAATATATCGCGGTGAGAAGACCCTTTGGCAGGAAAACCGTGTCGGTCATGCATCACGTGAAGGCCGGCTATCCTACCCCGTACTTGACCCAGAACCAGAGGACCGCGTAGAAGTGTTGGCCTGGGTGCTGCGGAATCCGGACGATCTCTCAGTGGCGGTAGTCTGGACTTATGCGTTGAAGATTGCTGAAACGACAGCAGAGGAGGAGTAGCGCCAATGGCCCGGTTCTTGAATCCTTACAATTTTGTGCGGCCTTTGTCACGTCCAGACCCGGAGCCTGTCGAGCCGGAACTGCGCTTATTGTGGCGCTGTCCCCCTCCGCCCCATGACCGTTACACCGGTTTGAGCGGGCGCATCACGTGCCGCATGACGGCGGTGTCGCCCGTGTTTGTGAGTGACTCGGACGGCATACAGCCGGGAGAGAACGACCATAAGACGTACCGGTTCTTCCAGGTGGAGGGGGAAAGAATAATCCCCGCATCGTCGCTGCGCGGCGCTGTTCGGAGCGTATACGAGGCCGTGACTAACTCTACCTGGAGTATCTTTGAGGACCAGACGTTGCATTTTCGGGAAGACCCTAATGTGGCACGCGGCCTCATTCCGGGCGGAGTCTTTTTCGACGCTAAAGAGCAAGAATGGTGCGTGAGATTGATGACGGGGACCAGTTCAACTGGACGGAATGATTATCCAGACGGGCCACTGTATGCTGCCTGGGTGCCTCGCTATACGCATCCAAATTCCGAACGCCCCCCCGTTGATCTTATAGGGCTGGAACATGGCAGCTTATGTTTTGCATTGATTTCCAAGGAGGATTATCGGGATCGCAGAGGAAGAGTCAGATTCACCTATTGGGAAGTGAAAAAGCTGGGGCTGGAAAATGATCGGGATGAAATGGAGCGCGTGGCAGAACAGTCCGGCTGGAAAATAGCGCCTGGGATTCTGTGCATTACAGGGAAAAACATCAATCGCAAACACGATGAGCGCTTCTTCTTTGAGACACGGGCTGACATTCGGTCTATACCTGATTTTGAAATAGCGCGGTACAACGAGGCGATCAGGTCAATGCGCCAATACCATAAGGAGCGTGAGACTCCCCGAGAAGAACTTAGCCGCTATCACACGAATCCTGAAGTCGAAGAATTGTTGACATTGGATAATCCTTTGATTCGCTCTGCGGATCATCTTTTTCCAGTATATGTAAAGCTTACTGAGCGGGGCGAGGTTCAATATCTCGCACCAGTATCTATCCCACGCGTGCTGGAGCGCCGCAGTTTTTTCCAGATTATGGGTGATGCCGGATTTGGGCATGTGCTGCCCTCAACGGATTTTTACCAGCTTTCTCCCGCTGATCGTTTGTTCGGATGGGTGCACCAGGATGCAGATGCGCTGGATGATGACCGGCCAGTTGCCTACCGGGGTCGTGTGCGGTTCTCACACGCTGATATAAGCGACATGCCTGAGTCGCCGCCGCTTAATGGCGACCTTTCGATCCTATCAGCCCCCAAACCAACCACGACACGTTTTTATGTCGATCTCCCGGGTCATATTGCTCCCAATGTCAGTCTTTCTGATGAGACCTTGCGTTACAGCAATCCTGGAGTCCGTTTGCGTGGTCGTAAAGTGTACCGGCACCATTCGGGATTTGATGAAGCAGAGGCATTTATGCCTCCCCGGGCGCAGAACTCAAACCAAAATCGCAGCATTGTAGGCGCGCATCCGGTTGGTACTGAATATACCTTCACGGTCGAGTTTGAAAATCTGCAGCCGGTCGAACTGGGGGCCCTACTTTGGGCTTTGGAGTTGTTCTTTGATGGTTTCCAGGGCTATCATCGCATTGGGTATGGCAAGCCACTGGGTTTCGGTAGCGTTGCGATTCAAGTAACCGAATTGGCCTTGATCGACTTAGGAACACGTTACACAGAACTTTCTACTCTGGGTAAAGTCGAGGAAGACGGTCTTGTTGTTGCGCCCGATGAACTGATTGTTTCATTGAAAACACGCTTCATGCGAGCCTTTTTCCAACTCTACGGCCCGACACAACCTGACGCACAGAACTTTTGGGAACTGGATAATATCTCAGATTTCTGTGCCCTGGTGGAAGACTCCGAACAGTTATCAGTACATTATCCAAGACCACACCCGCAACGCGATCCAGCCGGAAAAAATTACGAATGGTTCATGAGCAATAAGCGTCCGCCGAGGAGTGGTGGTCCCCAGTTGGTGCTACCCTATGCGGTCGATGATACTGCTGGGCTGCCGTACATCTATTGGGATAGAAGAGAACGCCGGGTGAAAACACATGACTAGCGACCGACTAGGCCAACTTAAACCCAGCCAGTTTGCATTGGCGTTGCTGCACTTACAAAACAATCCCCCACGTTCCCTTTTATGGACGTTTTTTGTGGGCGCATTGTTTGTAGGGGTATTGGGCAATCTCATATCTGATTTTGCTATGAACGTCTTGCCGATCTCACCAGTTGTTGGCGGGGTCGTTGTTTGTGTTGCATTGTTGGGGCTGGCAGGATTGGGAGTGACAGTTTATTGGAGCAATGCCAGCGCTCAGTTGGCGGTCTCAGAGCATTCAAGTGTTCCGCAATTGCCCTGGGTCATCACAGCATTAAGCCCATTTAGAGCCTATCCGAACGGGCAAACTAACCTTGACAACATCACGCGCCTGATTGAGTATCATCACCCTCATCTCCAGGAATTGTTTCTTGTGGCAATTCTTGTAAGCGACGAACGAGGGCAGGTTAGGGTCACGAAACAAGAAGCAGATCGGGATGGAGGAGTATTAGTGGCTTACAAGAGATTGATCAATTGGTTGGACCAACAAGCATTTGACGTGACCCCACAGATCACTTTGCTTAGCGTTGTTGATCCAGCCAGTGCAGAGGATAGCTTTAAGGCTGTTTCAAAACAATTGGAACTTTTGGCGCAGAACGATGTACAGATGAAGCAAATTGTAATTGATGTAACTGCGGGAACGAAGGCTATGAGTGTCGGGTTGACTGTCGCAGGGTTTGCATATGGTTGTCGCTTAAGCTATCAGGCAACCAAACGAGACGCTGAGGGTGAGCCTGATTTTTCTTCCAGAGAAATGTCGATGGTTTTCCTGGACAGTCGTTTTCTGCGTGCGCGGAGTTCCGTGAAGCCGGAAGGCGAGGCGCACTGATTTCCTTCACAAGAAAGCACATTGATTATGGTCTGGCATCCGCTGGGCTGTAACGCGCCGATTTCAATCAACCAGGTCCTGAGAGGAGAAGGCACCGTGTCCCAGGTCTTTATCAGCTATTCGCGGCGTGATCTGGATTTTGTGCAGCACTTGAGTGATAGGATTCGCCGGCGCAATTTCCGCGTGTGGATGGATAAGAGCGATATCAAACCGGGGAGCAACTGGCAAGAAGCAATCAAAACCTCGGTCTGTGCCAGTGACGCCATGATCGCCGTGATTTCACCCGACTCAGTGACATCAGAATGGGTGAGAATCGAGATTGACGAGGCCCTTGATCAGAACATCCCTGTGATCCCATATGTCTACCGCGCGACTGAGTTGCCGCTGCGGCTCAAAAAGGTTAATGCCATTTTCCACAACGAAGGGGAAGATGTTGCTTTTGAGAAATTGATCGCGGCACTGCCCGAAATAACGCGCCTTCACGCTAGCGCGGTGATCGAGCAGGGCCTGCTTGGACGCCGGGACGTGACGTTTTCTCAAGCTGCCGAGGGGATTCGGGGCGTGCTCAGGCCCTATTTGATGGTGGGAGATCAACGTGTTGATCTTGTCGGGTTGCCGCTGCGCCCGACTCGCTATTGCATGACATATCTCGTGGGGCAAGCTGGTGATACGCTGGAATGGCATTCACCGGTGCAACTTGGCCTACAATTGGCCCAGCCGTATCCGGGCGATCATTTCCTGGCGGAGATCGCCGCTCACTTTTTCACATCAGACACTCTCGATTTTAAGCTCCGCTTGCTGTTGGTGCGTGGCCCCATGCAGATCAACTACTACCGCGAACAATATCAGGCAGCTTATGGGCTGGACCCTGATGCGCCTGACGAGTGGCAGGATGTCTTGAATGCCGTGCAGGTAGGGCTGGAAGCTTACACGCAAGGCACACGACGGCCCGATCTACAGGTTTTCATGTTGGGGCCTGGGGTCATTCTCTACCGCCTCGGCGAGCGCCACCGTGAATACGTGCGTTCGGAACTGTATCAACGTGTGCCTGCGCGCAAGGAATACATGCGCGTGTTGTGAGTTTCGGGGAAAACACATTCGCAGGAATTGAATGGGCCGACGTAGCATGTATCCAGTCGGCCCATACTTCTATCAGACGACATAATGCGAGCGGGAGCGGGTCAGGGTGGCGCAGCCCAGCGTGATGACGCGCTTGAGGTCCGCCGCATTGAGCGGGTAGAAACGCACGTCGTCTTCTTCCTCGTCGATGACGCGGCGAAGCTGGTCCACCAGCCGGTCCAACCGGCTCAGGTCAAGCTCGCATTCAAAGACGCTGTATTGCGCGCGCCGCCCTGCCCCTTCCATGATTTTCTGCACCTGGCGACGCCGCCGATTATCGGGGATGTCGTAACACACTACCCAGAACATGGTGCGCCCCGCGTGGTCCAGCGCCGCCCGGCGACCGCCTCCGCCGCCAGTGCGTGGGCGATGCCATTTTTCCGGCGCGGAATATGTGTATAACTGAGACGGCGAACTGACCGTGCCAGCTCGCACGCCTTGCGGTGCCAGGGTTTGAGTGTGGCGCTGTTGACGGCGAAGCGCCCGATCATCTGGTTGACCACGACTTCGCTGTCCAGCCGGATTTCGACGGCCTGGGCGTTCAGCTGCGCGGCAACCTCCAGGGCCAGGACCAGGCCAGCGTACTCAGCCTCCTGGCAGGTCAGCGGTGGCAGAATCTGGTTGGCAAGCAGAATCACGTGACCGTCCGCATTCCGCGCCACGATGCCCGCGCCAGCCCGATCAGGCGAGATCGCGCCGTCGGCGAAGATAATCAAGCGGGTCTTAGCAGGGTGGCTCATCCGGTTCCTCCTCGAGTTGCAGGTGGCGTGCCAGGTCCTCGACCGAGAGCGTGACGACGGCCAGAAAGCCGTTATCCAGCAGCACCACCGATTGCCGGGGATAGCCATAGGTCAGGTTGATGACGCGGGCTGGCCCGGCGGCTTCCAACAGGCGTTTCACCGGGGCGGACCGGGCGCGGGCAATGGCTACCACGTGGGCAGCATCCAGTATCCCGCCCCGTCCCACCACAATCCAGCGTGACATGGTGCCTCCTATCGCATGAGCAGGGGTTGATAGTCGCGCGCTTCCCCTCGGACGATGCGCGCCATTTGCCGCACCTGCAGTTCGATGGCGCGGCGGTAGTTGGTCTGGCCATTGGCCAGCGGGTGAAATATCTGATCTTCCAGGCGGGTTTCGTAGGCGGAGATGAGCGTTTCGATGGCGATGGGCGTCATACGGACCGGCAGCGCCGGGTCATTGGTCGTCTCAAAGTCGTCCAGCGTGATATGGTCCCCGACGACCAGGGCCAACACCGTGATGTCGGCCACCGATGGGCGAAACTCCTCCATGATGTCGAGCGCCAGGGCCGGGCGGTCGTAGCCGAGGGCGTGGAAAAAGCCCAGGTACGGGTCCAGGCCAACGAGTTGTATCTTGGCTTCGATGTCCTTCAGCAGCAGCGTGTAGGCAAAGCTCAGCAGCGCGTTGGCTGGGTCGGGGGGCGGGTGGTAGGCACGCTGGGAGAAACCCCACTCCGGCGGGAAGAAGGTGCGCACGCCGTCGAAGTAGTAAGCGGCGGCGCGTCCCTCATAGCCGCGCAACTGGTCGAGTGTCCGGGCGCGTTCGGCGGCGTGTAGCATATCGGCCATGCCGCTCAATGCGCCCCGCATACGGCTGTCCGGATCGGTTCGGCGCTGGAGCACGACGCGCTGGTTGTTGATTTTCCCCACCACGATCTGCCCGGCAAGGTGCAGCACATGCGCCTCGTCGTCCACCATGTGAAGTTGCTGGTGGCGCAGTCTGGCGAAGCGCGATCCCAGCATCATCAGCCGCCCCCGGTAGCGCCCGCGCGTGCTCATAAACACCACGTCCACCCCCATCCGCATCAGGAGTGTGGCGGCGGGCGTCGTGATCTGGACATTGCCCAGCAGGATCATCTGTTCCAGGTTGGCAAGCGGGATGGTGAATAGCTCGTCCTGGCGCTGCGTGACCCGCAATTTCTCACCGTTCTTGCGGACCACCGCGCCTTGTTCACGCACGTAGACAACAGACATCGGTTATTCTCCTTTCATAGCTGGCTGCCGGAACCGGTGCGCACCCGGTTGGCCCGAAAAGTCACGCCCAGGAACGAAAAGCCCTGGTCGAAGTGCACCACGCGTGTCTTGTGGCTGTTCAGCCGGAGCCGCAGGTTGCCCAGCGAGCGCCGTGCAACCGACAACGCCCAATGCGCCTCTCGTTTGCGGCGGCAGAGGATGACAAAATCATCGGCGAAGCGCACGAGCCGGGCTTCCGGCAAAGCCGCCAGCACCATCTGGTCGAAGCGGTGCAGATAGAGATTGGCGAGATGGGGCGAGATCACGCCGCCCTGCGAGACGCCCGCCCGCTGGCGGGATTGCCTGTTCACCGTTGTGTTCAGCCATTGCTCGATCAACCGGACGGCCAGGGGCGACGGCACCACGCTGCGTACCTGAGTCATCAGCAGGCCGGGCGGGATGCTGTCGAAGCAGTCCGCAATGTCGGCATCCACCACCCAGCGCCGGTTGGCATCACGCGCCTCGATCACGGCGGCGACCGCTTCCGGCACGGATCGCCCAGGCCGGAAGCCATAACTACAATCCAGGAAGACGCGCTCCAGGACTGGCGTGAGGTAATCGTGAATCACGCGCTGAGCGACGCGGTCCCGCACTGTCCAGACCATGATCGGGCGGCGCTTGCCGGACGATTGGGTCAGGAAGAACCGGTTGACAGGGCGCGGCACATAGCGACCGGTCAGGATATCGTGGCGTAAGCGGTCCAATTCGGCCTCCAGATGCTGGTCGAACTTTTTCGGCGTAATGCCGTCCGATCCGGGCGATGGCCCGTTGCGCCGCACCAGACGCCAGGCCCGGCGCAGCGCAGCGGGCGAAAACAGCCGCTCCGGGGGCGGGTCAGGTGCCGTCTTGCCCGGCGTCATGATGCTTACTCCGGCGCAGGAGCGTCGCCAGGCGTGCCGCAGGCCGTGCGCCGTCATAGTGCGCCTGGGCCTGCTGGCCGGCTGCCCATGTCCCGGACACGCTGATGAGCAGCGCCGCCAGCCTGCGACCCAGCGGACCCAGGTCTTGCATCACGCGCGCGAGCTGGTGCAGCACGGCCCGCTGAACCAACGTCCAGGGGCCGGGCGTTGCATCGTCGTCTTCCCGGAACCCGTAGACCTGGGCGATCTGGCGGAGCAGGCGGCGCTGTAGATCGAGCAACGCGTGAATATCGACCGTCGCGCCGTTCTCCAGGGTGGAAAGCCCGCTCATCACGGCGCTGTCATGGATGAGCCGCTGCACGACCCGCCAGCGCAGGCCGGTGATCTCGGCGGCGAGCGGGACGGCCAGTTGCGGGCAGGCTTTGAGCACGGCGGGCAGAAACCTGTCATGCACGGCCCGGCCATCGCTGGCACTGAGCGGCAACACGGGGCGCGCGAGCTGGTCGCGCAGCCCGGCCAGGACCTCCGGCGCAATGGTGCCGCCCAGCAGGTCGGCCTTGTTGAGCACGATCAGCAGCGTGGCGGGCAGGGCGCGCAACCGGGCCAGCCAGCGGATGTCGGCGGGTTGTGGGCCGGCCACGCCATCGAGCAGGTAGATCACCAGGTCGGCGCTCTCCAGGGCGTACAGCAGGTCATCACCGTTGCCTGCTTCCTCCGGGAGCGTGACGAGTGTGAACAGACCCAGCCGGTGGACCGGTTCGTCTGGCAACTCGGTGAGCGCCTCCCAGCCCCACAGGCTGTTGATCAGGGTCTTCTTGCCGGAACCGGGCAGCCCGGCCAGGGCGATCCGGCCTTCTGAGCGGCGCGGTGCCTCGTGCGCTTCCGGCCACATCTGGTAGAAGGCATCCGCGAGCGGGCCGAAGTCGGCAGGTTGTCGCTGGTACATGGCTCGCCTCCTCTACAGTCCGACCATGCGGAGCGTGGTCATATAGCCCAGCGTCGCCAGCCAGCACATCAGCACCAGGGCCATCACGCTGACGGTCATACACCCGGCCAGCATCCAGTTGGGTTTGGTGGGGTGCGGTTTATCAGGCATGGTTTCCTCCTGCGGAAACTGATTGAGCGGTTGATGTTTCCAGCATGGCATAGTGCCAGGGCGGATAGAAGGGAATGTTTTCGGGTTTTTCCCCTGATGTTTTCGGGTTTGGGGCGAGAATGGGTGTAAGGAGGTATGTTACAGAAACCGCCCGGATTTGCATGGTGCCCGCAAAACGCGCCTGGGCGCGTCTCGACGCGATAGGGTGAGCAACCAGGGGGGCGGAACGGCGCGCCAGGGCACGGAGTCGCGTCGAATCTGTCCATTTCGCGCTATTAAACCGGGCAGCCCGCGTCTGCGACAGAATGGGGTGAAAATGAGCGATTCGCGGCGATTTGCGCCGATTTTGATATCAGGGCAAAATAGGGGCTGATCAGCAGTAATCCCCTCCGGGGGATTGAAACGAAGTCACCACCAAAACAAACGCGAACAAAATACCAACGAGGCTGATCAGCAGTAATCCCCTCCGGGGGATTGAAACGATCGACAGACACCACAAACGACTCACCAGCGGCAGCGGGCTGATCAGCAGTAATCCCCTCCGGGGGATTGAAACAAAAAACATTCGACGCCTGAAGCGAGGGTACTGCGGGCTGGGCTGATCAGCAGTAATCCCCTCCGGGGGATTGAAACATTCCAATCGGCTTCCGAGGTTGCTTGGCTCATATAGGGGCTGATCAGCAGTAATCCCCTCCGGGGGATTGAAACCTTGGACATTAGTTTCCTCCGTCCATTCTGCCACTCGGCTGATCAGCAGTAATCCCCTCCGGGGGATTGAAACACCGCCGCCACAGGAGCCGCACCCACCGCGATGAAGCTGGGGCTGATCAGCAGTAATCCCCTCCGGGGGATTGAAACATATAAACGCCGGACGTGTCACTTACAGCCGACCAGGGGCTGATCAGCAGTAATCCCCTCCGGGGGATTGAAACACGATCAGTTCAGAACAACCGATTGCGCCGCAGGCTGTGGCTGATCAGCAGTAATCCCCTCCGGGGGATTGAAACACGGACAAACCTGTGGCCGTGCGGTTTCTCCCGCTGGGGAGGCTGATCAGCAGTAATCCCCTCCGGGGGATTGAAACGCTATTGCCCGTGAGGACGTGCGACCCTGCCGGGACGGGGGCTGATCAGCAGTAATCCCCTCCGGGGGATTGAAACACAACGGGCAGGCTAGCCGCCTCCCCTTCTAACGTAACCCGGCTGATCAGCAGTAATCCCCTCCGGGGGATTGAAACCTTGCTGAACCTATTATTAGGTTTCCCAAACAAGCGGGGCTGATCAGCAGTAATCCCCTCCGGGGGATTGAAACGTGGCGGTTGTTGGACCACCACGTTTCGTTCTCGTAACTCAGGCTGATCAGCAGTAATCCCCTCCGGGGGATTGAAACGCGGGATACGGGAGGATCTCCACGCTTCCGGCACCGATCCAGGCTGATCAGCAGTAATCCCCTCCGGGGGATTGAAACACCTGCATTGCAACCGGGGTAACAACCGAAATCTCACCAGGTGGCTGATCAGCAGTAATCCCCTCCGGGGGATTGAAACACCGGGATTGCCAGCAGAGCGATCATGGTCAAAGCCAGGGCTGATCAGCAGTAATCCCCTCCGGGGGATTGAAACCATCAGTGCAATCAGGAACAGGGGGGTAAAACGCTTCGGGCTGATCAGCAGTAATCCCCTCCGGGGGATTGAAACTTGCTGATTTTCGATCAGCGGCGACCAATCGGTCAGCAGGCTGATCAGCAGTAATCCCCTCCGGGGGATTGAAACACACTGTCCGACGGACAGCGACGTAACGACATCTGCCGAGGCTGATCAGCAGTAATCCCCTCCGGGGGATTGAAACTTGCTCAGGTGCAACGTGCAGATCCACCCCATAGGGCGGCTGATCAGCAGTAATCCCCTCCGGGGGATTGAAACATATCGGGTTCAACGTACTCGCGCCCATCCGCATCGGGGCTGATCAGCAGTAATCCCCTCCGGGGGATTGAAACGTAACGTAGAAAGTGCGACGAGTCGGGACTTGGCCTGGAGGGCTGATCAGCAGCAATCCCCTCCGGGGGATTGAAACACGCGGTGAGCCACTGATCGGCAGCCATCTCAACGTAGGGCTGATCAGCAGTAATCCCCTCCGGGGGATTGAAACTAATTCGGTACCGCTTACCGGACCATTGGTGATGGTCAGGCTGATCAGCAGTAACCCCCTCCGGGGGATTGAAACAGGTCACCCAACCGCTGGAACTTGTCGAAGCCAATCGCCAGGCTGATCAGCAGTAATCCCCTCCAGGGGATTTTTGCTATAATGCGCTTGCCTGTTGACCACGCGAAGGCAAGGCAACCATGACCGACGACCAGTCCACTTTCGGCACTCGGCTACGGGCCGCGCGTCTGCGCGCCGGGTTTCAGACTCAGGCCGCGTTCGCCGATCACCTGAGCACGCTGGGCCTGCCCTACTCCGATGAAGCCATCGGCCACTGGGAAAACGACCGGCGCAAGCCCGCCGACCGGGTTGTCGCGCTGCAACTGTTGGGGGCGCTGGCGTGGCGGGACGGGTTCCACGATCTTGCCGAGGTGAACGGGATGCTGTGGTTGTTGGGCTGGCGGGATGTGAGCGTTGAGGAACAGGCTGAGTATTTCCCCGCGCTGGCGCGCGCCGGTCTTCCGCCCAATCTGCCGCCGCGTCCCTATGACCGGCTGGTCGGACGGGATGACCTGGTGGCGGCACTGGCGGCGCATCTCGGCGATCCGGTGGCGAGGCCAGTGGTCGTCGTGTCGGGGCTGGGCGGGATCGGCAAGACGGCGCTGGCCTACGAGGTCGCCAGCCGGGTGATGGCGGCAGGCCACTTCGAGCGGCTGGCCTGGACGGGCGCGCGGTCGGAGGAGTTCGTTGGCGTGGCGATTCGTGCCCGTGGCGAACAGCCGATCAACCTGCACAGCATCCTGATCGATCTCGCTCAACAGTTGGGGTTTTCGGGTCTGGCTTCGCTCGCGCCGGAGATGCTGCAACGGCGTCTGCGTGGGGCGGTGCGTCAGGGGGACTGCCTGATTGTGCTCGACAACCTGGAAACGCTGGCGGCGGCGCGGGACGTGGCCCGTGCCCTGCACGCGTTGGTCAGCCCGGCGGCGGGATCGCCACCCAGCAAAGTGCTCATCACCAGCCGCGAGCGCCTGGTAGACGAGCCGTTTGTGTTCGACCAGTTTGTGCGGGGGCTGTCGGAGCCGGACGCGGTCGCGCTGGTGGAGCTGGAGGCGCGGAATCGGGGCGCGGGGGCGGTGCTCGGTGATGATGCGGCACTCGGTCGCCGCATTCACGCGGTCACCGGGGGCATGCCGCTGGCGCTCAAGCTCATTGTCAGCCAATACCTGCTGGGAATCGGGCTGGGCGCGGAGTTGGCGCGGCTGGAGAGCGCCACCGATGAGGAGCAACTCTACCGGTTCATCTATTTCAGTTTGTGGGAGAAGTTGAGCAGAGAGGCACAGAAAGTTCTGGTGGGGGCGGCGACGTTTGGCACGTCGGCGCAGCGGGGGATGTTGATGCGGGTCAGTCAGGTGGAGGAAAGCGCGTTCGATCCGGCCATCGCGGACCTGGTGCGCGCATCGCTGATCGAGGTGATTCCTGGTCCAGGGGCGGGCCAGCCTCGCTACGCGACGCATGCCATGACACGCTGGTTTGTCAACGCGCCGCTGGCCGAAGTGTGGCATCAGCAAAAGGGAGAAGTGCGATCACGGGATGAATGATTTGCCGTCATCGGACAGTCGCGGGGCGGCCAACAACTCGCGCGCTTTTTCGGCTTCCGGCAAACCGTACCGTTTAAAGGTCATCAAAGCCCGCTGCGCCAGGGTGCGCACACGGTCGGGTTGGCGCAACAGGCGACACAGCAGCCCGAAATTGTACTGCGCTCGCGCGAGACCGATGCCATCCTCAATCTCGGCCAGCAGCCTCAACGCTTCTTCGTAGACCGGCACGGCTTCATCGAACATCAGATTGGCAACCATATTGGGAGCCAGCATGCTGGTGAATTCCGCCTGCAGGTATACATCGCCGGTTTCGCGCGCCAGCGCCAGCGCTTCTTGCGCGAGTTGCAGGCTCTCCGCGAGGTTCCATTGAGCGTAATGCATCCCGGCCAGATTCATCAGCGACATGGCCTGGGCGTGCCGGTCCCCGCGTTGGCGTTCCAGGTCAAGGGCACGGCGGGCATATTCCAGCGCCCGGTCTACCTGCCCCATCCGCCAGTAGGCCACCCCGATATTGGAGTAGCTCTGTGCTACCAGGGGATGATGCTCGTCGATGTCATCGATAATGGAGAGGCACCGTTCGTAGTATTGGAGTGCCTGCTTGTGCTCGGACAGGTCGTCATAGGTCGTGCCGATATTGTTGAAGATCGCTGCCAGATTGAGTCGCCCGATAGACTCGACGCGGAACAACAACGCGAGGCCCCAGGTGAGCTTTTCGTGCCAGAGTCCCCGCATGCTGAAATAGCGCCCCAGGTCGAGGAACAGACCCACGATCTCGCGCGGTATGGTGAAGGCATCCGAGGCGAGGAAGATGTCGAGGAGCGCGGTCACATTTTCAAGCTCCTGGTCAAGCGCCTGAAGCGCCGCGCGTGAATTCGGTCCGCTCAATTGCTGTGACCGGGCCTTTGCGAATCCGGCCATTTCTTCGGCCAGGACCTGATAGCGTCCATCCAGAACGCTGCCCACTTCGGTATCAATGCGCATGTGCTGCCTCAAGTTTGCCTACAGACCTGTAGGGTTGCCGGTACATCTGTGTTGTTCAAATCGCGCGCGGCCTCCGGTAAGGTGCTGAGTGAAGCTCAATGGAAATGACCGGAGGTGGCAATGAACCAGGACGCAGATGTGCTCCGATTTTATCTCAGTCTCACCCCGCGCCAGCGGGACGTGGTGTATCTGGTCAGCCAGGGTTTGAGCAATCGCGAGGTGGCGGTCGAACTGTGCATTGCTCCGAGCGTGGTGGCCGAGCACCTGACGAATATCTACGACCTGTTGACAGGTTTCCCGTGGCTGACGGCGGATCGTCGCGCCAATCGGTATACGTTGATCCGACTGTTTGTGAATTTCTTTGAGCGCAACACCGAGCTTGTGCCAGATTGAAGAGGGCGTGTTAATGTCAGTATCCGGAGATGCCCCGGTGAAAGTACGTCCTTGCAGCCGTGTGCTTTCGCCGGGGCACTGTTACTGGTGTCTGACTCAGAAATCGTCTTCCTCCTCGTCGCGTTTCTCCTTGCGTCCGCCGCGCCAACCGCCCGGCGTCGGGTAGTCCTCCGGCCAGTCGAGGCCCAACTCGTCAGCGTGCTTCTTGAGTAGCATGTGGAAAAAGCGCCGCGTGCCCAGGCGAATCTTCACGCCCGCCGCGTCGCTGGTGCGCTCGTCGGCCTGGCGCATCATCTCGTCCAGGACCTCGGCCTGGGCCGCCGTCAGGTCGACGGTCTTCCTCATTCGGTAGGTGCGTGCCATCGGGTCGTCCTTTCTGCATCTGGAAATCGTTTCCAGATGACGTTGGGGGCCAGGCGGCGCGCCCGGCCCCATTCGGTCGATTTAGTCGGCTGCGTCCAGCCAGGTGTGGTCGAGCCAGAACTCGTGGTCCAGCCCCTCGAAGCGGACCTTGTAGCCGTGCGGGTTGCCGCGCTGGACGGCGCGTACCTCGCCGGTGCGACGGTACAGCCCGCGCCACCAGCCCGGCACGTGGTGGTTGACGCGCACCCGGTCGCCGTGTTCGAACGCGGCCAGGAACCCGATGCGGATCGTGACGCGCGGTATGTCGCCGCCCTGGTCGTCGCGGCTGTCCAGGATGAGCAGGTGCGCCATCTCGCGCAAGCGACCCTCCAGCCAGCCCTGGAGCAGCGCGCCGTCGCCCCGATAGGCGTGTTCGAGCGTCCAGGTGCCGTCCTTGTGCGCGGTCAGCGATACGCAGCGGATGTCCGCGTCGTCCAGTCGGTCGCGCAGGTCGGACTCTGTCAACGTGATGAAATTCATGGTATCATCTCCTGTATAGGGCGGCGGGGAGTGTGAGCGAGCAACTCGTTGTCCCCGCCGCCGTCTGAGCCGCCCCTCCGGGCGGCTTTTTCTACGCCTCGTCGTCTTCGTCAATCTCGCGCGTCATGTCTTCCGTGATGCCCGCGATCAACTCGTCGATGTTGGCAGGCTGGCTGCCCAAATACTCATGATCCCGGCTGGCAGCCATTTTCAGCGCGGGAATGACGTAGGAGGCGGCGAACGCCTCCAACTCGGTGTTCCAAACCGCCTGCTCGATCAAGTCGGCGGCCTCGTAGATCGCTTTGCGCGCTTCTTCGAGCAGTTCAAGGCGTTCCTGCAAGTCCAACATGGTGACCTCCTGAGGTCGTAGGCCCTCGCGGGCCAGGGTAAAGGGTCGTTCTCTTGCGCGTTGGTGGACCCTTCGTTCGGCTTCGGGTCGTCGCGGTGTCTCCCGCGTGTCTCGCTGTTAGCGTTGCCGGGGCTTGTGCCGTCTCCGCTCGCGTATTCAATTGTGCTTACATCATACGACACAATATGGCCAAAGGGAGGAGCTGATGAGCCGGTCATCCGTGAGCGGAATGTAACATGGTGGCGGGCGGGGAAATCGGCGGGTTGGGGACGCGGCCATCTGGAAACGGTTTCCAGATGCCGTTGGGAGCCGGGCGCGCGGCCCGGCCCCCGTGTGGCGCGCCGGGGCGCTACCCGTCGCGCGGTTCAAAAGCGAAGCGGACCTCGACATACGGGTCTTTGGCCCAGGCGATGTCGCGCGCGTGGAGAACCGTCGCGTGGGCGGCCTCCAGGCCGGTGACGATCCGCTCTTTGAGCGGCTGGCCGCCGTAGAAATACTCGCGGCGCAGCGTGATCGAGCCGTCGCGATGGCAGGTCACGCTATCGTAGGGGATGTCGCCAGCGTCGAGCAGGGCCAGCACCAGCTTGCGGGATTTCTTGGGGTAAGTCTGGTCAGACATGGTATCATCTCCTGTATAGGGCGGCGGGGACGAAGAGTTGCTCGCTCACGAGTCCCCGCCGCCGGCGAAGCCGCCCCCCTCAGGGCGGCTTTTGCTATCGGGCGGTGCTCAGGCCAAACCAGCCCTGCGGCGTGGTGCGGCGCGTCGGCCATTCCCAATGCAGGAAGGCCAGCAGGCGCGCGCGGCTGGCCGGGCTGACCCGCGCCAGGTCATACGTGCGCGAGTCGCGCGTGCGATCCGGGCGGTCGACCGTGATGCGCGTCGGTACGCCGCTGGGAGCCTTCTGGTAGAAGAAGTCGGCGCGGTCGCGGAGGCGCTGCGTCGCGCGCGGGGTGGCCAGCCGGTAGGCGAGCCGTTGCGCGTTATCGAGCGCCGTCTGCAAGCCGCCCGTGATGAAGTCGACCGCCAGGTCGTCGTCCAGCCCGGCGTCGCGTGCGGCGTTCTCCAGCTCGCGCTGGAGCGCTTCGGTGCGCGCGATCATCGCCCGGTTGAGGTTCTGAATGGCGCGCAGTTGAGCGGGTGAAAGGTGGTATACGTCGAGCAGGTCAATCATGGTGGTACTCCTTCTCTTGGTTAGGACTGCTGGATACGGTGGTGGTGCGCGTTGGTGGACCCTTCGTGCGGCTTCGGGTCGTCGCGGTGTCTCCCGCGTGTCTCGCTGTTAGCGTTGCCGGGGCTTGTGCCGTCCCCGCTCGCGTATTCAATTGTGCTTACATCATACGACACAACACGGCCAAAGGGAGGAGTAGAACAGCCGGTCATCCGTGAGCGGAATGTAACATGGTGACGGAAACGAAATACGCCCCTCGTCGAGGGGCGTATCTGGAAACATTTCCAGATGGACGGGGCCGGGGAGGCGTTGATGATCTACCGCTACTCGCCGTCTGACTCCGGCCAGACCGCCCGCGCCGCCAAGTCAGACGGGCAGTGGCACATGCCGTCCTCAACAATCGCGCCGACCTGCGCCTCGACCGCCGCGCACGCGTCCGATTCCAGGTCCTCCCAGTTGGCCGCGCGCTGGATGTGGTACTCATACGGCGCGACCTGGATCAGTCGCGCCACCGCGCAGCGTCCCAGCCGCACATGAATGAACACTTGCCCCGGCAGGGGCAGGATGGGTAACATAGGAATCGCCTTTTGGCTAAGGCAGAGGGCGAATCTCTTGCGGGGAAGCGCCCTCCGCCTGCTTCAGATGGTCGTGCAGCTAGACTGTCGCTTCGCACACCTCCTTCTCGCGCGCGATCCTGGCTGCTGCCCGGCGCACCCGCGTGTTGTGGTGACGCTCGCGGGAGCGCAGCAGTCCCTTGAGCCAGCGCTTGCCTTCCGAACGAAACACGTACACGCGCCGCCAGGTGATGGGCTGTTTGCGGTTGCGCGAGTTGGTCACGCGAATCCAGTCGCGGTCCATGTCGATGCGGGCCACCCCGACGCCACCGGCGCGGATACAGAAGGTCCCGCTGCCCGGCCCCGTCCAGATTTCGTCGTCCGCATGCAGACTGAACAGCATGTCCAGGTCGCGCAAGAAGCGTGCCTTCTCCGCCCGGCGGTGGCGCGCGGCCTCGATCTGCTGCGCCGCCCACTGTTCGAGTTGGGCGAAGCTATGGAAGCGCGTCAGGTAGCGCTCCTGCCACGCCGGGGCCTGCTCGCGCGCGTCGGGCGGGCGGTAGGCCATCAGCGAGACGTGCCCGTTGGCCTCAACCGTGCACACCGGCTGGCCCGCACTGTAGAAGTCGGCCCGGAACACGCCGGGGTGCTGGACCGTCAGCAGGCCGTCGCTGGCGTCCAGGCGGTCGATCAGGGCGTTCTCCAGCGCGGCCCGGTACCGTTCGCGTTGCAGGCGTAGCCCGGCGCGGATGATGGCGTGGAACTCCGTCTGCGACACGTGCTGCGCCACCGGATGCGTCCGGGTGAACCCCTGGCGACCCATTTCGACGCGGTCTGCGTACCAGATCAGCCAGCAGGGGGCGTGGTCGGGCGCGTCGGTGTAGAAGCGCCGGGCCTCGATAAGATGGTGTTGCGTGGCGTTCTCAGCCACCCAACGGATGAGCCGCTGCTTCATGCGCTGGACGAGCGGCGCGGGCAGCAGGGGCAGGTCCGGCCCTGCCGGAACCGGGTACAGGAACGGCGCGTCGGCGCGTTGGACTCGTGGTATACTCAGGTCGGTGGGTTCGAGGGTCATATCAAACTCCTCAATCGCTAGGGGCAGGTGCCGGTAACACCTGCCCTGATGGACGATACCTACCGTGTGATAAGGCGGCGGATTCTGTCCAAGAGTCCGCCGTCTTGCTGTTCGGCGCGGCGGGCGTCGCGCTCGCAGAGCGCTGCCCCGTTGATGTAGGCCTGCAACTGCTCGTCCAGGCCCGCGTTTTGCTCCTCCAGCCCGACGATGCGGGCCTCGGCGTGCTCCAGGCGGCGTTGATAGGTCGCCACTTCGCCTTCCAGGTCCTGGATGGTCTGTAGCGCATCCTGGATGGTGCGCTGCTGCTCGCGGATGATAAGCGCGGGGTCGTGGCGATTGGCCGCGCTGAATGCGTGCCCAACGTAGTCGCGCTCCAGGTCTTCGAGCGAGCTGGCGACCACCGGTCTGGTGTCGTCATCGGCGGGCGACGGCGAGAGTGGTGGCAGGTGCTCGATGGTCATGGTCGCCAGGCACGCGGCGCAGAGGTGTTGGTTTTCGAGCGCCCGGTTGGTGCAACCAGGGGTTTCGCAGTAGATGATGCCGGTCACGCGGGCACCTCCTGCGACTGCGGCGCGTCGGGATAGGTCCCGGCCAACCCAACGGCGGCCACGCTCGCCAGGTAACTGAACGTCTCGTGCAGTTTCCTGGTGGTATTCAACTGGTGAACACCGGCGCAGGTGACAATTTCCTCCAACGCCTGCTCCATCGCCTGGATGCGGGCGGTTTGGGCTTCGTCTGCCTGCTGGTACTCCTGCAAGCGTTCCTCAAGTTGGCTGATGCGCCAGTCCAATTCGACGTTGCCGGCGATGACCCGGCGACGCAGGCGAGCAAACGCGCTGTTGTCGCCCGGATCGACATGGTCAGCCAGCAGCGGGCCGGGGCGGAAGCCGCGCACGCCGGGCCGGTAGGCTTCCAGAGCGGCCACACGCCGCCGGAGCTGGTCTGCCTCGTTCTCCAGTTGCTCGGCGCGCTTTGCGGTTTCGTGCGCGCTTCGTGCGGCCTTTTTCGCGGCATCTTGCCAGAACCGGGTCCTCTTCTGTTCGGGCGTGGGCGAGACGGAGCCGGTGTTGTCACCGGTGGCGGCCTCGACCGGGACCTGGACGGGTTCCGGGGGCGTGACGACTGGCGGGCGATCCCCACCACTGGCGGTAGGGCCGGGGCGCGGCGAGGGCGCGCCGAAGGGTCCGTTCTTGGGTTGGGTCATGACGTGCTCCTTTCACATGGTTCTTGACAGTTTCCAGTCAAACTACGCTGTGGTGGCTATAGGCGTGCCCTCCTCTCTCAGATGCTCAGGACGATTTCAGCCAGTGCTTCGAACTCACGCAGCGGGACCAATAGCCCGTGCGTGGCGTAGCCGTCATTC
>CAZILS010000007.1:0-32543 GCA_964540145.1 uncultured archaeon | reverse complement strand
TGATAAATAGTGAACGTTTTGCCAGCTGGACAATAGAAATGGCCCAAGCCTGGGAAAACGAGACCAGGTACTTGGTCGCCGAGGGGATGCCGGAAGAACAGGCGGAGGAGCACGCGCTAAAGAGTGTCGCAAAAACGTATGGGGTCGAGCAACCCCCGGAAAAAAAATAGCACCCGTCCACCAGGAGGAAGGGCGTGACGGGTGAAAAAACGAGGTAGGTACATGATACACAAAGAAGGAAAAAAAGTTAAGGGCGGGGCGAACACGGACTATGGCGTTGGGGCGGTGGCCGCGTGCTTTCCTTTGCTCCAATTCATTGATCGGGGTAAAGTCAGCGACTTAGAACACCTGGAAAGGCTATTAAAGGCCATGGTCGAAGGGGCGCGGGTATGAAGCGCAAACGCGCTATCAAATCCAGTCGCGCCCGCTTGGTGCTCCGGTTCTTGGAGTCGGAACGGTCTCACCACGCGGTCAGGACATTGGCCAAGCGACTGGGCGTTACCTATGGGAGCCTAAAGGTAGCGATCGACCAACTGACGTATATGGACACGCGCTTGGCCGAGGACGACAATGGCCGGGTCTTCCTGCTCGAATAAATAAAAAGCTTCCGGGGGAATTATGTCAACTATAGGGTTTTTCGCAAGCGATATTGCCGCGGCGACAGGGAAAACAAGGCGGTGGATAAGAGGGAGGGCCAGGAAAGAATCCTGGCCGTACCAAGTTGCGAGAAACAAAAAAACGGGTCGTAATCAGGCCCGATATGAGTTTGATCGTCTGCCGACAGACGTCCAGGCCGCGTGCGCGGGGTGGCCTGGACGGGGTGAAGAAGAAAAAAGCCAAAATCAGGAAGGTCGGTCCGCGCTTGACCAATACGGCGAAGAGGAGCGGCGGACCGCTCTATTGAGACAATCGGTACTGGAGCGTTGGGAACAGACGGCCCTGAGAGCGGAGGTGTTCGCGGGGCACTATAATAATGGGGTGATCGACAGCGGCCTCCTTCTGGAGACGGGGCCCGTGTCTGACGCGACCCTGCGGAGGTGGCGGAACAAATATCACACGGACGGTCTCGCGGGCCTTTGTCCTGATTATTCGGCGCGACGGGACGTTGGGACGTTGTCCGAGGAGGATAAGCGATTGGTCATGGGGTATTACCTTGTGCCTTCGCGCCCCCCATTGACTGTCGCCTTAGAGTCGATCAAACAAATCCATAAAAGGGAGGTCCCGTACCACGCGGCCCGCCGCTTTGTGAAGGCACTGCCGAAGCCCCTCGTCACATTAAAAAGGGACGGGGAGAAACGGCACAATGAGGGCTTTGAGCCATACCTGGACCGGAAGGAGTTCTATAAAAAGATCCGGTCCATGGAATGGGGTTGTTCGGACCATAAAATGTTTGACTTTCTTGTTCACGCGGACGGTCGCGTTTTCCGACCATACGTGACGGCCATCATCGACCTGAGGTCACGGAAGCTGGTCGGGTGGTGGATTGATGAGCAGCCCAGCACGGCCACGGTCTTAATCGCGATGGAAAGGGCGGCCCAAGACTATGGCCTCTTTGAAAACATCCTGGTCGACAACGGCCGGGACTATAAAAGCAAGGCCCTAAAGGGGACCCGCGGCAGGGACCGGCAAATCAAGTTTTCTCCCGAGTCCCAAGGGATATTCCAGGAGCTCGGATGCCGGGTCCACTATTCATTGCCCTACCGGGGCCAATCGAAGCCGATTGAACGCTTTTTCGGGACCATGGCGCAACAGTTCGATAAGAACATGCCGACGTATGTCGGCAGCAACACCAGCGACAGACCGGAAGACGTAAAACGCTATTACGGGCGTTTTAACGGGAAGAAAAAACTGGAGGTCACGCTCACGTTGGAGGACGCGAGGCGGGCCTTTGAGAGCTACGCGAACTATTGGAACGCGAACCACCATCATACCGGTAGCGGCATGGACGGCCGGTCGCCTGACGAAGTTTTTCAGTTGCATTGGACTAAAAAGCGGGAAATTGAGGTCCCGCGGGACAGGGCGCGGTTATTGTTTTCAGAAAAAATCCATAACAAACCCGTCAAAAGGAACGGGATCAGGATTAATGGGTTGGACTATTATTCCGAGGAACTGTGGCCATGGAAGGGCCGTCGGGTGACGGTCCGTCGCCCGGTGAGTGACATCGGTGTGGTTTGGGTCTACGACCAAAAAGGTCGTTACCTGTGCGAGGCGAGTAACGACAAGCTCGCCGGCATCGGGGTGACCAGTATCGATTTGAAAAAAGTCCAAAAGGCCCGCGAAAAGGAGGCGAAACAACTGAAAGAAAGATACGGCTGGGTGGATGATTACCAACGCTTCCTGCCGAGCATGGCCGACCACTTACTCAACCATATGTACCAAAAGTCACCGACGCGGGGGCCGGAGGTGGTGGAAAAAGTGGTTGGGATCGATATGCCGGAGAGCTGGCGCCAAGACCACCGGCGGGAAGGTTTCACCGTCTTAAAAAAGCGCGGGGCGGGGAAGAAAAAAAAACGGGACTTAGAAATGTTATTTTAGGAGGAAATAATGAACAAAAACTTGAGGGACACGTTTTTCGATTTTATCACCGATAAAAAGGTAAGTCAAAATAAAGTTGCCAGGGAGATAGGATATTCCGGGGCGGTATTATCACAATACCGCCGGGACGCGTACCAGGGTGATGTCGCGAAGCTGGAAAAAGAGATTGAGCGGTGGTTGTCGCGGCAAAAACGGAAGGCCAAAATCAGGAAGGTCGGTTTTGTTGAGACCGCCATATTCAAAAAAATCTATGGGGCCTTGTCCACGGCGCACGAAGAGCGGACCATGGGTTTTGTGGTCGGCGCGGCGGGGACAGGCAAGTCTATGGCGATAAACAAGTTCGCCGAGGAGACGGCCAACGTGTTTATCGTCCAAGGCGAAAGCGGACTTACAGAAAATCATGTCGTGAGAAAGCTTGCCGGGATGCTCAATATTAAGGGCAACGCTATGGTGAAAATCAAGGAAGGGATCATCGAACAATTGTCGGAGAAAGACGCCATTGTGATTGTCGACGAGGCGAACTATTTGCGCCCGTCGATCTTGGACATGCTAAGGAGGGTCGTCTTTGACCAGGCCGGATGTCCAGTGGTCTTTGTCGGGGTGAGGGAACTGATGGGGAACATCTTCCAAAACCCCCATGATTTCAAACAGTTACAGCGGAGGATCGGTGTCTTTCTCGACCTGCGCGATATCGCCCTTGACCCGCGGGACGCGCGGGCCATGACCGAGACGGTCTTCCCGGAGGTGGGCGACGCGGTGTTGAAGGTCGTCTATCAAGTGTCGCGCGCGAACGCGGGCATTTTGGCGTTATTGGTCGAGCGGGCCTATCGGACGTGCGTGTTGAACGACGTGCCTTTAGATGAGGAAATCATAGACGAATGTCGGCAGACTGTCTTTTTGACGGCCCGCTTAGCGTCATAAAGAAAAGGAGGAACACTAATGGAAGAAAGAATGGAAGGGAAACAGGCACTGGGGTATATGACCGACAGCAAGGGGCGCATGGTCCCGGAAGACATGGTCACGGAGATCGACAAGGTCCGGGACGAGCTGGTACGCGAGGTTGTCTCCCGCGCGGCGGACGTCCGCGCGGCGTTACGGCAGTTTAAGCGTTCCGCGTTGGCCGACATCAAGGCGTTTATTGAGTTGTCGGCAGAAAAATACGGTGTGGCGATGGGCGGAAAAAAAGGGAACATTACCCTAACGACCTACGACGGGGAGTATAAAATCCTGATCGCGGTCAACGACAATATCTATTTTGACGAGAGGTTGCAGGTCGCCAAAGCGCTGATTGATGAATGCATCCGGGAATGGTCGACCGGGGCCCGCAGTGAGATCAAGGCCTTAGTCGAGGACGCGTTCTACGTGGACAAACAAGGGAAAATCAATACCCAAAGGATCTTGGGGTTGCGCCGTTTGGCCATTGAGCACGGGAAATGGCGCAAGGCCATGGAGGCCATCGGCGAGAGCATCCAGGTCGCGGGGACAAAAGAATACTTAAGGATTTACAAACGGGGCGAAGAGGGGGACTATCAGCAACTCAGTTTGGACGTAGCCGCCTTGTAGGCGAAACGGCGGGGAGGCCCGCCGTCATCGGGGCGTGACGGCCCCGGTCTGACGAGCAGTCACGACAAAGGAAGGAGGAGCGAAGCAAAAGTGGACTTTACGCGGATTGAAGAGATTGAGATAAACGCCGTGAAGACGGGCCCCCCGTTCCGCGATTTGTTTCCGCGGGAGGAGGCGCTCATCGCCCAAATCCAAGCCAACATGGAGACCATCGGTTACGACAAAGCGGCGCCGATGGTCGTGTGGCGGCAGAAGGACGTGCTGATAGACGGCCATCAACGCTTGGAGGCGGCCCGGCGCGCGGGCCTAGGGACGGTCTGGGTCTGTTATTGGGGCCTGCCGGACGAATACCAGGCGGTCAATTACGCGTTACGGGAACAAGGCTCCCGGCGCAACCTGACCGACTGGAACATTTACTTTGCTGTAAAGGCCCTTGACAATAGGAAAAAGCATGGTGGCAAGAGAGGTAAAAAGAAAGTAACAGATGTCAATTCTGTTTCAAGTGCACAATTGTGCACTTGCTCGCTGGAGGAGAAAAGCCAGGAGCGCGAACGCCTCGCGGGGCTATTGAACACGAATAGAAACAAGATCCAGCAGTGCCTGACCCTGGTCGACCATGAACTGACCGACAGGGAAATCGGGTTGATCAAGAGGAAATCAATCCGGGCCGCCTACATCGCATTCCGCGACAGGAAAGAACGCGAGGCGTTGGCCCAATACGATAGTCTGGAAGAGGACCTTGATTGGAAGGAGCCGGGGCGGTATTACGCGTTCCATGACGGGTCGTTCCTATGGGCGAAAAAAGAGCAAAAGCGGCCGGTGGACGCGGTTACAATTAACCCCGCGGCGTTTCCTTCGGAAGAAGATTATCTGGATTGTCGCGAGGCGATGAAGTGCCTGATCGAAGTGCGGATCAAGCGCTGGGCCAAAGCCAAAGAACTCGCCCGGTTAAAGGAAATCGATGAAGGGGAGGGCCAAATTGGTTTTTATTTTAAAAAAGACACGGAAAAGGACGGTGGGAAATGAACATTTTAACGACAGTTTTCGCGACGGCCTTCTTGGTTTGCCTGTGCCTTGGTTTTGGGGCCATGGCGTTGGTCCCGTTCTTGTTCCACGCCGAGATTGAGGAGGAAATCGAAAAGCGCCATGATCATTAAGCGGAATGAAAAAATAGCGGTCATCCACGTGGCCAAAAAAGCTTGCGGGTTAGACGATGGTTCGTACCGGGCCTTATTGCGGGGCGCCGCGGGGATCGGTTCGTGCGCGGAGTTGAGCGAAGAACACCAATTCGAGGCGATCATGGGGGCCTTTAAAAAACTCGGTCACGCCCCGCTGGAGAACGGGGGTCGGAAGCGGGACAGGGAATGGGGGTGCTCCCGGGCGCAACGGACGTACATCGAACACCTATGGCGCTCGGTGTCCCGCAATAAAGACGGACGGTCGTTGCGGGCCTTTATAAAACGGACGACCGGGTGCGACCATCCCCGGTTCCTCTCCCGCCACAAGGCCACCCAAGTCATTGTGGCCTTAAAGAAAATATGGGGGTCGGCGTGAAGGAATCAGATTTTTACCGGCGGTTAGAGGAGTATTGCCTATTCGCGCTTGGTGAGGGGGAGAAGGTGGTGGCCAAAGGGTTGGCCCGGGAACATGGGGGCCGGGAGGTCCTTGCCGCGTGGCGTGACTATCAGGGGAAGCATAACGGGGGGCACAGCATGTATGATTTTAAGAGATGGTATAAGGCCGAAGGCAAAGACCGCCACCGGGAAAAGAAGAGTGACGGCCAAATGGAATTAGGACATTTTGACAGCGTGTGGAGCAAGATCGGCGGACGACATTAATACAGGCCGGCGTGGTATGGACGACACGGAGATCGTCCTGGTCCCAAGCGGGTTCGATTCCCGCCGCCGGTAAATACCTTTTAAAAGGGTGGCGAGTACGAGAGGTGTCCCCCCCCCCGGTGAGTACGGGGAAACCAGGGAAAACCATGGGTCAAGCCGTACCCGGAAAGCCACCCGAGCGAAGCGGCATTAGACCATGCCCGTGGTCTGTTACGGCGTCACGGGAACGAGAACGGAGAGCGCGACAAGCGCGCGGTCCGTGGGTAGGCCGGGAGACCGGTTGGCAAGGAGTTAACCATGGCAAGAAAAGCGGTGGCCGACACATCGATCGTAGCCTACGATGAGATCAGACGAGGGTTAAAGGGAAGGCAGGGCTTTGTATTTGCTTTGATTTACAACAACCCGGGACACACCGACCTGGAACTCACAAGATTGGCCGGGTTTATCGACCCCAACGCGGTCCGGCCCAGACGGACGGAGCTGGCGGCCCGGGGACTGGTCGTCGAAGCGGGAAAAAGGCGGTGCGCCGTCAGTGGCAAGGTCGCTAAGACCTGGCGTCCTAACGACGGTGGTCCGCAATTAGACTTGTTTTAAGGAGGATTATGTGGGTATCGGAACACTGGTCATAGCCATAGGGTCCGGAGCGTTCGTCGGTTTTTTTGTCGCCGCGTCCCTCGCGGTCGGTAATTATGACCGGGGACGACGGGACGGGTACATCGAAGGCTTTAACGCGGGGAAAAAGGTCGCGTTAAGGCCTGGTAAACGATGTTTTAGAGGAGGTAAAATACCGTCGTGAAAGAAGAAGAAAAACTATTGTTCGAGCAAGAACGCGTCCAGCAGATTGTTGGACTGATCGGGAAGGAAAACTTTTTTAAATTGTGCAAAGAGTTCGGCGGGGAATCCGTCTATTTCCCGAAGAGCGTGTTGACCTACTTGGAACACCAGAAGATCCGGGAAGAGTTCAAGGACGGGGCCGGGTACGTCGAATTGGCCCATAAATACGGCTACACGACACAGAGGATCAGAATGATCGTGGTCCAGAAAAAACAAGAAAAATTACAAAAAGAACTGTTCAATTCTTAAAGCCCTTTCTTTTTACATGTCCGTCCCCACGCGATAGCATGATACGGTATGGAGACGATTAACATTTCCCGCGACGATGATTATCATTCCCAATTAAACAACAAGAAACACCCCTTGTCTACCTGCAACACGACCAGCATGGTCAACGCGCTGAAAGCGAGCGGGATTAAGTTCGCGTGCCCCCTCGGTCTACAGCCGGAAGACCATTTGAGCGCGCTCCTGGAAACGGATGAAGCACGAGAAAGGATGAAACGACTATACCCCTGGGCCGTTAACGCGGAAGCGCCTATTCCGGCGCGCCAAATCCACGGAATGTTGGCGTGGGCGGTCAACGAAAAATTGGTCAAGGCCCCGGTGGTCACCTTCTCCACCAGCGTCAATGTCCAGGAAATATTCCACAACATTCTCCGAGGGATAGCTTCGGTTGTTACCGGGCGATTCACCCGCCAAGGCCATTTAGTCACTGTGGTGGGATTTATCACCTCCCAAGACAGTGTCCGTTTGTCCCGTTGCCCCACGGACATAGTTACCGACCTAATTAACGGGGTCATTGTGGATGACCCCTACGGGGACTACCATAGCGGATACGAGAGCCCGCGGGGCAATGATATTATGTTTGACTACGCGGAGTTCAATTGGTTGACCAGGATTTACATCGACCCGGGGCGTAAGTGGGCCCATTTATTCAGGAGGACAGACCGTGCGACGGGGACATAAGACCCTCGGCATCGTCGTGTTGTGGCTGCTGACCGCGTGCGCCGGCTTGGTAGGGCAACCGTTTATCGATGTCGAGCTACCATTAGCGCAAATCATCGCGTTCACGGGCATAGTCACGGCGGCCTATATCGGCCTTGAACAATCGGCCCTGGTCGTCTCCAGCGGGAAGATGCCCCAAGGGCGCGCGCGGACGGGAAACGTGAAGCGCTATCTCTGGTTGACCCTGGCATGGGCGCTCTTAATGGCCGTGGGCGTGGTTGTCCAGTTTTTATTACCGGAAGGGCGGACCGTCCCCTTGGCTGAATTGGTATCTTTCGCCGGGACCGTTTCGGCGGTCTACGTGGGGGGCAATAAGGCCAACAAGGTCGCCCAAGCCGGAGGCCCGGCCCCCGCGTCGGAAAAAGAAAAGGAGTAAAGCGATGACGATCATTATAATCCTGCTCGCGCTGGTCTGTCTGATGGGAGCGGCAATTTATTTTATGGCGCAGAAGGTCCAAGCGGACAAGCGCGATATGTATGTCCTCCAGGACAGGATCAACCAGCGTGACGAGGCCCTTGATGAGGCCGATGAAGAGATCCAGGGACTCAAGCGCCTAATGGAAGCGTACCAAAAAGAAGAAAAGGAGGCCCGGCATGCGGAAGATGAATTGCGCGAGACCGCTGACAATGGTCTTATTGATCACGCTAACGCTCTTTTCCCTCGTCGCCTGCGCGACGACGAAGAAAAAGAACGCTACCCTTTCTGACCGGTTTTCCCTGGCGCCGCCACCCGCCGCGCCGGACACTTTACCGGTCGAATGGCGCGAATGCGAGGGCGGGTTGCGCCTTGACTATGACGAGTATAGAAAGCTGGAGACAAATATTATCCGGTCCCGTCGGTACCAAGCCGAACTGGAGGCCTATGTTGATTATTTGACCGCGATCATCATGGAGGGCCGCGATGGACAATACCGTCCTTGACATTATCGCCCAAATCGGGACCATCCCGACCCTAATCATGTTGATTTTGGTCGTTTGGTTCCTATTGCGGGAAATCAAAAAAGAGGTCCAGGGCCTACGGTCGGACTTTGACCAAAAAACGGCCGAGTTGAAACGGGACATCCAGGACCTGAAAGAACACAGCGACGACCAGGACCGTAAGATCATGGACGAACTGTCCAGTCTAGACCATCGCGTCAGTTGCGTCGAAAAAGACTGCGTTACCCGAGAAGAACACTATCGGGACATCGGCGGCTGGCGCGAAGAGGTCCGGCGCAACCGGATCGAGCTGCGCGACGATATCCGGGACTTTCTCCAAGTCATCGCGCGACAGAACGGAGGCAACGCGGATGAGACAAAATGAACTGCGCGGGAAACTGATCGGTTTTTTCGCGCACATCTACCCCCAGAAGGCCGAACGGGTGGCCGTGATCAGTGTTTTTTATGAATACCATTCGGCTGATGAGATCGACCGGGCCCTCGCCTACATGGCAGACAAGGGGTACCTTTTGGCCGAAGAACACCCCCACCCGTACAAAAAACTGGAAAACGTAATGTTATACAAAATCAGTCCCACCGGGATCGACCTTAAAGAAGGGCTAATGAAAGACCCCGGGATCACGATCGTCGAGTAGAGTAGGAGGCCCCATGGGACGAAAAAGCAAAATGGAACTCTATGGGCTGATCGAGCGGGCCATAGAGATGAGCGCGAAAGAACACTTGACGATCGAACAAATCACCGACATATTCCGCGACGAAGGGTACAATTTGAGCCGCGGGTCTGTCCAGCGCAGCCTAAAGACATCTAAAGAGGCCGCTGAGGAGTACCGCAAGGCATTCGAAGAGTCGCGGGCGGTCATCGAGACAGTCCGTGACAATCCCAACACCGACGTGATCGAGACCATCACCGGGATGTTGACTTCCAAGTTTTTGGCCTACGTTAAATCAATTGACGAAATCGATTTTGATGACCCAAATAAAATCATGGACGCCGTCGCCAAGCTATCTAACAGTCAAGTGAAGATCGCCAAACTGCGTCTTGAGTATCAAAAAGGGTATGATGCCGCGCGGAAAGATTTCATCCGCGCCCTAAACAAAGAGCTTGAAGAACGGCACCCCGACCTGTTGACGCAATTGACCGCTATCATCGCGGCGATGGAGGCTGATGCGTGAAAAACGGTAGCGCCCTAGGGGAATTGGTCGGCGACGGCGCCCGTGGGAAACTCGAAGAACAGCGCGAGGCCCGCCGTGAAAAAACCGCCCGCGTTACGCGGGTCAAAAAAGCCGCGGGGGACTTCGGCTTTTTTTGTCGGACGTACCTGCCCCATTATTTTTATAGCCAACCAGCCGAGTACCAACGGGTCCTTACGGACATCGAACATAAAGAGCGCTTGGACTGGGAGCATGTCCGGAGGTTGAAACAATTTGTCAAGCCCGCATACCATAAATATTTCCACCCGACCGCCCGCGTCCGCGGCATGGTCGACGCCGAGCCGCGGGAACACGGCAAGACCGTGCGGGCCGCGTTCGCTAAACCGCTATGGCGGGCGCTGTATAAAAAAAACAGAAACATCATTATTATCGGGGCATCAAAGAGCGCCGCGGAAGAGAACCTGATCAACATTAGGACGGAACTTGAGGACAATGAGCTGATCCTCGAGGACTTCGGGGATTTGCGGGGCAAAAAATGGACCGACGCGCGGATCGAGTTGGCCAATGACACCTGCATCCAGGCCAAAGGGGCGGGGTCAGCCACGCGGGGGACCCGTTACCGTGAGCACCGGCCCGACCTGGTCATCCTGGATGACATCATGAAAGACCAGGCCGCCGAAAGCCCGGCCCAACGTCAGAAGTTGTACGTGTGGGCCAAACGGGTCATTTTCTTCCTCGGTAAAAACGCCTTCATCGTCTTAATAAACACCATTTTTCACAACGACGATATCGTTTGTAGGCTCCTCGATGAGATAGAAAAAGGCACGTTGGACGGATGGGTCGGTATACGGTTCTCCTGTTGGCGACTCGACGGGACACCGTTGTGGCCCGAGCATTGGAGCGCGGCGGACTTGGAGCGCAAACGCGCCGACGTCGGGTCGGCGGTTTTCGCCACTGAGATGGAAAACGAACCCATGTCCTTGGCGGACAGGATATTCCGAAAAGAATGGTTTATCTATTACGCGCCCGTGGAACGCCCCCCGATTGGGGCCTTGCGTCGTTTTATGGCCGTCGACCCGACGGCCGGGGTCCACGACCAAGCCGGGATCGTCACCATCGGCGCCCACCCTCCCAGCGGCATAATTTACGAATTGGACTCGGTCGGCAAGACCGTCAGCGAAACCGAATTGGTTGAGATTTTAATCATTAAATACCTGCTCTTTCGTCCGGAACTGATCGGCTGGGAAGAGGTCGCGTTCCAGACGATCTATAAACGCTACGTGTTGCAGAAATCGGCCGAAAAAGGAATATACTTACCCATCATCGGCGTTAAGACCGGCGGGGTGTCCAAAGAGTCCCGCGTACGGCGATTGTCACCGCTGGTTGAAAACGGGATTTTGCGCTTCCGCGAGCAAGGCAGCCAAGATTTGGTAGACCAATTATACAATTTCCCTAAGCACCAATTTGACGACCTCCCCGACGCGCTGTGGTACGCGGTTGAGATCGCAGAAAGTGGCCCATCACAACCCTACGCGTTCCCTTTCGGGCAATCGCTGGTCGACAAATTAATCCGGAGGTACCGCCATGGACACTAAAAACCTAAACATTGAGATCATCCGCGATGACGGGTTTTCCAATTTCATGTCATACATGCCCGATCCGGACACCTTTTTGATGGACGTCGGTGATACCTTTGAGGCCTACCGGTCCATGAAAAAGGACGGTAAAATCAGCAGCTTATTGAAGTTGCGTAAGGTCGGCGTGTTGTCCTTCCCCTGGCGAATAGAACAAGGCAACGCGCCGGACAATGTGCACGCGTTCGTCCGGGAAAAGCTGACTGAGCGCCTTAATTGGGACAGGGACATACAAGAGCTCCTCTCCGCGATAGAATACGGTTACGCGGTCTCCGAGGTCATATGGGCCAAACAAGGCCGCTATTGGGTCCCCGACGCGCTTATGGCCCGGCGGGCTGATCGGTTCCGTTTTCGCGCGGATTGGACTCCCGTGTTAGCCAACGGTATGAAACCAATCACGGTCCCGTACAAACTGTTGGTCTATCGTAACGACCCGGAGAATGAAAGTCCGTACGGGACAGCTGAGCTCGCCCGCTGTTATTGGCCCCACAGCTTTAAACAGGCGGGGTTCGAGTTCTGGATGCGGGCCGTGGAAAAGTTCTCCGTTCCCTCAGTTTTGGCGCTCTTTGACTCGACCGACGAACGCCAAGCGCGCGAGCGCTCCCAGTCCATCGCCACCTCTTTGGAAAGAGTGCGCTCCGGATCCGGGGCGGGACTGGCCAACGTGAAAAGCGTCCACGCCTTGGAGTTAAAGGGGGGGCTCAAAGACTTCCAGGTCTTGATCAATACCTGCAACTCCGAAATAAGCTTCGCGCTCACTGGCCAATCGTTGGCGACCCAAGAGGCCGAACACGGCACGCGCGCCCAAGCGGAGGTCCATAACCGAACCTTGATCGAAATTTGCCGGGGTGACGCTAAGGGGCTCACCGGCACGTTACAGGAGTTGATCAATTGGATGGTGGAAATCAACTTCGGGACCGGCGTCCCGGCCCCGAAAGGCGGGTTCGACCTTAGAAATTACGCGTCCTTCGAAGAGGTCACGCGCGCCATTGAAATTGGCGTGCCCGTCTCCCGGTCATTGCTATATGACCGTTACGGACTACCGCGGCCGAAAGATGAAGAAGACCAGATGAGGGCCCTACACCCGTCTGGGACGATCGAATTGGCCGACACCGCCCCCTCCGCGGGTAAAAAAAAACTGAAAATAACATGAGGGACGATGTCCTACGCCGTGAACGCGAAAAATCGAAGGAACTCGACTCGCTGCTTACTAATTACTTTTACGACGCCCAAACGGCCGTCAGAAAAGACCTTGGCGCCTTTGTCACGGCCGTAAAAACAGAGGCCGACCGGGGACTGCTTGAAAATGAAGGGTGGTACTTGCCTCCCGTCTCCGGGCACCTTGTTATGGCCTCCTACAAGCTATTTGTCCTTAGTTTTGTCCTCGGCATGGACCACGCCGTCGACAACCTGGCCTTGGCCGATTTGCTTGAAATCGTCCCCGATGGAGAGGTCCCCTTTGAAGAGGCCCTCGCGTTCGCAAAAGCCCGCGTCCCCTTGACCAGGGCCGAGTTTAACGGGTTGTCCGACAAGATCAAATTCAGGGCCTTTACCGTGGCCCGCCTGACCCAAATTGACGCCATCGAGAAAGTCCGCCGTTCCATTACCAAGGCCACCGAGACAGGCCAAACGATAACCGGGTTTATCGAGGGAAACAGCTCCGATGACCTGTTGGCCGCCGCCGGGTTCGCCGACAGTAACCCCTGGTATTGGGAGAACGTCTACCGCACCAACCAGCAGACCATCTACAACGCCGGTCGGGCCGAGCAGTACAAAAAAAACCCACCCAAATACCTGGAGTTTATCGGCATCAACGACGCGCGGCAAACCGATATCTGCGCCAAACGCGAAGGGATTGTCCGTCGCTTCGATGACCCCTTTTGGAAAGAAAATTGGCCCCCACTGCATTTTCAGTGCCGCTCGACCACGCGGGGCGTGTACGCCGAAGAGGCAAATGTCAGGGGACTACGGGCCAAAAAAATACCCACGGACATGCCGGGGGCGTCGCCCGGCTTTGGTCGGGGCCCTTTGGACGAGGGGGCCTATTGGCGGCCCACGGACGCCATGTTGGCCCGGACAAAAAGGCGTTTGGCCTACCGGGACGTTAAGGAGGCGGAAAATAAGCTCATTAAAAAGAAAGAGGAACTTCCGGAGTTTAAGACCGTGGCCGCGGCTGAAAAATGGGCCGTCGACCGCGACTTGGCCGACATGGTCAGTTTTAAAGGCGTTAAGCCCGAGGTGGCCCGCGACTGGATACAGGCCGTCTATGACGCCGTGTTCGATTTCCCCGAATTGCGGGGTAATTTGAAGTTTGTCGGGACCTGTCAGGAACGTAACCGCGCCTTACGCGAACACAAATATCAACAAATAAAGGCGGAGCTGCTCAAGGCCGGCTACACCGAGAAATACGCCGAGGGCAACGCCCGCGCGGTCGCGGAGCGCATGCCAATACCGCGGGTCAGCGGAACGACCTACGCCGAGTCCGCTCCGGATTGTGATTTTTGGGGACCTGTCCAAGGCGTGGGGGTCAACGTAAAATTCGGTAAAGACCCCGCGACATGGGAAAAATCATTGCGCCGCGATGTCGCCCAACGTTACCATCCGGAGGCCTGTGACACGATCAAGTCGGTCGCCGACCACGAGATCGGCCACCAATTGGACATCCTCCTTGATTTGTCGGCAAATAAGAGTATAATAGAGATGGGTGGAAAAAGCGCCGCCGAGACCGCCCGCGGGCTTTCAACGTACGCCCTTAAGAACAGGGCCGAATTGGTCGCCGAAGGTTGGGCCGAGTTCCGCGGCAATCCACTTCCCCGGCCGATGGCGCGCCGGATCGGAGAGATGGTATTAAAGGAATACGAGGAATGGGAAAAGAAGACGCGTTGAAAAAAATAGTCGACGACCACATTGAGGCCGTCGAGAAGCAGATCGGCGAAAGGCCTGACCGCGAGCTTGTCACGCGGTTGTACCGGGAGCTATGGCGGGAAGCCCTTGAGGCCCCCCCAATCCGCGAGTACTACGAAGACGAAGACGGGCATCTGGTTGACGGGCTTTTTGTGTTCGACCCGATCACCAGCACTAAAAAAAAGGTCGACTAACCGCGTCCTCCAATCAAGCCGTTGGGACGCGAAAAGAAGCGTTTTTGCTGTCGCGCCCCGCGAAACGGCCAAATAGAGCGAAATCACATCCATTGGCCCCACGATAATTCCCGTGTATAGTGTTTAAAAGCCGTTTAAATTTCATCTTTACCCTTAATATAATCAAATGACACCAAGGCCCCGTAAAAGTTGTCGTAGGGCCTTGATTTTTCAAGAGGGGACATAAAGAAATACGGGTACGGGCCCAAGGGCTTAAGCGGCTTGTACCGCGCGAGCGCGGTCATTGGTGGGTGGCTGGAAACGGTCAATGACTTAAACGGTTGGACGCCGGACCGACGCGATAGCGTTGAGCGCTCCGTTACAGGCCCTATCCGTGGGGCCCACCGCGCTTTCTCTCCCTTTTTTATTACCCCGCAAAATTCTTAAAGCCCTTTGAATAGACCCCCGGCCGCCCGCGCGTGCATAATGGGACCAATGAAGAGACGATTAGAGTTGGCCCGGACCGGCACCCACGGTCAAAAAGGACAAACAGTCACCTCCTCCGATTTGGCGGAAATCGCGGAGACCTTTCCCGAGATTGGGAGCGCCCCCGTCGCGATCGGGCACGTCCTCGCGGACTACATGCCCGCCTTTGGTAAAGTGACATCCGTGCGCTTCAATCCATCCAACAACACCTTGGAGGGGGAGGTTGAGCTAAACGACCTCGCCGAACAGGCCTATCAGGCCGGATATTATCCATCGTGGTCAATCGGCGCGCCGCGCCGGGCCACGGACGGGAAGCGCTATTTGCACCACTTGGCGCTCCTCGGCGGACAGCCCCCGGCAGTGAAAGACCTCAAAGAACTCGGTCTTGTCCAACTCAGCGACATTTCACCAGAAGACAACCTGTCCATAAACAACCAAGAGGAGGGACCCATGGGAAGCGAAGCCGCAAAAAACAACAAAGGCCAAACCGGTCTGGAGGACATCCAGGCCAAAAACGCGGCCTTGGAAGCTGAAATTGCTAAATTAAAGGAGCACCAGGCTACCGAGCGGGACAAACAACTGTTGGCCGACACCCGGGCCGAAAACCAACAATTAAAGAAATTACTAAGGGAACGTCAAAAAGACGCACTCGTCAAGGCCGCTGAAGGACGGATACCGGCAGACAAACTGACCGACCTTAAAGAGCTCGCCGATGTCCTGCCGGAAGGGGACGTGATTGAGTTGTCCGACCCGAACGGGGCAAAAGAAAAACTGACCCCGCTGGAACTCCTGGCCCGTATTTTGGGGTCAATCCCGGCCCCTGTCCAGGAAGGCGAACTTGATTTATCAGACGAAGAGGACAAAAAGACCGATGTCTTTGAAGGCCTCACTGAGTTCGCGTAAAACAAACGCGCCGATCGGTGCGGAAGGAGTAAGAGAACATGGACGCGAAAGTAGGAAACACTAGCTATACCAGGACGCAGGTCCTGCACGGCGACCACCACGTTATCGCCACCGGCGAATTGAAGGCCGACAACGGAGAATTAGACGCCGGGCTTGTCCTGTGTAAAGACGGAAACGGCGACCTGGTCGGCCTCGATGAGGCAACAGCGGACTTGACCGGTGACGTCGACGATAGCAACAAAGACTATACCCTCGCTTCGACTACCGTCGAGATTATGCCTAAATCTGTCCACGTCAGTCATGACGACCAAGACGTCTACGATGATGGACACGGCACGCTCTACGGGGACGGTAGTGGGACGGTCAATTATATTACCGGGGCCGTCAGTGTGACCCTCGACACAGCCCCCGCGGCCGAAAGCGGGCAGCCGTCAATCGCCTATTTGAACAAACCCGAGGGCGTGTTGCTGGAAGACGTGGACACGGCCGACGATGACGCGGCCCCCATGGCGGTCCATGGCGTTGTCCGTAAAGACAAATTAGTCGATGCCGATGGGTCTTCCGTGACCGCGGCGGTCATCGCTTTCTTGAAATCAATTGGGATTTTCGCGGTTTAAAACGGCCGATAAAACCCCTGAAAGGAGCACGTAAATGGCGTTTCAACAGAACATAACGACCTTGAAAAAATATTTTTCACCTTCGGCGATCGCGAAAAGGATCCGCAATTTGCCGAAGATCGTCACGACGACTATGGACTTGGTCTTTACCGACCGCAGGCAGCACCCCTCCAGCGTCCTCGGGATCGATGAGATCACCGAAAACACCGGGGTCGTACCCGTGATCCGACGCGGTAGTCGCAGCTACCCGGTCGATGAAGACACCGGCGGGATCACCTTCATTGACCCCCAGCCAATCACCCCGAGTCTGTTCGTTAAGGCCAACGAACTAAACGACATCATGTCAACCGGACTCGCAACCAGCATCCAGGCCTTTGTCGACAGTAAAATCTCTAAACTCCGGCGGATTTGCCGCAGGACGACCGAGGTCCTCTGCGCGCAGTCCCTCTCGGGGGCCATCGCGTATAAGATGGTCACTGAGGCGGGTAGCTATGTGGATTACGCGGTAACACTTGGCACGACCCAGTCCCTGGATGATACCGACTGGTCTTCCGCGACCCTCAGTACGATGTTAGGTGATTTGGAGACAATCTACAAAACGCTCCAGAACGCGGGGTATTCGGCTGACATTCGCTTCCTTATGGGCGATGATTGTTATACCAAGCTTTTGGAGAAAGTGGTCGCATCCAGTAAAAACATGCCTGTCCAGTTTACCGAATACGGTATTCTTTTGGCGGGCAAATACAAAATCATGCCCATGGGTGATACCTATACCGTACCTGGGGCGGGGTCCGCGACCAGTGTTGTGGACGCGAAAAAGGTCTGCGCGGTGGACATCAAGGCCCCGCACAGCTTGCACTACTGCGCTTTGGACGATTTGGACGCGAACCTGCAACCGATGCCCTTTTACTCCAAGCCGGTCAAATCGGAAGACCCTTCCGGAGTAAAGATAATCGGCAATAGTAAACCGATGCCCTCCCCGGCGGTCAAGGCGATTTTATGGCAACGATTACTACCGGCATAATAGGGAAAATAAATTGACGGTTGGACTTCAAGCGCCCCGCTTGGGCGCTTGAATCCGGACTGCGACTTTTAAAGGGTATCTACCATGGCGGACTTAACAGTCACCGACTTAAAAAACGAAATATCGAATTACCGCTACAATGTGCTGACAAACAACGATGACACGTTGGGGACCAGGGCGTTAGAACGGGCCAGGACGTGGTTGACGGCCCGCTTGGCCGAGGTCGACGAGGACGTCGACGAAGAGGACACCGTCGTCCGCCAAGTGTTGTTAAAATACGCGCTCTACGAGTTGTATTCCTATGGCGAACAAGAAGAAGTCGCTTCCGACAAAAAGGACGACGCCTTGGAGCTACTCTCCGCTTACGTCAGTCGGACCGCGGGCCGTCGAGACACCGACCAAAAGGCCGGGGCCCATGTGGCGGTCGTCAACCCGGAGACGGAGCGATGAAGGCGCGCTACGAATGGAAGAAAAAAAGCGGGCCCATGCCGAGGGATTTGTCGACGACCATGCGACGGATCGCCGATTACATGGTCTCCTCGACCCAACGCAAGATCAATTCTGGGATTGGCCCCGCGAACGCGCCCTTGACCAAGGCGGTCAAACAAGGCAACCGGACCCTGCGCGACCGCGGCGGGCTGGTTTCTTCCTTGGCCCCGCGGTCGACCAAGCTCCGGTCGGAAGTCGGCACGCAAAAGAAATACGCCCGTATCCAGCAGGAAGGCGGGACAATCACCGCCAAAAAAAGCTTTCTCTATATTCCGGCTTCCGCTAAGGCGCGGACAATGTCGCGCCGCTTCGGCGCGACACCGACCGCGTGTATCCGGTCGATGAAAAACAACGGCTACACCGTATGGCGCCAAGGACGGACGTTGCGGGCACGCAAAGGCAAACGGGGCAAGCCGTTCACGTTGTTTGTTCTAAAAAAGTCGGTCAAAATACCGGCCCGTCCATTCTTGCATATCGATAAACAGGACGAGGTTGTGATCATGAAAATGATCGAAAACGCGGTGGTCGGGCCATGATCGTGTTGGACGCGGCCCGCGTGTTTTTGGAAGACGCGGCGGGCGTACGGACGGTCCTCATGCCGGAAAAGCTAACGCCGGAGGGGCCCCACTTCCGCCTGACACTCAACGGGTTTGACACCCAAGGCGTCGACCGGGAAGAGCTCGTCTTGAGCGGCGTGTTGACCGCCGACGGGGACAGGCCCGACTACTTCCTCGATAGCGTTATCGCCGCTTCGCGGGCCTTACTGCCGTACCGGGACGGGGCCCACGAGTTTACCGTCTCGGAGGGTTTTCAGGCCACGCTGACCGCGCGCCGGGAAGCCCCCGGTCGTTTTATCGAAAACGAAGAGGGCGAGCAACCCTTCTCTTATATCGAGTCCTACCGGATTGGGATTTCGTACAATCCGAACAAATTACCGTAAAGACCGATACGGTCGAAGGAGCGAATTATGCGACCAGGCGGAAAAGAAGGCTTCGGCTATAAAGTGGCATTCGGCACTGAAATCGTTGGGAACGACACGGATACGCTGGGCACGGCCGGGTTTTACCAAATCACGGCCAAGGCCGAATCGAGCAACTTCCCAAGCAAGGACAGCGGCATTGATGGCGGTCAAGATTTGGCCGTCAATGATATTTTCTATGATGACGGCACACTCGTTATGGCCGACGGGGACAAGACCATACCCATCACATTGACACTCCTCGGGTTCGCCAAAGACGTGGAGGGCCAAAGCTCGAAACAAAAACACGAGGACACCACTCAAGAAGACGTCAAGGACGGCTATCGGAGCTACAGCGAGTCGGCCCTCTCTGAATCGACGGGGAGCGTGTCCGGCTACTACGAGACGAACTCCGACGCCCAAGAAGAAATCGAAAACCATTTTAAAGTCATCATAAAAGACGACGGGACGAACATCACCCGCAAACCAGTCAAGACCGGTATTTTCCCGTTTATGCTTTCCCGACGGGAGACGACCGAGACCGGGGAAATTGAAGTGTGGGAATACAAGCCGATGATCGTCGACCAGCTGACCCAGCGCAAACCAATGGACGGGACGCAAGAGTTTAATTTTAATTACACCGTCGACGGTAAGTCCCATCCAAGGACATACAAAAGGACGGTACCCGCGGCATGATAATTGAAATGAGGCCAAAGAAAGACAACCCGTACACGGTTGAGTTTTACGCTGCCGGACAATTGATAGAAAACATAAGCGCGGTCAAAGTCTTTAACCACGCGGGCCGGATCACGGCCAAAGCGGTAGTGACCGCTGTCGAACAAGGAAAATCCGGGGCACCCGCGCCAAACGAGGAAGACTGGTCTACTGACCCAAGTCGTCAAAATTTCCCGGACACGGGGGACGCGACGGTGGCCTTTGGGCGACCAAAGAAGTCCTCGTCCAAGAAAAACAACAAAAAGCGGGAGGACGCGCAATGAAGTTTCGTTCACGGAAAAAACATTGGTACGTCGCGAAATTAAACGGCAACCGCGGACTCCCGGACGCGCAACAGACAAAGGCACTGATTGTCCGCCCCGACCAAGAGACCAAAAACGAATTGACCCAAATTGAGGTCGTCCGTGACTTGTCTAGAAAAGCTGGCGCGACGGGAACGCGCCGTCCCGCTGTTATGCGCAGAAAGGCCGACACAGGCCGCATCTTGCGGGAGTTCGTGCCCGAGATCGTGAACTGTGAGGTTGAAGAGGAAGATGAAAAGGGCAATGTAAAAACAATCAAAATCAAGACCGGGGCCGCGTTGGCTGAATCCAGCGCCTATGGAATCGACGCCCTCACGGATGAATTATGCGTGGAGGTTTTGCGCGATGAGCTCGATGAGGACGGGAAAAAAAACTCCGCGTCGGCTTAAGGCTCGCCCTCAATGGGTGGGCCGGTAAAACTTGGCACCCCAGCCTGGACGACACCTGGATCGTGCTGGGCGATGAAAAAATCAAACGCAACGAAGCGCCCCGATACCTGGATGAACAATTTTGGTCGGCCTATCGCCTGTGGAAAAACTGGAAACGGTTTGGTTTGCCGAACGGAAATGGGTGGGCCAACGAACCTGAGGGGACCATCGAGGTCATAAACTTGTTCGAAGATGAGTTTGTGGCCTGCAAAAACAGAGACGACGGTAATGAGGTGACGTAGATATGACGATAACCGATGAGCTGCGAGTCATAATTGAGGCGGAAGTCGATAGGGCGCTACGGGACATGGACCGCTGGGAAAAAACTGTCGAAAAATCAGACCGGAGAATGCAAAATTTTAATCGCGTCATGGAAAAATCCAGCCGCCAGTTAATGCTTTTCTCTGGGGCCTTGGGTACCCTATCGGTTTTGGGAGTCAAGGCCGCGGCATCCTTTGAAAGCCAACGCGTCTCGCTGGAGACCATGTTGGGGAGCGTTGAAAAAGGACGCCGTCTATTCTCTGACTTGCAAGAGTTTTCGGCCCAAACCCCCCTCCAATTAGGCAACATAAATGAATGGACGACCCAATTACTCGGCTTCAATGTCGCTTCCGGGGAGGTGGTCGAGACCATCCGCATGCTGGGCGACGCGACCCAGGGACAGGCCCAGGCTTTGGACACGGCCACGCGCGCCTATGGCCGGATCAACTTAAAAGGCACGGCCTCCATGGAAGAGCTCAACATGTTGACTGAGGCCGGCGTGCCCATCCTGAATGAATTATCAAAACAATTAGATGTCACCACGACCGACTTGTTTAAAATGGTCTCCGCGGGGGAAGTCTCTTCGGAACAAGTCACCGCCGCCTTTCAGGCCATGACCGGTGAAGGTGGAAAATACTTTAATATGCTCCAACGTCAAGCGGAGTTGACCGAAGGCAAGTTGTCGACCATGTATGACAACCTCAAATTGTCCGCGGCCGATATGTTTGAGACGGTCCTGCCCATAGTCAACGACGGCATCGACAACATAACCAACTGGGCCAAGGCCTTCCGGGACCTTGACGAGGACACCCAAAAGACAATCGTGACCCTCACGGGCGTCGGTGTGGCCTTGGGGCCTATCGCTACAGGGATTAAGACAATTGGCACGGCCTGGGCACTTATTAAAAAAATGAACCCGGAATTGTTGGCATTGTCCGTGGCCCTTGGCGCGATCGCGGGCGGGGTGGCGCTCATGAAGGGCCTCGGCGACAACGCCGATCAGACCGCCGAGGAATTTGAGTTGATCACGGAGTTCGCCGGACGGGCGGCGGCGGCCCAAATGGAAATGGCGGAATGGGCCCGGGAGTTCGCGGACAATACGGAATTAGCACTGGAAACAGTCGTCGACACCACCCTCGCCATGGAAGGGCTTACCGCGGAACAGCGCGCCCAGTTAGATCTACTCGCTGAGAAAATAGAACACGCGCGTGAACACAAAGAAAGCCTGGAGCTGGAAAAAGAACACCTGTTAGACCTAAAGCGCGAGTTAGTCAAGGAAAAGGTTGTCCGGAAAGAGATCACCGATGAAATAAACGCACAGATTACGGCCCAAGAAAAATTGGCCAAAGGCATGGACGAGTGGCTCAAAGACAAGGCTGGAGAGACGGAATGGACATTGCGCTACTGGCAATCGGCCGACCTGGTCGACGGGGCCCAAAAAAAACAGATCGCCCGCGAAGTGGTCTCCCTCTGGGAAGACCTCGCTCCCAATTACGCGATCGCCGGGGGCAAAGGTGGTGATGTGTGGGGTAACCGCCCCGACCTCGACGAAGAGCTGACCGCGGCGGCCCGGGCGGCGATGGCCTACCTGGACGCCCTGGCCGCGGCCACTACCGGCCAAAGCTCCTTTAACGCTATCACCACGAAGACCGTCGACCTGCTCGACCAATTCATTGACAAGGCCCGTCAAGACGCGTCCTACCGCGAAGAACTGCGAGGGGCGTATAATATGGCCCAACAACGGTTCCAAGACGCCGTACACCTCGGTGAGTTTGACCAATTACCCGCCCTTTCCCAAGCGATGAGGGAAATCGCTCGAGAGATCGAAGGTCTTGAAATCGCCGCACAGGGCGCGGGCGAAGGCCTTGAAGGGTCATGGGACGGCCTCAGTGAGGTCTTTCGGGCCATCGGGGCCGCGATAGCCTCGTCCACGGACCTTGCCGACCAATTTGTCGAGTCACTCCAAGACATTATTGTCACGGGCGGACAGGCCCTGTCCAAAAATTTAATATCCAAAGGTATTGCCACCCTGCCCATCAATCCAGGCGCGGGGGCCGGCCTAATCGCCCTCGGGGGACTGTCCGGATTGTTGTCGGGACTCCTAAAAGATGATGGCGTTTGGGGTAAACTGACCGGCACCGCCGGTGAAATAAATGTCCCTGATTATGTTTTTGACCCGATTTATGACGCGGAAGAAAAACTGTCTAAAGAGCGTGTCCGTCTTGTCAATGAGGCCTTGACCAAAGAGAGGCGCTTGCGGGAAGAAAACCTGCGAATATTGGAAAGTAGCTATGCCAAAGAACAACAAATGCTGATCAGCAAATACGAGCGCAACCTGTTGACTGGCAGCGAGTTTTCTGCGGAGTGGGACGATTTAAGCGCCCAATACAAGGAAGACCGCGCCCAGGTGGAATCCAGCGCCGCGGAAGGCATGAAAGACAGTACCGGAGACTACATTGACGACCTCCAGGCCGAAGCTAAACAGTACAAGGCGATCTATGGCGAGCAAGTAGACCCCGCCATCGACAAGTTAGACCAATTAGAAGCGGACTTGGCCGCGGCGGAGACTGAAAGCGAAGTGAACACGGTCCTTTCAGCCGCCCAAGGCATTGATTTTGACGAAGGGAAAATGTTGCGAAATTTGATCGCCGAACTCCAAGACCGCGTCGAACGGGGACAGGCCATAGTGGACGCTAACGACGATTCTATCTTTATCCGTGGCGATAACATCAAGCGCTGGATCTCCAAATACGCTTTTGATGAAGACTCGTATGGGCCATTGGACACCCCCGCGGCGGTGGGTGCCGCCCATAGCAGGCTGGACGCATACGCCGAAGAGCTTGCAAGCCAGTTCGGATGGCCAAAGTTTGGCGAAGGCGGATACGTCACGAAACCGACGATCGCCCTAGTCGGCGAAAAGGGCCCGGAGTTCATCGTGCCGGCCGCCAAAACAGGGCGCGCGCCGCGCCAGGAAGTCCATATCCACATTGATCGTGTCTACGGGATCAATGATCTCGCGGCCCAAATCGAGAAGGCCCGTAAGGCCCTCGCCGCCCGCGGGAGGGCCACATGATCGAAATCAAACTCTTGTTTCCAGGAGACCCCACCTGGACGGATGTTTCGTCATTATTACGTTACGGAAAACAGGAATATGATTTCTGCCTGTTCAATGACGCGTTAAAGAGTTGCAAAGACACTTATAGTTTTGTTTTAAAACACGATATAGACGTGGCCCGCAAGTTCGACGCCGCCAATGATTGGATAAAAATCACAGTCAAAGAAGACGGATCAGACTTGTTTACCGGGGCCATCGACCCCAATTTTTCTCAGTCTGTCCATGATTTTGTCGGCGACATCCAGTGCGACGCGGTCGATAACTCTTACCTGTTGGACAATAAATTATCGGAGGACATCAATTGGCCAGCGACTATCGGAGGGACGCCCCGTAAGGTCATGGACATTGGCGACGCGGACAATTCAATCGTCCAACCATTGTTGCGCATGGCCGGCTATCCCGTTTACGTTATCGAGGACGGAACGGAGGCGATAACGGCGACCGTGATCCACATCACCCACCGTCGGGACGAATTGAGCTACCGCGAAATAATAGACAAGCTTTTATTTGAACACGGCTACGTTTTTTATTTTACCCGTTCGGGAAAGTTTACCGTCTATAAATATTGCCGCGAAAGCTACGAGCCGGAGTGGGCCTTAACCGAACAATTTGGGACCGAACACGGCCTCAAGCGCGAAAAGGCCTATCGACAATTTGACGGGACAAAGGTCTTTTACGCCGACACGGAGGCTTTGGATAATGTCCGCTTATATCGAGAGCTTGTCCCCTACGGTACCTTGGAAGACAGCGGCCCCGCTTTTACCGGAATTGAAATAGGGGGAGGGGAACATTTCCCTATAAACGGGGACATTACGAACATTTACCAGAACTACCAAACGACCTGGCTGGACATACCGTACCTTGAGGAAGGCGGCAGCCGCCTGCGGAACCCTGACATCAGTTTGATTACGAGTTCCGACCACCTCCTCTTGGTTGACAAAGACCCTGAAATCATAATCGAAACACAAGAGTTTGACGCCCATCGCGCCCGGGTCCTGTTTCACAACCCCACTGAGACAATAAAAAAGCTTTATATTTTTGAGATTTACGGCAAGGCCCTGTACCGTAAAACAATCAAGTCTATCAAGGTCCCCGAAGCATGCGTCAACCCAAAAACCATAAAGACATCGTATTTATTAAACTCGGACGCCGCGGCCATCGCTTTGGCCAATTCCGTATACCTCGACCTAATGTACGGGGACTATGAATGGGACTGGGCCACAAGACAAAAAGACTACGGGCCCGGATCCATAGTCCGTATCCAACAAGCGGATCCCGATATCGATACCAATGTTGTTGTAACGCGATTACGGTACAACCCCGATTCGCCCTTAAATTATTACAACGCGAAAGGGGTCAGCGAATACACGGCCACTCCACACGGGGTGGAAGCGAACACGGCCCCTTTGACAGACCACGATAACCAGACCTTACAAGACCAAATTAATAACAGCCCCACCTACCACGACATTGAAAATGGGTATGATCGCGAGATAGGAGATGAGACCGTTGCCACGACCAACCCGGGGACCATTGATGTACAATATCAGGTCGCGGGACGCTCCGTCACATTACGTTGGAACAGACCTGGGACACTGACCGGCCCTGTAACATACGAGGTATATCGCGCCGAGGAGGACTTGATATACGCGAAGATCGCCACCATTGACGCCACAATATTTAGCGATTATCCTGAACTCGACATGGATGACGGCCTACCTGTTGATACCACCTATTTTTACAAAATAAAAACAATCGCCATGGGAGGAGAGAACGAATCGACGTCCGTTGAGGTTACTGTTTACCCCACGGGGCTTGATGATATCGACGCGGTCACCCAAGGCCTGATTGATCTTGGAGTGAACACCCATGCCGTGGTCTTTCCGTTGGGCGAAGAAAATGACACGTCAATTTCCTTTAATAAATTGAAAGTGACCAATGTTGACCGTTACGTCCAGAATATAATTGACCGTGTTCGTACCATAGAAAAAAAAACGTCTTGGGATGGAAACCGTTTTACAGTACTCGGAGAACAGTTGGATGAAAATACGACCAAGGTCTTCGATTTTGAGGTAGGGATCGATGGATTGCGGTACAATTTGGCGCAAGTCGAAACCGATGTGGGCGGCAATGCTACCCAAATCCTACAAATAAACGCGACACTGGACGCGATTGAAAGCACCCTTGAATCAATCGTGATCGACCCTGACGGGACGACCGTCATCGACCTCTCCGGCATGCGCCAAGACGTTGATTCGATTGAGAGCTGGATCGCCACTGGCGAATGGGCCCCGGGTGGCGTTGTGGTCAATCAACTTTCATACGTGCAACAGTTACAAGACCAATTGACCGACTTTGTCGCCGGTGAAGGGGACGGGCCGGAATGGGTCGGCACGATCCAGACCCAAACCGACGAATCAATTGGTCTAGCGGTCGGTACCGTCGAAGGCTACGACACTATCGCCGACGCGACCCAAGACGCCCTTGATGATATAACCGCCCTGACCGTCACAGTCGGCAACCATGGCAGTGAACTGGAACTCACCCGCGACGGGTTGACTTTCAATAGCGTTTATAACCGTAACGTCCATGGACTACTGCGACGGCACAGGTCACAAATTTCAGCCTTAAACAACCGGATCACGGCCGCAGTGGAGACCCAGACCGAAGACGGGGAGCAATTCATGTCCCTTTTCGACCTCAAGGACTCTGAGATAACCCTGTTAAACCAACGCGTTACCGAGGAGGTCGAGACACTCTTATCTCAAATCCAAATCAACTCCGACGGGATTAGTAATCAAGTCTCCGCTTTAGACATTCTTGAAAGCGAGGTATACGCTCGGTTCGACATCCATGCCGGGCTGATCGCCGGAAAAGTTGGCGCGAAAAAGTGGGACAGCGAAACAGGTGACTACGAAGAATACGCCAATGGGTACCTCGCTATGACAATCGGCATCCCTCTTGTGCTGACCACCGACCGCTATAACCAAATAACGGCCGCGATCTCAGACGCCGGAGGCGCGGTCTCCGATTTTACCGATGCCTACCGTGACGGTGCCACAAAGAAATATCTGAAAAAAGTAGTCGACACCGTCAACGACCCGCAAACCGAAATGACCCTGGCCCAATACAACGCCGCCCGGGACGCCGCCTTTACCGTAACCGACGAAAACGGAGATCCGACAGTAATCGTCTCCCAGTTTCTGGTAGACGCCGAAGAACAGGTCCTTCGCGGTACGGTGACTATCGACCATCTAATGGCAGACACTTTGGAAGCGATTAACGGGTATATACATGATTTGACTGCGGACCAAATAGATGTCGAGGATTTGATGACGCGGGATTTACTGATACAAGACGGTGGGCACATCCGTTCCGGAGGTTATGACACCGCCGGCAATTACACATCGGGGTCCGGTTTTTTCATGGGGCACGATGGGACATTTAATCTGGTCTTTGTTGACACAAGCTCCGGTTTTGACCGTAAAATCCAAATAGGCCACGGCTTCGGCCTCAAGGCGGTCGACGGAAACGGAAAAATAACCCATGACATCCCGAAAGCTAACATGGTAGATTTCAATAAATACGGCGGGCATATCGTGTTTGCCGAGCAATCAACGATTATAACTATTATAATGGAGCAATGGATTGACACGGCAACAACAAAGAGTGATATGGTCAATATAAACCTGCCCCTATCGGGCGTGCTGGAACCAGGGGCGGACAATATCAAAGGGGCCATTCTGAGTTTTCAATCGTCAATACTCATTAGCAGATCGAAATATCAGGAAAACTGCTTTGTCAATATAAACGCTCACGCGTATACCCAACTTAATGGATGGACATCAGGAGACGGATCGCGATTTATGGAAGAAACTATTTATGGTTCCCATTGGTTGGGATCATTGCGCTATAAGCACTGCCAACAGGTCATCGTGCCCGTTATTTGGGAATCGGGGGTCCCGCGCGTCCCGTTAAGTATTTATTATCTATTTTCAGGCATGTCAGAGGTTTCGTCTAATTATTTAATTTCAATATACGCGTATCTTAATGGCTATGTTATATAGGAGTAGAAAATGGACATAACAAAAGATTACTTACAACAAGAAATCAATGATCTTACCCAAAAAAAAATGGCATTAAAGGACCAATTAATGGTCGTTGAATCGTATTTACAGCAAACAAAAAAAATATTGGGGCGCTTGTCAAACGATGAAACCAGCGCGCTACCACGCGTCCAAAAGGGGGCCAAAAAATGAGCGCGATTACATTACTCCCCGTCAATGAAGGCGGGTTTGTCATTCAAGGCGAAGGGGTCATCACGGACGCGTCCACTGACGCGGAAAAAATAATAGAACTCGATTCGGTTGAACGCCTATACACCTTAAATGTAGCCATTATGGCAGCCGGATTTGATCCTACCGACCCGGACACACACACATCCAGCACAGCAGAATATCAGGTTTACGTGTCAAACCATTCCAAAGCACGCGTCCTGGCAGGTACTGCCATGGAGTTTCCACTGGCCGCGAGCAATTTCACAGGATCCATATCACGATCATTTTATGGCGCCTACCGGTCTTTGCGATTGCACCGCGTTTCCGGCCCCGGGGGCCTGTGGGTGACCATAAATGGCAAATAAAAAAGGAGGAAGTCATGATAATAACAGACGCCGTGATCCCTGCCGTATCAAATGGTGAAGTGGATGGAAACGTGTATTTAAAAGACACGGACACCCTGGATGATATCAGCAACGGAAGCACATACGTCCGGTACGCGAAAACAGAATATGACCTAATTAACAGTTTTTACGGCATGATAATCGGCGCCCTAAGCGATGCCGGCATGGCAAACCGGGAAATAAAAAAGACACTCTTAAAACGCCTACAGACGGGGCTGTCAGTGATCTATAACCGGGGCGTAATTGCCGGATGTGCCGGTAGCGCGAAGGGTAGCGATAGCAAGCTGACCATAGCATCAGGGAAAATTTACGCCCATGGTCGGATAATTGCCCACGATGGCGACGAACTGGTAATACCGGCAAACAGTAGCGGAAGCGCGAAGGATTGTTACGCGTACATTGATAACAGCGATACACTACAAATAACTACATTAGACAGCACTGTGCCGGAGACCGGTATAACATTAACAAAGATAAGCGTACCGGACAGTGGTCCTGTAGCCGATTTGTCTGATTGCACGATTACAGACCAGCGAACAGTAGAAACGGATTACCCCCAGTACATAACGACCGCTCCTTATATAAACGTGTCCTTGCCGTATGACACAATTAATACCACGTACAAAATTTATCTTGATATCGTTAGCTATGAAGGCAACGGGTTCGCGCAAGGACGGATATATATCGGAGATCGCGCGTCAAACGGTTTCAAAATTTATTCTAACGGCGCGATTGATGCCGTAACAGTCCGCTGGCTCTTAATAAAGGAGGAATTATAATGCGCGTAGAGAGATTGGGCTATCAAGATAATCATTATGCCAATTACACAATCGCAAACACGGTGATAACCGTAAATAATGAGGACATAGACATTGCCGCCCTTGAAAGTGATTCCCAAGAAATTGTAGACATACATGATGGTGATGCGTATTTGGCCACAATCGAAATACCTCCCGCGAGATATGAAACAGTCTCAACGGGTCAAACAGACGAGTTCGGTAACCCAATAAAAACAAAGCAAAGATGTCCTCTAAACATGGAGGATGTTATATTTTATTTGTGGCCTATGCGGGCCACAGTGAACGGAGAAGGAGAAGAATAAATGTCAGTTGTATTCATAAAAGACCACCTACGTGCCGCCGTCGAAGGGGCCACGGGAGGAAAGATGACTGTGCTCTATGATGATAAAGGTCACCCTAATTATATGGTCGTTATTCCCAAATTTAACTGCGAAGACGTTGATCCCACCGCCGGAGGAGACGCCCGCCTCGGCACAGGGACCCACCCGGCGTTTGTAGTCAACGGCGATGAGAAAAGTGAAATATACATCGGGGCCTACCCCGCGAAGGTATTAGATGGTCGGGGAGTGGTACTGCCCGGCGTCGATCCAAGCACTAACCTGGAGTACGATGACGCTGTTACTTATTGCGCGAACAAAGGCGCTGGGTGGCACCTGATGACAGCGTGGGAATGGTCCGCTGTTGCCCTGTGGTGCTTACAAAACGGATACCAGTGTCGTGGAAATACAGATTATGGACGCAGCCACGAGGCTAACCACGAAACCGCCACCCGCACGGATGGAGGTGACCCCGGCAGCACATCAGGTACACCACGGACGTTAACAGGCTGCGGGCCAGCATCATGGAGGCATGATAATACATATCAAGGGATCGCGGATTTGGTTGGTAACGTTTGGGAGTGGAACCATTTGCTAAAAATAAATGATGGTCGTTTGTATGTACCAGACGACAATGACTACTCACTTGCGGAGGGGTCTTGGCCCGCGCAGGGGGTATATTTTGACGGCACAGCTGGGGGCTCGTCAGGGGATGTTGGCGATCCAGTATTATCTAACGCGACCCCAAACAATTCAACTAGTTCGGATGGTTATCTATTTTTGGCTCCATGGCGAAGCATAACGAAGAATGCTGGTTACAATGGATTGGGCGTGTCCGTAAGGGAAAAGATGTGCCGCCTATGTATTGATCCAACATTCAACACAGATAACCCGAAAGGTTCTGTTTGGGCGCGCAATCATGGCGAGCGGTTGCCGCTCCGTGGTGGATGCTGGAACAACGGTTCCGATTCCGGGTTGTTCGCCTTGTATCTGAGCAACGTTCGTTCTATCTCGAACAGCAACATCGGGTTCCGGCCGGCTTTCATCTGTTAATCTGTAATTTGTTATTCTGGATATCTGTATGCAAAAAAAATTTAAATTACTAGAGAAATGGGAAGAAATGACTAAATATGGGTATATTGCGTTGCAACAATACCCAAAATCCGAAAAATTTACATTGGCCAAAGACACTCGAGACTGCCTATGGAACATGGGTATAAATATATTATCGGCCAACAATGCCCAAAAAAAACAAGATAGGGAGGATTACGCGAAAAAAGCGGATGCTGAATTGATTAAATTACGACTCTTAACAAGAATGGGCATGAAATTGCATTACCTGCCCTTCAACAAATACGAACATTTAAATAGAATGATTGTCGAAACAGGAAAAATGATGGGTGGGTGGTTAAGATGGATGTCAAAATAAAATTAAAAATGGGGATGTGGCTATTAGCGGTTGCCGCTCCGTGGTGGAAACTGGAACAACGGTTCCAATTCCGGGTTGTTCGCCTTGAATCTGAACAACGTTCGTTCTAACTCGAACAGCAACATCGGGTTCCGGCCGGCTCTCCTCAAAGGCCAGATATCTAATACCTATGGGTTTTAGGTCCGCGCGAGAGAGAAAAGGAGCCATATTCCTTCCGGGAGGAAAACAACATTTAAGCAAGGGCGGTTAGTAAGCAGAATACGCCCAAAATGGCCCTTGCTTTATTTAAACAAAAACATGAAAACATATAACAATTTATGGAACGACATTATTAGTTTTCAAAACTTATACATGGCCTTTCGGGAAGCCTCAAGAGGAAAAAGATATAATTGCGATGTCCTCAATTTTAAGAATGAGGTAGAAGAGAACTTGATTATATTACAAAACGAACTCTTGTGGCATACATGGGAACCATTGCCGACAAAAATATTTACTGTTTATGAACCAAAAAAAAGAACAATCAATGCGCCTTGCTTTCGTGATCGTGTTGTGCATCACTCCCTTGCGCGTGTCATAGAGCCACTTTTTGACCGCAAGTTCATTCATCATTCATGCGCGTGCAGGAAAGGAAAAGGTACTCATTACGCTGTAAGGGTAGTAAAAAACATTATTCAAAAAAGAACAGAAAAGTTATATTTTCTAAAGGGAGACATAAAATCTTATTTTCCAAGCATAAACCACAACGTTTTAAAACAAATCATAAGAAAGACCATCAGAGATAAAAACAGCTTATGGCTAATCGATAGAATAATAGATAGAAGTACAATTTGTAACTATGGGATACCCATCGGAGCGCTAACAAGTCAATTGTTTGCCAATATCTATCTTGACATGTTCGATCATTGGATCAAGGACTGTTGTGGTATAAAGAATTATGTTCGTTATATGGATGATTTTTTGATAATTAGCGGAAGCCTGCGTTATTTGAAAGCATTAAAAATTGAGATTGAAAACTATCTTTATAAGCGTTTGTGCTTAAAACTAAATCCAAAAACAACAATACAACCCATAAATCATGGTATCGATTTTTGTGGTTACAGAATATTCAACAGCCATTTATTACCTCGGAAAAGAAACATTAAAAGAGCAAAAAAGCGTTTGATCAAATTGGCCATATTGTATAAAAATAAAAGTATTGAATTGGAAAAATTTAAATCTAGTTTGATGAGTTTTTTGGGATACGCAAAGCACTGCAAGGCAAATAATTCGACCAAAAGCATTCTAAACAAGGTCAAATTATGATATCTTGAAACACGATATCATTAGAAATAACTAGAAAAAACACGGTATTTTTTACCAAAAGTAAGTCACTTGCTGATCAATTTAAGTGCAAATTTCGCCATTTTGCGTGCAAAGGTACA
>CAZILS010000006.1:0-52616 GCA_964540145.1 uncultured archaeon | reverse complement strand
GGCATTATGCCTCGGAGTGTGATACTATGGCGAAAATCGGCATAATTGGCGGAACAGGCCTTGATGATGAAAAAGGGTTTGATTTTGAGAAGGAGACAGAGGTTGCAACTCCCTACGGAAACCCTTCCGGCAAGATAAAGGAGGGGAAAATTGGAGGGAAGGATGTTGCGATTCTTTTTCGGCACGGGCCCGGGCATTCGATAATGCCCTCAAATGTCAATTTCAGGGCGAACATCTGGGCATTGAAGGAAGTGGGGTGCACCCACATACTCGCCTCGACAGCCTGCGGCTCTTTGAGGGAGGAAATAGAACCAGGCCATATTGTCTTCCCCGACCAGTTTATTGACCGCACTACGAAAAGAGCCTCAACCTTCTACGAACAGGAGAAGGTCTGCCACATAGGGATGGCCGAGCCTTTCTGCACGCAGCTCCGCAGGCTTTTGGAGGGGGAGGCAAAGAATATGGGCATCAAATACCACTCCGACAAGACCATGATTACGATTGAAGGCCCACGCTTTTCCACGAAGGCGGAATCGAGGATGTTCAGGCAGTGGGGTGCGGATGTTATAAACATGAGCACTGTTCCCGAGGTTGTCCTTGCGAGGGAGGCGGGAATATGCTACCAGGCGATAGCGATGAGCACAGACTACGACTGTTTCAGGGATGATGTCGAGCCTGTTATCTGGGAAGAGATTGTCAAAGTGATGAAGAAGAATGCGGAAAACACAAAGAAGCTGATACAGGCAGCAGCCGTGAAGATAGGCGACTGGGACTGCGGGTGTAAGGAAGCGATTAAGAGCGCAGTCCTTTGAATTCCTTCAGCCTTGCCCTGAGAATCCTTATGCCCTTGGATTCCAGCTTTTCAACGGTCCTTTCGCTAATCCCGAGCGCCTTTGCGAGCCTGGACTTGCTGAGCGGCTTTTCCGACAGGTAACGGTTCTCGATTATCTCCCTCATTTTCGAGTTTATCTTTTCCAGTTCCCCGAGTGCCTCCCGCGACTTTTCCCCCGCTTTCTGCAGCAGGATTTTGTGCTCCATGGTCTCCGCGCCGCTGTCGGGGATAATGTCGAGGAGGGTTGAGCCGCTTTTCTCGCCCTGCCTGTCCCGCAGGGGGCGGTCCAGTGATGCCACGCGCTTGGCATTCGTGTATTGGCGGTTCCTTAACTCAAAGTCGAGCTCCTCGCGCAGTGTCGCAGTTCCTCCTTTTTTGGCGAGCGCGGCACGGGCCTTTTTCAGCTTTGTATGTGCGTGAGATTTCACCGAGAGGGCGAAATTGGTTTCGAGTTCCCTCAAAACAGCCTGGGCGACCCAGCTGCCGGCGTATGTCGAAAACCTTGATTCTCCGGGCTCCCAAAGCGTCGCCGCAAAAATAAGCCCATGGTTTCCCGCCTGCACCATGTCGAGGTAAATTTCATTGAAATCCCACCCTGCGGAGAAGGCGAGCCTTCTCGCAATCGAATCGATTGGTTCCCTCATGCCGAAAAAAGACTTCCTGAGGAAATACGGGACAAGGCGGAGGTTGTGCTCGACAAGCCGGTTCCTTATCGCCTCGAATTCGGCTTTTTCCCCGGAAATGCTTTTTCCTTTAGCCTTGGCATTTTTGAGCCGTTCCCTCGCCGCCACGAGCCTCTTACCGAGCTCCGTCTCCTCCTGCCGCGTCAGGAGAGGTATTTTTTTCAGGTCCTGCATAATCTTCCCTGCGGTGGACGAGCCCGCACTGTCTTTAGCGTCGCCTCGCTGCCCGCCCTTGCGCCGCGCCCTCCCCTGCACAGTTTTCTTCGCCACGAGGAAGATTACGCTTCCCGAAGATATATATGTTTCTGTTTTCTCCGTGAGGCAGTCTACATAATTTTTAGGCGACCATTGCATAGGCGGAGGTGCCGAGCAGGGTCAGCGCTGTAACCAATATTCCCGCGATGATAACGCCAATTGTGTTTGCGAGGATAAAGCGCCTATAGCCCAAACCGAGAAGATAGGCTGCCAAAGCCCCTGTCCACGAGCCCGAGCCGGGAAGGGGAACAGCAACAAAGAGGGTTATGCCGAGGAAGCCGTATTTCTCGATAGCATCCTCCGCGCGCTTCTGCGTGCGCTTCACAAAGAACAGGTATATATCACCTATACTTTTTACCTTAGTTACTATATTGACGAGCTTGTCGAGGCAGAAGTAGATTATGGGGCCGAGGGCTATGTTTGCCAAAACAGCCACTATGAGGACAATAAACCATGGTTCCCCTGCCGCGAGGATGCCCCATGGGATGCTCGCCCTGAGCTCGAGCGCAGGCAGGAAAGTGAGCGCAATAACCGTCAAAAGGTTATGTAGTTCCATTATCAACACCGGAAAAAATTCGCTTTGGAATTTTTCGTTATGTATTAGAACTCACGGAACGTTTTTAAAATATTTTACTCCCAATGAGAGAGGTGGGGGTTGAAACTGGTGAAACATATTCTTCTTTGTCTTTCGTTGCTTGTTCTCACAGCAGGCGTTTTCGGGGCAGCCCCTTCTATAACCGATATCAATATCTTCAACTCCGCAACAGGCTCAGATTCCTGGACAAACAACACTGTTGTCGATGTGAACGTCAAATTCACGGGGGATGCAAACTTCGTGAGGTTCTGCTGCGGGCAGTCAACCTGCGATTCAAACTGGCTAATGCCGATAACGGTTATTTACACAGGGAGCGCGGCGAGCCAGACTTTTGTCTTCAATTTCGGGGCTGATGCGAACAAATGCAGCTCAAGCCCTGCCGAAGGGGCAACTTACATAACTGCCGAGGCAGCGAACTCCGGCAAAACCCAGGTTTCCGGGGTTTCATACAAAAGCATTGTGTATGACAAGACAGCCCCAACCACAAGCTGCGACAAGGACGGGGAGATTTCGAACTCGAACATCACCGCAACCCTGTCTTGTTCGGATAATCCTTCAGGAACAAATTCAGGGTGTTTGACAGGCAGTACGCAATTCCAGGTTGACGGGAACGGGTGGGTAACGGCATCGAGTTTCCTGATAAGCACGGACGGCAACCACTTTATAGAAATGAAATCAACCGACAATGCCGGCAACACGGAAACCGCCGGGGAAGCCTACATTGTCAGGGATGTAACACTGCCTGTTATAAACTCGATAACAAACCCGCAGGGGCAGGAGCTCAATTTCTCCCTTACAAGCGATTTCGCGCCCCTTGACGCAAGCCGGTTCAGGGTCGACATAAACAATGTGCAAAGCACCGATTTCAACCAATTTGCGTGCATAGGCGTAGACAACAACAGGAACATGACCTGCAGATACCCTGAAACAAAGATGAAAAACAGCGGGGACTACAATGTCGCAATCCTGATTTATGACAAGGCCGGCAACCGGAAGCAGGCAAGCCAGACAATTGGCTACAATGACGTTACCGCCCCTGTAATGGCGGATTCGCCCTCCCTTTACTCCTCGGACTCAACAACAATAATCTTGGTATGGAACAAGAACACCGAGCAGGACATGAACTACTACAAGGTTTACAGGGATGTGAGCTCTAACTTCGCCCCTAATGACATAAATGTGATAGGGCGGATGTGGCAAACAAGCTGCGGAAGCTCGACATGCATATTCACGGACAATAACGGGCTTACTGCCGACACAAATTACCATTACAGGATTGCGGCTGTTGATTTAAGCAACAATGCAGGCAATGCCTCATACAGCGGAGGGCCATTCGCGCTCGGGCAGGGCACCACCCCCGAAACTCCGAGCGGGCTGCCCGGACGGCCGGTAATCTCAAGTTCATCACACCCTTCCGAATCGACCTGGTACAGCAACTCCTCCCCAAGCTTCAGCTGGGGGGCGGTGAGCAGCGCAACAGGATACAGCTGGGTTTTCGATTCAAGCTCAAGCACAGCCCCGGACACAAGCACGGAAACAACCTCGACAAGTGTTTCTCCGGGGGGCAAGGCCGATGGAAGCTGGTACTTCCACGTGAGGGCCTGCAACAGCGAAGGGTGCGGGGAGACAGACCACTTTACGGTTAACATAGATACCTCCTCGCCAAATGTGCCCGATAATGTTGAAGCACAGGCGGTTAACGGGACAATTGAGATAAGCTGGACAGTGCCGGGGGACACACACTCGGGCATAAGCTGCTACGATGTCTGGAGAAACAGGTTCATGTGGGATGCCGGGCAGGCTGTTTCAGAGCCATCTTCCTCAACCAAAGTTGCCTCATGCATAAGCGGCACGATGTACCGGGACAATGATGTAAGTACGGGAGATAAATACTGGTATAAGGTGCTGGCATACGACAACGCAAACAATAAGAGCTCGCCAAGCCCGCAGGTTTCCGCAACCGCAAGCAGGGGATGCTCGGCAAGCCCCTCGCTTTTGCTTAATGGAACCTCGCCCAGTTACATCAAAGCGGGAACTTACTCTGTTATTGCGAAGTTTGACAGCGGGAACATGTACAATGCCTCCTTGAAAGTGAGGGACCCCGACCAGACAACTTACACTTCACTCGCAAGCGGCGACAATGTCGGGGAGCTTTCCGCAACCTGGACAGCCAAATCAGGCCGGACAGGGACAGCGAAATTCGAGGTTGTCGCGGATGATGCAGACGGGGCAAGCTGCCTCAGGACCCTCTATGTAACGGTTGATACGGAAGCGCCGGCAGTGCAGCTCACCGCCCCAACCAAAGGGCAGAGGCTTAGCGGGGATGTGCAGCTGTCAGGAACTGCAAGCGACGGCAGGGCGCTCGGCACAGTCGGCTTCCTCTATATGCCTTCCGCGGGGGGGGAATGGACTGCGATAACCGAGATAAGCGGGAGCACGATAACCGATTACTCGGCAACCTGGGCGACAAAAGAGGTGCCCAACGGAACTTACAATGTGAAAATAAAGGGAACAGACAAGGCGGGAAACAGCTCCGAGCAGAGCGTCGAGGTCGAGGTAAACAATGCCTTTACGCCGAAGGAATGGGCCGAGCAGAGGATAGGGGAAATGGACGGCAATTTCAATGCGCTTGATGCGATGCTGGGAAAGCTTGCCGACTCGGGGATGAAGCTGAACACAGCCCTCGGGGAGAAGATGGATGAGGCTGATGCAAAGAGGGATGAAGCCAAGGCGAAGTTCGATGCGGGAAACTATGCGGATGCGAAGCTCCTTGCGGAAGGGGCTTCCGTGCTTTACGCCGAGATACTTTCGAAAATAGAGGTAAACGACTTCGGCAGCTCAACCTATGAGTTCACCGAGGAGGAATTGGGGGCGCTGTTTGAGGCAACCGGCATACCCGCAGAGCTTGCGGGAGAGGCAAGCGCCTTCACCGCGAGCAACACTGTTTCAAGGACACTGGCGATAACCGAAGTTGTTGTCGACGGGGAAACAACCTATTATGCGACAGTCACCATAAGCTTTACCAACGATGGCGGGGAAACCATGGATGTGCAGGTTGTCGAGGTTGTTCCCAAGGAATTTGTGCAGTTTGCGGGCCGAATAAGCTCGAATTTTGATTTCGAGGTTTTGTCGGAAGATCCTGTTATCAAGTTCGGTCTTGGGGAAGTTGCCGCCGGCGAGACTGTTGAGATTTCATACGGCAACGGCAGGGCAATGGCAAGGGCAGAGGCAAGAACTCTTTTAGAGAGTGCGATGGGCAATTACACAGCTCCGCCAATGGCATTTGCCGCAGGTGTTGAGGTAACAAGTGCGGACTTCCCGCAGGGGATGGGGCTTTCGGTTATGGTTATCGGAATTATTGTCCTTATTGCGATTATCGCAGGGCTTGTGATATTCATCACAGGCATGAAAGATGAGCACAGCCCCTCGCCGAAAGGCATCCCGGCAGAGTCCGCCCTCGACAAGGTGAAAGACAGCATAAAGAGTTTGTTCAGGCCGAAGGATGAAGGCCCTAAGTCGGGGAAGTTCGCCTGGAAAGGCGACTAAGCCCTAAACAGCCTATTTTTTTAAACAGCCTATTTTTTTATAGATGGCAGCAGTGAAACAGATTCCTCAAGCGGAACCTTTGGAAGCAGTTTGTAAATCTGCGAGGGAACCGTCATCCTTGTTGTCCTTACCATCCAAACCAGTATCCCTGCAATAATCAGCACAAGCATCGTGGAAAACACGGAGAAAAATTCTATAGGGATTCCGATGAGCTGGTTTTCGAGGAGCATCGCCAAAGGCAGGAATGTGATGGAAAAGACAAGCGAAAAGGTAATCCTTTCTATGCCGTCAATGTCATTCCTTGCGGGAAAAATCCCCAATGTGAGGAAGTATCCCGGAACGATGAGGGCAAAAGCCACCATCCCCAAACCATAAACAAGCTCAATCATGCAGATATTATAGCAGATATACTTTAAAAAAATAGCATGCAAGGATATATGGGGGAAATATGTACGCTGTTGCTGTTATCGGGGGAGGGCCTGTGGGCCTTAAGGTTGCGGCAGAGGTCAGGAAGCAGGGATTTGACTGTGTACTCATAGAGGAGCATGCCTCGATAGGAAAGCCCGTTAACTGCGCCGGCCTTATCAGCAGGACAGGCGTCGAGGGTCTTGGCATTGATTTGGGGGATTCACTTGTCAACAAAATTTTTGGCGCAAGGATATTTTCCCCTGACGGAAATTCAATCGCTGTGCAGAGGCAGGAACCTGTTGCTTATGTCATAGACAGGGAGAAGTTTGACAGGAAGCTTTATGAGGAGGCGGTCAGGGAAGGTGTCGAAGTAAGGCTTAACACAAAGATTATAGGGCTTAACGGGGAAACAATTTTCACGCAGCACAAGGGAAGGGGAGAACTCATTAAGGCAAGGGTTATCATCGGGGCTGATGGCGCAGCCTCTAAGGTCAGGGAGCTTGCCGGCGTTACTGCCGCCCCAGAGAACTTTGTGCAGACATACCAGGCAAGCGCAAAGGGAAATTTCGAGAGGGAGCTTGTTGAAGTGAGGTTCGGCGGGTTTGCCAAGAACTTTTTCGGGTGGATAATTCCTGAGAACAGGGAAGTTGCAAGGATAGGGCTTGGGATGGGCATGGGAAATGTGAAAGATGCTTTCAGGGAGTTCACCGCGGGAATGCCTGTGCAAAAGCCGATGTTCGCCCGGTCTTCCGCACTGATTCCGGTTGCGGAACCGATGAAGGAATATGTTTATGGGAATATTGCGCTTGCGGGGGATGCCGCATTCCAGACGAAAGCAACAACCGGCGGAGGCATAATAATCGGCATGGGCTCCGCAAAGGTTCTGGCTGATGCGATAGGTGAACACTACAAATCGGGGAACGCATTGGCCGATTACAACAAGAGGATGTCCCCCTTGCGAAAGGAGCTGGACATGCACTGGAGGATAAGGTCATACCTTAACTCGCTGGACGAGAGGCAGATGAACAAGCTGTTTGAAAGGCTCAAGAGGGCGAAGATTGAGGAGTTCCTGGAGAAAGAGGGGGATATGGACAGGCCTTCGAAATTCCTTGGGAAGCTGCTCTTCAAGCCCGCCTTGTGGAAACTCATTCCCGGGGCGTTTGGGCTGAGGTTTTAGGGTATCCCCGATGGCGGCAAGGAGAAAGATGAAAAGCCGAAGGGAAATAATGGAAACCGAAGATTACAGAGTTCCGGAATACGGAAGCAGGGAGTGGAGGAATTTCCGGAAGAGGCAGACAGCAGCTGTGCACAGAAGCTATCTTTCATTTAAGGATAAAATGCGTGAAGTGAGAAGGCTTATGCGCATGCGGGCACGCAAGCCATAATACTCTATTTGTTATTGTCCTTCTTTTTCATCCTGTCCCAGCTTGCCTTCGCTTCCTCCGGAGTTTTTGCTTTTTCATTGCCGAAGACATGGGGGTGCCTTCTTTTCAGCTTCCCGTTGGCCTCATCAATAACTTCCTTCGCATTGAACAAACCCTGCTCATCCGCGATTTCTATTGTTGCGAGGACATTGAACAGGACATCGCCAAGCTCTTCCCTAAGGTTTTCGTTGTCGCATTTCTTGACAGCTTCCTTAACCTCTTCCGCTTCGGAAATGATTTCTTTCGCCATGCTTTCAAGTGTTTGTTGCCTGTCCCACGGGCAGCCGTTTGGGGACCTTAAATGCTTAAGAGTGCTGCGAAGCTCCTTGAATGATTTTTCAGGCATATATGGAGAGGGCAAGGCAATAAATAAAAGCTTAGGTTTTTGCCGAACAAAAAAAACATTTAAATATGGTTTTAGTGCGTAACTATTGCGGGGAGATATGATGGACGAAAACCTAAAACTTGGAATATTCGCGCTTTTGGTTGCGGGCCTTTTTTTGGCGGGCTGCACAAACCCCCTCACGCCCCCGGCAGGCCCCTCGGCAGGGGAAGTAACCTACAAGGAGATACCAAGGTTTGCAAGCTATGAGGAATTGGTGGCGAAGCTCCGGGAGGCGCAAAGCTCGGGCAGAAGCTATGGCGAAATGGAAGTCCTGACAGCTGTGCCGATGGAAATGGACGCGGCAGAAGCTGCCAAGGGGAGTGCTGAATACTCCGAAACAAACGTACAGGTTGAAGGGGTTGATGAGGCGGACGTTATAAAAACAGACGGAAAGTATATTTACGCGTTCTCGAGGAACAATTTGGTTATTACAGACGCATATCCGATAGAAACAGCGGGGATAGTTTCAACAACAGGTTTGGGGAAGGGGCTGCCCCGGGAAATGTTCGTTAGCGGGGATAAGCTGCTTCTTTTCTACCACAAGTACGCAGATTTCTATCCTGAGGAGGTAGAGAATCTAACCCGCTCATACTACCCTCGCAGAGACATGGTTTCTGTGCAGTTGTATGACATATCGGACAGGAGCGCACCGAAACTTGAGAAGGAGGTTGATTTCGAGGGAAATTACAGAACTTCTAGGCTTATCGGAGAGAATGCCTATTTCGTTGTGAATTCATGGGTAAGGTGCTATGACTATATGCTTGAAGAAGAAGGCGGCTGTGACATTATACCTCTTATGGTTGAAGATGGCGTTGGAAGAAAGGTTGCGGAAGTAACCGAGATTGGCTGGCTCCCTCCTTACCCTGCCTCAGGTTTTGTGACTTTAGGTTCCATAAACCTGGAGAGTGGTTCTCTGGAAAAGGAAACTGTGATGGGCAACGCTGAAAGCGTTTATGCTTCGCAGGGCAACATCTACCTCGTCTCAACAAACTGGGAAACACCCAATGAGATGCCTGTTGTCAAGGAAGCAGAAGAGGCAATCGTAGGAGAATCTCCAGAAGCGGCAAACCCAGGAGCGATGAGGAATACAATCATCAATAAGTTTGCGCTTGCCGACAGCGAGATAAAATATATCGGGCAGGGAAGCGTTCAAGGAACTGTCCTTAACCAGTTCTCAATGGACGAGTATGAAGGAAATTTCAGGATAGCGACCACTTCAGGGCAGGCCTGGGGCGGGGCGCCTTCACAAGGAGGGAGCAGGAACAACATCTATGTTCTTGACAAGGAGCTGGCGCAGATAGGCGCCTTGGAAGGCCTTGCACCCGACGAGAGGATTTACTCCGCAAGGTTCATGGGCGAGAAGGCATATCTTGTCACTTTCAGGAAAATAGACCCTCTCTTTGTGATAGATATGTCAAACCCTGAAAACCCAACTGTGCTTGGAAAGCTGAAGATTCCAGGCTACTCGGATTACTTGCATCCGATAGATGAAACACACCTGATAGGTGTGGGGAAGGATACAGAGGAGGCGAAGGAAGGCGACTTTGTATGGTACCAAGGAATGAAGATGGCAATCTTCGATGTCGGCGATGTTTCAAACCCTATAGAGATGCACAAGATAGTGATTGGGGACAGGGGAACAGACTCATACGCATTGAGGGACCACAAAGCCTTCCTCTATGACCGGGAGAAGGAGCTGCTTGTGCTGCCGATACAGCTTGCCGAGATACAGGGCAAGGAGGATTTGGATATGGGCAAGTGGCCGGCGTATGGAGAGCCTGTCTTCCAGGGGGCATTCGTGTACAGGCTGACCTTGGAAAATGGGTTTGAGGAAAGAGGAAGGATAACCCACATCTCTGCAGAGGAGGAGCTGAAGAGAGGCTACTATTATGGGGAGGAGTACAGTGTGAAAAGGGCATTGTACATCGGGGATGTGTTGTACACCTACTCCGAGAAGATGCTGAAGGCAAACGCCTTGAGCGACCTGGCAGGGCTGAGGGACTTTGATTTTGGGTATGAACGCACTGGCGGCGGATATGGTTTTGTGGAGCATATGCCTCTGTGAATAAAAAAAGAAAAAGTAGCCCCGCTGAGATTCGAACTCAGGTCTAGGGGTCCAGAACCCCCAATGCTTGGCCGCTACACTACGGGGCTATAAGCAACAATAATACTTAGGGTTATACTGGTTTAAAAGATTTGGTGTCACTTGCCGAAGCGCCTTTCCCTTTCCTCAAAATCTTTCACAATCTTGTTAAGGTCGGACTTCTGCAGCTCGGGCCAGTACTTATCCACGAAGCAGAGCTCGGAATAAGCGCTCTGGTAGGTAAGGAAACCGCTAAGCCTTTTTGTTCCCGAAGTTCTCACGATGAGGTCGGGGTCTGGAAAATTTCCATAGAGGTAGTTCCGGAACTTTTCCTCGGTAAGGTCGTTCGGGGAAACCTCGCCAAGCCGGCATGACTGCGCGAACTTTTTTGCGGCATCAACAATCTCAGACTGGCCGTTGTACCCCAATGCGAGGTTGATTGTGCGCTTGCCGTTGTCCTCTGTGAGCTCCTCGGCCTCGCTCATTTTATTCCGGATTGCCTGCGGGAATACATCGCGCCTTCCCAAAAACCTAAGTTTTATTCCGTTGTCCCTCAAAACAGGGCGGTCCTTTACGCTTTCAAGCTCCTTCTCAAAAATCCTGAAAAGAATTGCCCGCTCATGGCCTTTCCTTGCCAGGTTTTCCAGGGAGAGGGTGTAAAAGGTGCCTGCCTTTATCATAGGGTAGGCCGCAATCCAGGAAAGGACGTCCCATGCCTTTTCGGTTCCGAGCTTGTATGCCTCGACTAAACTCACGTTGGCATGGCTTGCATAACGCCTGTTTCCATCCGGGATAAATGCGATAGAACCTAGCATATAGGATTCACCTTAAAGAAAAAATTAATATACCAAAGGATATATAAATAATCTGGGTTTATTTAAAGGATTGGTACAACTCTGGAATGGTCAAAATGGCAGCCAAGAAAACTAACAAAAAAACCGCGAAAAGGCACCCTAAGAGGGACCCCCTCCAACAAGGGAAGGGGAAGGAGATAACGTCAAGGCAGAAAAAGAACATGGAGAAGATAGTCACAGACCTCCGGAAAAAGCTCAACGAGATGGAGAAGTGGAGGAAGGACCTTGAGAAAAAGGAGGCAAAGCCAATCTCCGCACAGCAGTCCAAAGCTATTTTGGAAGAAATCAAGGTGCCGAAACTCCCTGTGATTAAGGATGGGTAGGGGAGAGCCATGCTGATTAACCTATGCAGAAACAAAACACCTGTAATTGGGAAAGTGAAGATTGCAGATTCTTTCCTCAAAAGGCTGCGGGGGCTGATGTTCAGCAGGGAAAAAGACTTCGATTATGCGCTTGTCTTTCCATTCGGTTTTGAGAGCCGGCAGAGGGCGTCCATTCACATGCTGTTCGTTTTTTTTCCGACAGACCTTGTTTTCCTGAACAATGAAAAAAAGGTTGTCGATATAGTGCATGGGATTAAGCCATTCACCCCAATGTATGTCCCAAAGAAGGCGGCAAGCTATGTTGTTGAACTTCCCCGAGGAAAAGCAGGGGGGATTTCTGAAGGCGACGCCCTTAGCTGGGATAGGCAGCATGCCGGATGAAACAGCCTTTCAGCAGGCCGGGGGCAAGGGGGTTCATAAAAAAGAAGGAAAGTTAAAGAAATTAGGAATTTTAACTTTCCTCCTTTGCCTTTCGTTCTCACAGAATCCGGGGTGATAATTCCCGCTATATATACTCCCTGGTTTTTAATAAGGCTTAGCTGTTTGGAAAGCGAATATCTTTTCCGAAAGCGCGGGTTTGGAAAGCTAACGCCTTACGTCAGTCTGCGGATTAGGCTTATAAAAACCCCATTTCCGATATTATCGGCGATTGCCGTGATTGTGGTGAAGGGGAATGAGGCTTGTTCTTGACAAAGAGAAGTGTGAAGAGTGCAGCGACTGTGCAGAAATCTGTGAGCACGGAAACCCCAAAATACTTTTGGGGTGTGCCCATTGCAATCCGGAAACCGCAAAATGCGCACTTGCCTGCAGGGCGAAGGCAATCTATGAGATAGCTCCGGGCATACTTTCAATCGACAAAGAGCTGTGCACAGGCTGCGGAAAGTGCGGGGAAGCCTGCCCCGAGAAAGCGATTATTGTAAGCGAGGGAAAGGCGGGAAAATGCGATTTGTGCGCAGGCTCGAATTTTGAGGTTTCGTGCAGGGCGGTTTGCGGCAGGGGGGCGATTTCGGCCAGGGAAACTTACAAAGAGAAAAGAAAGCCCTCGAAGATACTGGGCTGGGGAGTTAAAAACCGGGAAAAGGAAATCGCAAATTCCATTAGGGGGAGCGGCGAATGCGAGGTTGTCGGGATGAGGAACGGGGAGAGGGAGTATGCGGTAAAGGCCCTGCCGCAGCTTGCGGGGGAGGAGGCTGTTCTTGTGAGGGACGTCCTTGAAATGTTTAGGAAGGAGCAGTCTTTGGGAAAGGGCAGGCGCGCGGCCAGGGATACCTTGGATAGGTTTTGCAAAGAGAATGCAATACTCCTTGGCGAGGAGCAGCAGGAGTATGTGTTCAGGGTGCTGCTCGCAATGACCTCGAGTTACGGCCCTTTGATGCACATGCTGGGCGATGATAATTTGGAGGAGGTTGCGGTTATAGGTGCGGGCAGGGAGAAGCCGGTTTGTGTGTATCACAGGGACTTTGGCTGGCTGAAAACCAACCTCTATTTGGAAAATGAGGGCTATGTTAAGGAGCTTGCCAACAGGATGGCCAGAAACACCGGGAAAAGGCTTAGCTCGCAATGCCCTGTGCTGAATGCTGTTTTGCCAAACGGGGCGAGGCTAAACGCGACAATATCCCCGGTTTCCGTGTTCGGCCCCTCCATAACTATAAGAAAGTTCAGGGAAAGGCCGTTCTCGCCGGGGGAATTGGCAAAAAACGGCACGCTTTCTGCCGAAATAATGGCTTTTTTGGGGCTGGCTATCGAGGGGGGCTGCTCCCTGATGGTGTGCGGAAATACAGGAAGCGGGAAAACCACGACCCTAAATGCGCTGCTTTCAATTGTTCCTTCGGATGAGAGAATTATTGTTGTTGAGGAAACCCCTGAAATCTCACTGGAGCAGGAGCATGTGGTGAGGCTTGGCTGCAATGAGGAACGGGGAATTTCCATGGATACCCTGATAAAGAACTCATTGAGGATGAGGCCCGACAGGATTGTTGTGGGGGAAATCAGGACAGGCGAGGAAGTGAGGGCATTCGTGGATACGCTGCTTGCGGGGCAGGGCAAGGGGAGCTTCGCAACATTCCATGCCCAAACCTCGAAAGACGCATTGAGAAGGATGCGAAGCTTAGGGGTTCTTGAAATGGACCTTGCCGCTCTCGACCTTATTGTCGTGCAGAGGAGATGGAGTGTTGTGAAGGAAAGTGCGAGAAGAGAAGTGAGGAAAGTGAGCGAGGTCTGCGAGATAAGGGAAGGAGGAGATGCGGTTGAGGCTGTACCCCTCTATGTTTTTTCGCACGCAACAGGGAACTGGAAAAAGGCGGGGAAGTCAAAAAGAGTTGCTGCAAGGATAAGCGAAACTTTCGGGAAGCAAAAGATTGGAAAGCTGTTGAAGGAGAGGGAGAGGGAGCTTGGTGCTTGATTTGAGGAAATTGTTTTCGGGAAAGGGGCAGGCTGCAGAAAAGGAGATGCCGTTTGCGCTTATGCAGCTGTCGGTTGACTTGGGAATCGGAAAAAGTTTCGAGAGTTCCTTGAGGGGCATTCGGAAAGGGTATGGGGAGTTTTCAGAATTGGTCGGGAAAGCATTGCTCTGGGTTGACGAGGGCGGGATGCCGATGGAGGCTGCGCTGATTAAGGCGGGAAGGGAAAGCCGCTCTTTGAAGGTTGAGAGGGCCTTCGCCCAGCTCATCTCCGCATACAGGCAGGGCAATAAAAGCGCCGCCGCAATAATACGGAAAGTGGGGCGGGAACAGCTTGCCTCACAGAGAGGGGAGGCGAGGGAGTTTGGCGCAAAGCTTTCGCTGATGTCGCTTATTGTCGTGGGGCTTTCGGCGGTTGTTCCCGCGATGCTGCAGTCATTTGTTTCTTTGGGGAGCATGGTGCTGAGCATGGGCATGGAACCTATGGATGTGTTGCTGCTGGCGAATGTGGGAATTCCTTTGGTTAACATAATTGTGCTATGCGGAATTAGAATTACGACCCCCGCATTTATGAGGTGATTTGTTGCTCCGGTATTTTTTCAGCGGGAAGGAAATTTCCGATTTTGAAATGCAGCTTGTTGCAAACAACCGGGGTGATTTCTATGGCTTTCTTGTGCAAACCCTGTTAAGGGCGGTTCTCCTCGCCTGCGGAATTTTAGCTGTTGCATTTTCAATGAATGCAGACATCGACTTCTGGGCAGGGGTTTCTGTACTGATTGTTCCGTTTGTTTTTGTCATTGCCTACTTCTGGGAGCTTTACAGGTTTGAGGTCCGGAAAAGGAGCATAGAGGGGGAGGTGCCGAACGCTTTGCTTTATGCGTCCTCGCTCCCGAGGGGGACAACCGCACTTGAGCTTTTGAGGGCGCTGGAGGGGGCGAAGTTCGGGGAACTTTCAAAGGAGCTTGGCAAGGCAGGGAAAGAAATTGAAAGAGGGGCAAGCCCCGAAAATGCGCTTATGGGGGTTGCGGAAAGGAACAGGTCAATGGTGTTGAGGCGGGCAATGTCATTGCTTGCGCAGGGAGAAAGCAGTGGCGCAGAAATGTCAAGGGTTTACAGGGAAAGTGCAGAGGACCTTCTTGAGATGAGGAATGTTGTAAGGGAGAGGCTCGCAATGACCGCTGTGCAGAAGTACACCCTTCTTGCGGCGGCAGGGATTGTTGTTCCGATGGTCCTTGGCCTTGTCGGGGGAATGGCGGGAAGGATGGACGCGCTGTCTATAAGCGAGCTGCTTGAGGGGGCGGGAAGTGAAAGCTTGTTCGAGGCGGCGATGCTCGGAAATATTATTTACCTTGCCGAGTTTTCGGTTATAGCCGCCGTATTCGTTGGTTTGCTTGAGGGGAATTTGAAGAAGGCGGTGCTGTACGCGATGTTCCTTCTCCCGGCAAGCCTTGCTGTTTATTATCTCTCAATGGGGCTTTGAGAAGGCATATGGCGGTTAGTTATTTATAGTGCTGGGCGGGATATCTATGCATGGCAAACGCAGCACATAAGTTCGGCAAACAAGCCCTGGAAAAAATTGCGGAGCAGTTCCCGGGTTTCGAAAGCCTTGACCACAGAGCGAACAATAAAACGGTTAGGGTGAGGCGGCTTCCCGGCTGGGCAAAGCACGGCAACAAGGCGGTTGTGAAGAAAATCAGTGGGAAAACAGACGCAAAGGACATTGTCGGCCAGATTACGCTCAAAATCCTGAATTACAACCAAAACCCCGAAAGGCCAAAGAACACAATCCTGCTTTCGCCGCAGGCGGTAGCACTTGACGGCAAACACATAGCGATGCCCCTCGTGAAGAGGCCAACGCTTGACCAGCTTCCCTTCGAATACCATAAAGGAACGGGGAAGGTTAGGGTTAACAATAACAGGGGGACTGCCCGGGGAAGGGCGTTTGTCCTGGGGCTGATGAGAAACGGCCCGGCATTAGAGGAAATAGCCGATGCCTGCCGCAATGTCCTGAAATTTTCAAAGTTACGCCCGGACAACCTATTTCTCGTCGGGCACAACAAGAAAAGCGGCGAATTTGAGTTCATGCCCACAGTGAGCGGGAAATAGGCATACAAATATAAATCAAAAAGCCCAAATATAAGCAGTGTAAAACATGGACTACTACGCGAAGTTTGTTGAATACCGGGACAAGAGCCTTAAAGGATACACTCTTGTCGAGGGCTTTCCGGGCATGGGCTTGGTGGGCACTATTGCCGCAAAGTACTTGATTGACAGGAGAAAGCTGAAGCAGATAGGGCATATCGAGTCAAATATCTTTCTTCCCGTGATAAGGATCCATGAGGGGAGACCTGTCTATCCCGCAAGGGTTTACATTTTCGAGGAAAAAAAGATTGTTGTTTTGATTGCGGAACAGATAATCCCGAGGATGCTGACAAGCATTTTTGCGGACGCGGTTGTAGGCTGGATAAAAAAGAAGGGCATTTCAAGGATTATTTCCCTTGAGGGGATAAAGGCCGAGCCGGGAAAGAATGTTGTTTACGGCATAGCCGCAAACGAGCATTCGAAGAAAATACTCAAGAAGAATAAGGTTGATTTGATACAGGACGGGATTACGACCGGGCTGACCTCGCTTATACTTCTCTCGCTGGGAAGGGCGAAGATGGAGGCCTGCTCTATTTTGGGGAATGTGAATGTTGCCGCGGATTACAAGGCGGCGGCGGCGCTTATAGAGAAGCTGAATGAGATGGCCGGGCTGAAGCTTGATGTGAAGCCTTTGCTCAAGGAGGCAAAGGAGACCGAAAAACAGTTGATTGAGCAGCTCCAGCAGCTCAAAAAAACAGACCAGAACGCAAGCAAACTCGAGCAAAAAGTGCCAATGTACACATAGCTTTTAATATCTGAATGGCGGCTAATTTCTTATATGCCCCCTATTGCAAAAAAGAGCGCATTGCACAATAGGCTGATGGGAGAGCCTGAGATTAAGGAGTCTTTCAAAAACCTTGGAAAAAGCCTGGAGGAGCTAAGGAAACTTCAGGGCAAAGAAAGGCATAAAAAAATGGAAAGTCTTGAGGCTTCTGTCAAAAGCCAGTCTGAAGAAATCAGGATGCTTAAGAAGGTTATTGAGGAGCTTAAGGGGAAGGGGGTTGTTTCCCCTGCGAAGGCCGCGGAACCAACCCAGAAAAACCGGGGAGAAAATTCCCTTGCGGCGGCAGGGCAGAAACTTGACAGCCTCAGGAAAAACGAGTATGGAACTTTGATGAGGTCGTGGGCGAGCAGCGCGATATTGCTCCCCCGGTCCGAGCTTAGGAAAAGGGCGAGGAAACTTTCAAGCCATGGTGCGGAAGGAAAGCTGAAAGAGCTTTATGAGAAGCTGGCGGAAATGCCTGACTCGGAAAAGAAAAATCTTGGGAAGAAATATGGTTATGGGAAACACAGGAATATTTTGTGGACAGGATTGTTTAAAATCTTGCCCGATAAGGGGCCAAAATTTTTCAGGGAGGAAAGAAATAGAATATTCAATAGCACCGAAGTAAAGTCTGACTTCAAAGCAAGGGATATTGACAGAGGCGAGCTCAAAAAGAACTTCGTAAAAAGAGAGGAAGGCCTCAAAAAAGTCCTTGCGAAAATCCACGAGAAAGAACGGGAAATTGAAAAACTGAAGGCTAAGAAAACAGCGTAAGGCGCTAAGGGTGCTGCTTAGTCCTAATTATTCTTCCCCTTGCAAAGGTTATTGCGCCAAGCAATGAGGCTATGAAAAGCGCAAGCTGCAGTATGTCTTCAGGAAGCCCGGGCAGGTTAAGGAAGCCTTTATCCCCCTCACCCAAATTGATATTCATCACATTTCCCTGTGCGGAGGAGGTTACACTTCCGTCGTCATTCGCCTTTGTGGAGATGCCCTGCTGCTTGAAAGCCTCAAGCAGGGGCAAAAGCTGGGCGTTCTCCGCATACCACAATCCTTTTTCAGGGTCGTACCAGAAACTTCCGTTCCTTCCCTCGGCCATGCGCAATGTTTCCGGGGGCCCTCCCTCGTAGCTTACCGTGGGAACGCCGTCCTTGGACGAAAAGTCAAGCGAGTGTGAAACCCCGTCCTTGTCAATGAACTCTATGCCTGTCGGGGTCTGCTGGACCTGGCCTTCGTAGTCCGCCAGGACCTGGCCTGTTTCCTTGTCTATAACCCTCAAATGCTCGATGCAGTCCTCATCCATGTAAAGGATAAAGCGCTTTGTTTCGGTTTCGAAAACCTGGAACGGCCCAAAGTTCTCCAGGGACTTGTTGAACTGCCCTGCCCTGTACTGGGAAAGCTCCGAATCCTGGTTTCCCGTAACTTTGAAATCAACCGCGGGCTCCTCGCATTCTGTTTCGGGGTTTTTGGTTGTGGCGAGGTTTGCCTTGAGCGCAACAGCATCATCCGGCCTCAGTACGGCGTCGTTGTGGTGCCTCAGCCATATCAAAAGCTCATTTGTTTCAGGCTTGTAAACAAACTGCCCGTTCTTGAACTGAACAGACCTGAGCTTGCCCACGCCGGGCTGCCCGTCATTTGAGTTTGAAAGCAAAACTTGTTTATTCGCAAGGATGCTTATTTTGGAATCTGCGCCCTCGGCAATCTTCCTCGGCATCCCTTCTGCCAGAATGCTGTCGGCTATCGGCTTTATGGAAGGGTGGGAATCCGTAATAACAACCTCGACTCTCCCGAAAACATCGCTTATCTTATTTCCGGGCAGGGCGAGGCCTGTTTGTTCCTTAACGCCCGCCTGTATACAAGCCAATACCTGCTCGTTCTCAAGGACAGCCTCCCCTGCAGCGGTTATCTCCATAAGCAATTCCTCGGAATCCGGAACCGTAACCTTGGTTATGTTCTGGGGGATTTCTGTTGCCGGGATTGCGGCGTTGTCGGCAGAAAGCCTTGCGATGTCCGCCTCGGAAATTACCTCCTTGCCGTTGATGGAGACCGCGCCCTTCTCATTGTCAATCTCAACTGTGTTGCCTGTGTTGGGGTCTGTGATAACTTTCTTTCCGGTTGTTGAGTAGCCTGCCTTGTAAATTTCGCAGCCCGGGGCGCACCAGAAGTAAAATAACTTGCTTCCCTCCAGCTGGCCCGAACTCTGGCCGGTTATCTTCATTGTTGCCTGCACTATGTCGTTGTCCGCGGCGTTCGCGGCAAACTTGTCTATCTGTGAGCCTATCTCCTCGACAGCCTGCCTCGTGAAACTGTCGTCTCCTTCCATCCCCTCAACCAGCCGGTCCTTGTAGTCCCGTACCATATCCGTAACTTTTTCCGTTGAAACTGCGGCAACATCCTTCTGCTTGTCCTCCTCCTTTTGCGCAGGTATGAAATAGTGTGTGTAATAGCCCTCCTCGCTGTCCACACAGTCCTGTAGTTTAGGAATAACCAATGTCTGCATTGCCACGCTTGTGAAAATCCCCGCCCAAAGGAAGGTCACATATGAAAGTGTTTCCATTGTGCCATAAAACAGGGCAACGTCCGCCCCTTCCCCTGCCCCAAAGAGCTTTAGCGGGTTGAGGTAGCTTAGGGGAGTCTCCTTGATTTTGTCGGTGCAGGTCTTTTCCTCTTCCATCGCCTTCGCAATGTTTATTTCCTCGCCCTCGATGTCCTTTGTCTTGCCTGTGAGATTGAGGTGGTGCGCAAAGCTAATCAGGGTCTGGCCTTTCTCCTGCGCCTCCCTGCTAACAGTATCCTCCAAAATGTAATTCGTCAGCGGCTGGTTTGAGGCGAAGAAAGGCGAGAAGTCCTTCATGTCCCGGCTCCTTATAACAACAGAACAGGTCGGGCAGTCATCCTTTCCCGCGATATAGTATGCAAGGTTTTCTGTTTCGTCCCTCAGAGTCTTGCCTGTGAGCATGTCGTAGAAGTTCCTTATCGGGTTGAACTTGTCCGAAACCTCATCCAGAACCATCTTCCACGGAAGCTTGTTCAGGAGCTGGACAAAGAGGTCCCCCTGGTCCGACCCTTCATTCGCAAAGAAGTCGATGTATGCATCGCCGTAAACAGCCTCGCTCCCCGCGGTAAACTCCAAATCCATCCAGGTGTCGGGGAGCTGGTAAAAGGAAAGGTCCTCTATGCCCAAACCGCGCTTGAACCACCAGTATCCGAAGGGAACCGCTGTCCACTTCGCCCCTCCCTTAAGCGAGAAGTAGCTCTTTATCAAGGCGTCCTCTTCCGCAAACGCCTTGTCAAGCAGTGAGGTGTATCTCCTTGAGGACCAGCCTTTCTCGGTTACAACGTCATAGATGTGGTTTGTGTTTCCCTTAATCGACTTTATCCTGCTAAGGGTTCTCGGCTCGGTCATCTGGCTTGCCCACGCCTCGGGGGTAAGCTCCTGGTATGGCTCCCAGCCTCCCCTGTAAAGCGGGACATTTCCCGCGGCCCTTTCCTCGATGAGCCCAAGGGTTTCTTTCTTCACGGGAATGAAGTCCTCGCCAACCTTCGCGAAGTACTCCTGGAAATCTCCCTTCTTTATCCCCGTCACAAGGTCGGTCATTGTAACCTGCATCTCCTCCCCCCCGCGCGGGCTCGCCTTGTATAACTGCAAAGCCTGCGCGTTTTCCTTGCCCGCCTTGAATGCGATGTTGTCATAGTCTGCGGGGTTCCAATTTCCGAAATGGCCGTCCTTTGAGAACTTCTGGAGTGTGTAATTTAGGTTTTTTGAATCGTCGTAAAACATCCTGTACATTGCTGCGGATTCATCGTAAACCGAGACATATCTCAGGCCGGATGCATAGTGCTTTGACCAGTAAGAGGGCCAGTCTATCTTTAGGAGCGAGTTGTATTTCAGGACAGTGTCGGAAAGGCTCTGCGCATACTCTATCTTCGCGCGGTCGTATGCCGCCCCCGCCGCAAGGTTATTGGGGGCCTTCTTGGCGGCGCCGACCGCAAGGTCAAACTTCTTCGCTGCGGCAGACCTCATCGCTTCCGAGGCGTTCGCAAACCCCCTCATCCTGTTGATTGCCTTCACAAACTCCGCCCTCTTAACATAGTCCTTACCGATATCTTCCAGCATGCCCCCGGGGGAGAGCTGTTTTGATATCCAGCCGTCGAAGCTTGTTGTTTCAAGGAGCTGGTATGCACCCTTGTCCGTGCTCTGGGTGAGTGCCCTGAAGAAATCCCCCAGGCCGTGCCTGTCAATGTCGTGCCACATTGTATCCACCCTCTTCTGCATGAGGTATGAGTTGGGGTTGAAGTACTTGCTGCGCCTTACCGCATCCATGAAAGACGATTCCCTCAGCCTCCAGGGCCATATCCTCTTGCCGGTCCACCGGAATGCCTGGCTCATCTTCCCGAGGAGGGTGGGGCCGAAGTTGGAGGCCACCATCTCCATGCTGAACCAGCTGTTGAAGTACTTGTCAAACATCGAGTAGGTTGAGAGAACGCAGGATGAGTTTGTGCAGTTTGTCTGGAGCTTTGCGTTGAAGCTGTCCGCAAGCACCGAGTTGGGGAGTATGGCGCCTTCCTTCCTCTCGAAGACCTTGTACTCGAGGGAGTTCCTGTCTTCCGCGGCGAGGTAAGACCTAAGCTTCTCATTTTCCTCCGGGGTCAGGGCTGCCGAATCCGTGTCCTTGTCTAAGAACTCGTCCCAAAGGCCCTTTGCGTCCTGCGCAACATTCTTTACGGTCGAGGTTATCCCTGTTCCCGCATTGCTGTACTTTAAATCATCGCCCATCACGTGGCAGTTGCGTTCATAATCGGAGCATTTTGCGGTCCTTACACTCTCCTCCAGGACAAGGCCGAACGCAAATCCCCCCTTGACATAATTGTTCAAAAGGTGCGCAACCTCGAAGGGCTCGACTTTCTGGCCTGGCAGGTCGGTCTTTGCCGCGTTTTTTCCGTCCTCGTCTGTGAGTATAACTGTCGGGTTGAGGAGCGTATCCCTGTTTCCATCGGGCTGGGCAGCCCCGGCATCCAAAGAAGCCCCTACAAAACCGTCCTTGAGGAGATTGAGGATTTCATTGCTTTCCTTTTCGGAAATTGAGGCTGTGCTGCATGCGAATTCCTGCGGTGTGGAAATTGGTGCCGGCCCGGCTGCGGCTGAAACCGATTCAGGCAGGGCATCTGCCGAGGCAAGCCCGGGCTGCGGAACATCTGCAGCCTCCTCGGCGAAAACACCCACGGCAAAGGTGGTGTTTAACAGGATTAATATTGTAAACCAGCAAAAGACACCGCGCACAGCCGACATAGGATTACCCGCATACATACGTAAACAGTATGTTCCTTTTATACTTTAATTATACAGGTAAGGTTGTTTTTATTGGTTGTGGTATGCCTTTCGGCTAGCCAAGACCGAAGAAAATAAGGAAGATTGTGCCTGTTAGCAGGCTGCCCCCGATAAGGATGGGCGCGATGAAAAGCTCAACAACCCATGCGAGGAAAACCGCAGCGAAAACAGCCGCGGCAAGGTTGATGTAACTGTTCCCTATCCCGAACCTTTCCCCAAACCAGTCGAAGAAGAATGCCGAAACAAGCTGCAGGGGCAGTAGCAGAAGCGTAAGGAAAACAGGGATAACAGCTATCCTCAATGCGAGGAGAAGATACCTTGCAAGGAGTTCGCCGCTGTCAAGGCCGAAGCCCGCGGGGTAAGTTCCGATTGTTGCCTCCTCCGAAAAGGCGAGCATGGGGAGGAGGTTCAACGCGGCAACAAGAATGAAAAGTGCGGCGTAGGTAAGGAGAACCGTTGATTTAATCCATGAAAGCCCGTACTTTTCAAGGTATTTTCTTGAGTAGTAGGCAAGCGCAACAACAAGGTAAACCGGTATGAACACCTTTCCCGACAGAACCACGAGGTCGGCTATCGACAGGATGAGCATTGTTGCGAAATCAAAAACCATGGCTATAATAACCACTAACTGGTATAAATGGTTTTCTTCACGGTTTACGGGCCTTGCAGCAAGTTTTTTTAACCCCTTTGAACTAAAATAGGCAGGAAGATAAAATGCCAACCCCCCTGCTCGCCGCCGCGATTTCACTGTACCTTGCCCTGGGTTCGATGAGCATCGGCTACCTCCTCCTTAGGACAGGCTGGCCGAAGGTCAGGATTCTCCAGAAAAGCTACAAGCTGGGCTGGAGCATCGTGCTCGGCGGCCTGTTCAGTGTGTTCGCCATCATAAGCTCGTTTGCGATTTCTTTGGGCGGATTGTCATACGAAGGCCTGCTGTTCGCAAGCTCCGGGATTTTTTTGGGGATAGCCTCACTTGCGCTTACCGTGAGAAGGAAGTTCTTTGCCGGGGCGAGGATGAGGGTCGCTGTTCCGAAAGAGGTTGTCGGGGCGAACATAGCGGCAACGAAAGTTGAAGAGATGTTCAGGGCGAGGGAAGATTATCTTAACATGGACACAATGGAAGAGGGCAGGAGGCAGGTTGTTGTCGATAAGTTAAGGTCATTGATAAGGAAACGCCCCGCCCGGGAAGATGCCGATAAAGAAGCGGTGTTTGAAAGGGCGGTGCCTGCCGGTGCTGCGGAGGAGGAATCCTACGAAGAAGATAGGGAAGGGGATTTGGAAGGGGAAGAGGAAATTTTTGGGAAAAGGCAGGGCGGGGTAAAGCCGATTGCCGAAGAGGATTTGGATGGGGAAGATAGGAAAAATACTGTTGAAGAGGAGGAGATTGCGGTTGGGGAAGAGGCCAATCCCTTAGGGAAGGGAGAGCAAATTGCGGAAGAGCCTCACGAACCATCCGCCCCTGTTGAAATAGGGAAGGGGAAGGCTGATGAGAAGGCCTCGATACTAAGCGAGCTTGAGAAGAAACTTGCGGCTGCGCAGGAGAAGGAGGCCGAGGAGGAAAGGGACGCAAAAGAACCTGCCGGGACTGATGCCGAAGGTGCCCCGGAGGGCAAGGAAAAAAAGAAACCGGCAGCAGAAAAGAAGAAAGAGCCCGCGAAGAAAGGCGGGGGGATTTTCGCGATGTTTGGGGGGCTTGTCCCTAAATGGAAGCCTAAGGCTGAAGATAAAAAGAAACCCGGGCCTGCGCCGGTTGCTAAGCCCGGGAAGGAAGAAATTACGGATGAGGAAACGACCAAGAAATTGAGCGAAAGGATAAGGGAGAAGGTTTCCGCTGCGCAGGGAAACAAACGGAAAGAGCCGGCAGAGCCGGCAAGCTGGGCTGCCGAAGCCCCCAAGGTCGGGGAAGCCAAAAATACCAAAGGCGCCCCTGAAGGCGGGGAAGCCCCCGAAGAAAGGAAGGACAAGGTTGACAAACTTAAGAAACTCCTGAGGGGGATTAAGTAATGGGCGAGGTTCCAAGAAGGCTGAGGCGATTCTCGCGGGGAGGGGACTACCGCGGAGAGGAAGAGCCTGCTTACGAAAGCGTGGATGAGAGCATAGCCGACAGCCTTGAGTACCCCTCTTCCGGAGAAAGGCCTTCGGAAAGAGCAAGGAGAAAGATTAACCCCAAGGAGGAGGCCGCCGAAGCGATTTATAACCAGCTGAAGTTGCAGAGGGAAATGAAGGACAGGACCTCGGAGATGGCGATAAGGGAGGTGAAAACCTTCAAGGAAGAGCATAGAAGATACCCTACAGACAAGGAATACGATGAGATTGCGGACAGCATTTACAGGCAGCTGAAGGAAGAATATGAGAATGAGAAAAGGAAAGAGGATGAGGCAAAGAGGCTTGCGAGGGAAAGGGAAAAGGAGATGAAGAAGAGGGGAAGAGAAGGCCCTGCTCCCCGGGGGGAGGGGGAAGGGCGAAATCGTAGAGCCCTTCGGGGGGGAAGAGAACAAGGTGTTCCTGTTGGGGGAGCCCCCCAAAAAGGGATAGGGCTTGGCGAGATTGGGGATATTTCCCCTATTGAAGCCCCTTTAGGCGAAGAAAAAAAGCCTGATGCCGGCGACATTTCAGCATTGCTTGGAGAAGGGAATGTTGAAAAAGACACACTCGACATTGGCGGCCTTTCCGAATCGAAGGATTTTGACCTCTCCGCATTGGGCCTTGAGATGGAGGAGGGGGGAGGGGATGATGGCCTTCTTACGCTTGAGGCTGAAACAAACAAGAACAAGTGCCCGCACTGCGGGACAAAAACAGAGGATTTGGTTTTCTGCCCCAACTGCGGGGAAGGTTTCTGCCCGCACTGCGCAAGCAAGGCAGAGGTGGGCGTTGATTCAGTAAAGTATGCCTGCCCGAAATGCAAGCACGAGTTCAAGGTTAGGAAGTAGGCAGCGTATCGCAGTCCCACTCTATTTGGTTGAACGGGGGCTTTGTAACTACCGCAGGCCACATCATCAGGACAGCCTCGCCATCCTTATGGGTTAGGGTGGACACAGCCTCAAGCAATATGACCTTTGTTGTTGCCCTTGAGACAGTTCCTACCGATGCGATAAGCGTCTCCACTTTTTTGTCGCTTACCCCGCCTGCTCCCCCGGACGAATCGTCGCAGATAAAGTCATTGACCTCCTCTTTCCCGGTTGTCACATGTATGAACGTGTAAATGTAATCGCCGCTTGTGGCCGCGGTGCTTCCTTTCCGTATGTAAAATATGTAATCATATGCCCCCCCAAAAGGCGCCATGACATGGCGGATGTTTTTGGCTATCCTGTTTTGGACCGCCGGGGCGAGGGAATCTCCGGGAGCCTTCGCATGCTGTTCCTTGAGGTAAACCAAAAGATAGTCAACCTCGCTGTCCGCGATTAACTCTCCTCCGGCCCTGTTGATGCTCGAGTAAAGCACTGTTTTGAGTGCCGATGAACAGTAATCGGTTGTGTACTGCCTTGCGGTCCTCTCCGCGATTGTGAGGCCGTACTGGTTTGCAAAGCCGATAAGGAAAACGCAAAGTCCTGTAACTATCAGGAGGAAGTAAAGTGTGTCTGTTACCGCAGCCTGCCCTTTCTTGTTTCTCAAGAACACATTATCACTTCCACGTTATCACCAATAAATGCGCGGCCTTCGCGATTGTTTCGTGCTCCACAGCAACAGGATATATTGTTGTTATAACCTGATAGCGCTTTGCATCCCCGGGGCTTTCAGGGATGTCCTCATTGTCCGCGTTTGTGCAGGTATAATCTCCGTCATCAAGGAAAACATCTTCTGCATCGGCGGCTATAAAATCAAAGATTGTATCCCCGCTTTCCATTTTTTCAGGGAGTTTTGTTGATATTCCCGCGAAATAACTTACCTCGCTCACCTGTATCCGGGAGCAGAGCTGTTTGAAAGATGCAAGGTCTGCGATGTAGCCGTTGTAGCGCAGCACTCTCGCCACTTCCTGGGACTCGAGGTCCGCCTTGAAGTTCGCTGTGCGGTCGTCGAAAACAACAAATGCGAAGGTGAATGAGGAGAAGAAAATCACGAGCGCTATGAGCAAAGGGATAAGGCTCGGCAGGTCATCCCCTATCGGCCCGATAAATCCTTTCCTCAGCATCTTAGGTCCTCCACTTCCGTGGTCCTTGCGCTTTCACAGGTCTGGCCTGCCAGGCACGGTATGAAATGCAGTTCCTGCTCGCCTTCAACAATCTGCTTTACCACGATAAGCGAGTTTGTCGGCGGGACTGAAGAGGGCTCTATCTCAATCCAGCCGGAGGAATCATCAACATTATTAGCCTGCTGAAAATCAGAATCATACAAAAAAACTTTTGCGTCTGTCTTGAATGATTCTGCCGCTATCGCCCTGTCGGACCTTGCGGGGTAGAAGGAGAAGATGATGAAAGTAACGTCCTCATCCCCTGCCGCAATGTCTTGGTAGCCTACCCTCACCCTGTAAAAGACGGGCTTTCCCAGTATCTCGAGGGACTCCCTGAAGTTGAAGGCAAGGGAATCGCAGTAGCTCGGGGAGTTGACCATTGAGGAGGAGGTCCTACTCAGCCTGTCAAGGAGCCTTTGGGACTCCTGTATCTCGACAACATCTGCCAAACTGAACGTGAAGTACGCTATAATTGCGAACATCGCAACAACAAGGATAAGGAGGTTGAGCTTGCTTAAGATGAAACCGAGCATTCAAACACCTATGTTGTTTTCCTGTAGGCGCATATCCTTGGGAATGCGGAGCTTGCGCCAAACTTGCCGATGAATGTGTACTGGCCGTTCGGTATCGGGTATGTTGTCTCATGGGGGTTGTCCGGGTCAAAGGGGTTCTTGAAGTTGACCAATTGGTAGTCCTTGTCGCAGTCCTCAACATCCGCGGAGCATGTCTCGCCGCCAAAGTCCTGGCAGTTAGATGCCTCTGTCTCGAAGGTCGTGTTTATGGAAATCTTTACGCACTCGCTGTGCGACCATATCCACTCGACCTCCTCCGGCGGGCCCCTGTCAATCGTCCTGCCCGCGGTGAAGTAAAGGAGCGTGCAGAGGCTTTGCGAGCCGCCGCAAAGGTCGCTGCATATCTGCGGGTCGTCCCACTCTTTAAGTTTAAACTCAAGCCTGTCGGCGTTGAGGCACGCCGGCACCGAGATGTTTATGGTTTCCTTGCCCGAGCCCTTGGAAATGCTCTCTATTGAAAGTTTTATTCTCTGGAGCTCCCCCAGAATCTTGCCCTTGCAGGTCTGCTTCTCCATCTCGCCAAGGGCATAAGTGCCGACCATGATGACAAATACCATGATGATAACTGCAACGAGAAGCTCGAAGGGGGCGCTCTCCTGGCCCCTCGATGACAGCTTGGGCAACATGCTATATCAGATGTCCAAGCGTGTATTTAAGGGTTGCCTTAGTTCAGGATTTCCTGCTCGACAATTTTCTGCGACTGCTGGAACATCGGCTTGACAAGCGCAATCATGAGCAGGGCGGCGATGGCGAAAACTATAAGGAGGTAGATGGAGCTCCACTCGCTCTGCCCTTTCTCATCCAAGCCCAGGAATGCCATGGAAGAGTTTTGCCCAAAGATGTATTTAAACATATGCGAAAATGAAAAAAAAGAAAAAGAAAGCCAAGTTTTACCTTGGCCTCTGGAGCAGCACTATACAACATCGGCTGCCTTCGCATGCGCTTGGGCAGTCTATATCATTGGCTTCCTTGTTATAGATAGCAAGGGCGTCTATTGCCGAATCCCCGTCGCCTGCACAAAGGATTCCTGCCCTTGCTGTCTGGTTTGCGGGCCCTTCCCACTGAATATTCTGCATATCATCTCCCGCAATCAGCATGAAATTGCTGCTGTCGTCCCAGCCGCCGACATCCTCCCCCAAAGAGAGGCAAATCTGGTCGGCTGAAAGGCCGGGGGTTCCTGCGGCAAGCGCCATGGTTGAAACACCCTCGTTTGGCTTGAAGGTGAATTCGTTAGTCACGGTGTAGTTGCCGGGATTGCCGACCTGGTTCGCAAGAACCATCGAAATCTCCTCGCCCGGAGCCTTCGTTATGATTCCTGTTACCTGCGACAGGATTGGCATGAGAATACCCAGTATAGCCACCGCAATCACAGCGGCGATAAGCAGCTTGAATGCGGAGAAGGCCTGTCCTTTTTGGTTCATTGCCATAATAATCACCAGATATAGAACCGCATCCGACTATATAAATGTTACGAGCAGGCTATGGGCTCTCCCCGTGCGGGGAGAGGCGCTTGCCGAAGGAGACAACGCAGTCTATCGGGTCGTATTGTTCAGCGGCGGAACTGCAGCTAAGGTCGCACTGCATATAAACAGTAAATGTAATGTCATTCATAACCTCGATTGTTTCCCCTTCCTGCTTGAGGTCACCTATGTTCGCAGCCCGCAGTTCTATACAGTCGGGGTCGACATGGGCCTTTTTCGAGAACTCGAGCGGGCTGAACATTGTGCCCTGCCTGAAGGTGAGGGCATCCACCTCTATCACCTCGCCGTTGGGTGTTTTTGCGGCGCTCTTGAAGCCCTCGTAAATCCTCTGGGCGCTGACCTGGTATTTTATGATTTCAACCTGCTGTATTCCGGAAATGATTATCATCAGCATGAAGAGCGCCATAATTGCGCCTATTATGAACTTGTAGCCGATGAACATCTGCCCTTTTTTACCCAGGAAAGTCATCCCGCAAACCCGCTTATGAACATGTCCGCAAAGAACATCGTAATAACAAAAACAATTACCGCAATAGGGAGCGCGGTTGCGAGGTTCATTTTCATGAGAACATCATTGTCTTCTTCTATCTTTGTGGTGAAGTAAATCATTATTATGACAAGCTCAAGGACATAGAGCGCAACGATGAAAACAAATTGGGTGGGGGTTGCAATCGAGCCTATGACATCGGCGTTGATGAAGCTGCCCATGTCGAATCCCGAGAAGTTTGCCGGAACCCCCGGCATCGGCTGGGCCGACTTGGTTGCGCTCTCCAAACTTCCCGAGCCGGCAATCTGGGAGATTGTGACAACAACAATTTTCTGCAGAGAGGTCGTTATTCCAAGAACGAGGGGCGCGATAATTAGGGACATTGTTTTCATCATCCCTGTGATGTCGGAGATAAGCACCGAAAGCATCCTGTTCACTTTCTCGGAGTTTGTCAGCTGCATTGACAATGACATCAATGTTCGCGCTGCAACGCCAACCCCCATCTCTACAGAGTCAACCATTATCTTCATTCCGCCTATGAGGGTTTGCGAGGGGATATTCTTGAGGGAGCCGAAATTCTTGTCGAAAATTGCGGCCTGCAGCGGCATGCCGAGAAGCGTGATGTTGTCAAGCGTTTTTGTGAAGATTGTTTTTGAGATTTTTAGGTCGGGGAGAAAATCGCGGGTGTGTTTCAAGGCCTCTTCAACCGGCTTGTTTTCGCCGAGCCTTGAGGCAAGGACATATATGGATTCCTTGAACTCCGACTCCAGTTCCATTATCTCGAGCTGGACTTTTCTCTTGTGCACATTCCTGAAGTAGAGATAGAAAAAGGCGCACATTGAAATTGTGATAAGGCTTCCAAAGATGAAGTAGAGCGGGGTTGTGTCATTGTCGGCTTCGAGGAAAAAAAGCTGTTTCTGCATAGCCACCTTGCCGGCAGCCTCTTTCTCCGCCTCTTCCGTGGAGAAGCCTGTGGCTATGTACAGCCTGTACTGCTCATCGTAAAGTTTCCCGCCCGGAATGTCGTAGTAACCGGGGGTTAAGCCGGCTCTTTCCATAACCTCTGCCTCGCCGGGAACGTATGGAATGATTTGGGGGTCTCCCTCCTGCATGCCGAACGCCTCAAAAAGTGATTTCGGGGGAAGGCCTTCTGTGTTAATGATGAACGATGCGGAAATCCCAACCACAAAAACAATCATTATCAGCAGCCTTAAATCCATCCTGAAATTGCCCTGCTGCGCGGTCCATTTCTTCGGCAGGCCGGGGTAGTTGTCGGGGATTTTTGGGGGCTCGTAGGTTGGGGGCCTTTGCTTGATTAGGCTGTAGGCGAAGAGGAAAGCTATCAAGGGTATGCCTATGTTGTATATGAGTACCATAACAATGGGGTCGGCGAGTGCAGCCCCCGAGAAGGTCGAGCCGACCGGGAGTATTATGATAAGGATGAGCGGGAGCAAAACTCCGATGTAAAAGAGGGTTGTTGCCGGCTGGGAGAGCCCCCTTGCGTACTGCTCCATCTTGGTCTTTACCGAGTCGAGGATTTCCTCCATCGTCTTGTCGAGGAGCAAATATCTCTTCGCCTCGGTGTCCTCGATTACGGAACCGCGGACTCTCATAAGGGCGGACTTGAACTCGCTTGAGAATTTTCCCCACCGGTAGGCGAGCGCATCAAGCGCCTCGCTCAGGGTGCGGTAAACGCCAATCTGGACATCCCAGAGCATTTTCCTGAACTCCTCCGCAATCCTTCCCCTGCCGTGGTCCGCACTGAATTCGATTGCCCTCTCGAGGTTCGGCACAAGCTTGAGCGACATAATCATGTAGCCTATTATTTCGGGAACATGGGTCAAAGCCTTGACCTGCTCATTCTTTACCTGCCCCAAAGGATAGTTCTGGACATAGTAGGTTGCGCCAAGGACGAGTATAAGCAGGGGCGCGAAAATGTAAAGGGGAACCATCAGCGGGTTTCCTGCCATGGCAAGAACAAGCTCCCCAAAAAGGAACCAAATTGCGGAGCCGATGACAAGGGAAAGCATGGCGGTCGAGAGCATAACAAACTGTATCATGGCGGTGAAGTCGGCGGCTGTGAGCTCCCAGCCAAGGAAAGCGACAGCCTCCCGGTACTGGGGCTGGAACTTTGCGCCCCTCCCCAGGGAGGGAAATTTCCTGTTTATCTTTTTGCAGAGCCGGACGAACGGCGGGTGCTTCTTTTTTACGAGTTTTTCCTCGCCCCCCTCAAAATCGCCCCTCGATACCGCAATGTCCCTGTAAAGTGCGCCGAGGCTGACGTCTCTTCCCTCATCAAGGCCTTTTCGGTATGCCTGCTGCCCCTTGTTTTCCCTTCGGCGCGGCAATCAACCACCGGCCCTTTTTTTCAGCTCGACAAGCCTCTTGATAAGGCGGCTCTTTACCCAGTTTTTCCACTCGCCGAGTGCCTGGTCATAGTCGACGTTTCCGTGTTCCTCAATCTGGTTCTCCTTGATAAGCAGGAGCTTGTTGTTAGCGGCAACGGTGTTCTCCGCCTCCAAAAGCTGCGGGATTTTGAACTGCCCGTTCATTTCGGTGAGGAACTGCTTTGACTTCCCCCTCATCTCGATGTCCTTCCACATCTGCTCGACTGTCAGGCCGCTAAGCCTCCCTATCTTCGAAAACAGCTCCGACTCTTTCAGGTTGTCTTCCTGCAATTCCATCTCGTCTTTCTTCGCGTCATAAACCATAAGGTCAAGTATGCCGTTTTCCTGTTCCGGGTCGGTGTTCCAGTGCTTCTTTATCTCGCTTATCTGGACAACGCGCCTGTGCTTTTTCAGGGAGCCGCCGAACCGTATCGGCCTTGCCACAACAACAAGGTCTGTTGCCTTGAACGAGGTTGTAGGAACTCCCAAATCATTGACGACACGGTCCCACACGGAATAGGGAGAGTCGGCATGCAGTGTTCCCATGACCACGTTTCCTGCGGCTCCCACTCTCATCGCCTCGTAAAGCGTCTTCGCCTCGGTGCTCCTCACCTCCCCCAAAATGATTGCGGAATCGCCGAGCCTGAGGGATGTCCTCAATGCCTCCTCCGCGGAAACCTCGGATTCTGTTGCCGCCGCCGCAATCGCGGACTTTGTTTTCAGCCTCTGGATATTGAAGCCAACCTCTTTCATGTAGGGAACGGGAATTTCTAGGGTGTCCTCCTGCACAAGGATACGGTTGTTCTGCAGTATCTCAAGGATGAGAGAACCCATCAGCGAGGTTTTTCCGCTTCCCCTCGAGCCCGCGACAATTATCGTGCTTTGGTTATCAATGAAAAATGAAAGCAGCCCTGTTGCCAATGGGTTCATGTACTTGACATTGATGAACTGGGGCAAGGTCCACGGGGTTACCTTATGCAAACGGAAGGCGAACGCTGTCCCGTCGGGGGCGAGCGGCTTTCCGATTACGGCGACCCTTGTTTCGAGGTCCTGCAAATCAAAGTCAAGGACGGGATGGGCCTCGTCAAAAGGCCTGCCCGACATCGCCCTAAGCTTCGAGGTGAGGGAAGAAGCCTCATCCTCTGTGTAAATGACGTTTGTCTGGCACTGGCCATGGTCGGCATGGACGATGTAAATTGCCTTCTGCCCTATCGGGGAATCGACATAGATGTCTGTTATCTTCCTGTCTGAAAGGAGAATTTCAAGAATTCCATAACCGACAGTGTACCTTGCAACTATCTGCGAAAGTTCAACAATTTCTTCGTTGTCGATGTCAATCTTGTTCGCGCGGCAAATGTCCCTTATCGTTGCCTGGTAAATCCTTTCAAAGTAACGCCTGCTCTTCGCGACAGACCCCATGGAAACTCTTGCGGGGGCATAGCTTGAAACAATCTCCTTTGTCTTGCTCATGACGAAATATTTTTCAGGGGGCAGCGAATATTCGGGCGGGTTGAGAAAATACATCCTCTCGGTTTTGTGCGGATGCTTGAAAATCTGGACTGTGCTGTCCTTGACACTGTACTCGTCCAAAAGCTCGAATGTTTCCATCTGCTCGAACATAAGCCTTGAGCCGATGAACGAGGGCTTTACCTGCGCCTCGAAAAAGACCTTGTAAATTTCACGGGTGTCGGGCATCTCCTTGAGCTTGAGCAAAACAGATTTCGCCTTCCTTATCAACTCTGTCTTTTCGAGCTCCTGCCTTATGTGGTTCAGGGTTTTGAAGTAAACAACATCGTAAGTTTTTCCGACCTGCTCGCGCCTTTCCTCTATCTCGGACTTCTCTGCGCTGACAGCCTGCAGGCATTTGAGATAGGCTGCTATGGGGTCATAGAGGAGGAGCTCGTGGGCTATGCTGACAAGGACATCGTGCCTCTGCCCGAAACTTCCCTCCCCTTCTATCTTCGCATTGCCGAGGTGGGAGTAGCTCCAGATAGCCTCTGTCTGGAACTTGGTTGCGATGTCAGCAATTTCCTTAAGCATGTTCGTCTGCTTCTCGGCGTAAACCCTTTCGTAAACCTCGGCAAGCACTGTGAGGTCTGCGCCGCTTTCCGCAAGCCCGCTTAACACATGGTAGCGGCAGTTCCTGTCGTCTGAAATAGAGCTTCCGTAAACGCAGTTCCTGCAATCGAAAATCAGGTGGCGCTTTCCCCCGCTCTCCTTGACAACGTAAGGGCCTACCTCAAATCCGCCTATTTTCATGGAAACCGTGAGAAATAGGAAGAAGTTATTATTATACTTTATTATTGGCGTTCCCAGGGCAGAACAAAAAAAAGAAAAGAATCCCGCCCCGCCTCGCAGGGGCAGGGGCAGGGGTTCCGGATTTTAAGCACTTCTTTTCTAAGGGAGTGTATGCTTTCGCAACTGGTTGCGGATTGGAAAAAGGAAAGCGAGGCGAAGAAGGGCCTGAAGTTCCTGCTTCACTTTTCTGTTTGGTTCCTTGCGCTGAATTTCTTTGCGTGGCTTTTGCCTTTGCCGTGGGTTGAAGCTGTTACCGCGGAGCTTTCGGTTTGGCTGCTCGCCTTGTTCGGCACAGGCGCTGAAATCATCTTCCGGGAGCCTGTTTTGATACTTCTACATAATCACACAATCTCGATTTCATACCTCTGCACAGGCCTTTTGGAAGCTGTGATAATCGCTGCCGCAGTGCTTGCCTCTGTAGGGATAAGCAGGGAGAAAAGAATTTTGGGTGCGGTTGCCGGAGTTGCCCTAACTTTCATTTTCAACCAGGCAAGGATTGTGGCAACAATGCTCGCGGTGGTGAATATGGGTTTGGACAGCGCGGAGTTTTTGCACAATCTGCTGTTCAGGGTTTTCCTGTTCATTGTTATTGCGGGGTATTATGCGCTGTGGTTTTGGATTGTTACAAAGCCTGCGGCAGGCAGGGCTGGGAAAGCTGCCGGGCAGCGGAAACAAAAACAGAAAAGCGGCAAAAGGTAGCTTAATATATATTCCTCTTAGAAATAAATATATAAAGGAGAAGTTACCTTTTACCTAAACAAGGTGAACTTAAGTGGGCATATCCGAGACTTTAGGGGAAATTTACGGCAAGGTTGAGGACAAATTCTATGGTTTGCTTGATGCGCTCGAACAGAAGGGCCTGCCTGTATATGCTGTTGTAAACCCGATTGAAGACAGGGGCATACCTGCATTTCCGCTCACAATCGCCTTGCTGATACTTTTCGGCGCGCTTATCTATGGCTTTGTTTTTATCGGCACTTCTACCGAAATCACATTCTCGCTTGCGGTTAAGGACGGCAAGGGAAGCCCGTTGAGCAATGTGCAGCTAAGCGCGGAAATAAACGGCAAGAAACTTGATTTGCCGAAAAGCCTCTACAGCAACGCCGATACGTTCACTGTTTCGAACGTCCCTTTGGGCAGCGACATTGTTTTCAGGGGAAATAAGGAAGGTTACAATGAAGCAGAGTATGAGCTGAAGGCAACCGGGAAGACCGCGGCTGTGCTGCTCGTGCTTGACAGGCAGGTCGAGTACATTGCGGGAAGTTTTAAGCTGGTCGACGGGGAAACCGGCTCGCCGATAAGGGATGCGGTTATCACAGCCTCATTTGAGGGGGCGAGTGTTCCTTGCTCTGTCGATGAAACAGGAACTGTTTTCTGCGGGGGGATTCCCCGGGGAGAAAATATTCTCCTTAGTGTGAAGGCGCCGAATTACGAAGATTATGATGAAACAACTTCATTCTATGCGAACAGTGTTTCGGAGGTTGCGCTTGCCCCGAAAGCAACCGCAATGACAGGGCAGTCAAGTTTCATCATCAGGGTTCTGGACCTTGCGACAGCATTGCCGTTGGATGGCGTGAGGATACAGGTTTTTGACGTTGAGAAGGACGATGCATTGGTTGATATAATCTCGCAGGACGGGGAATACCTTGCGGAGATAGACAAGGGGACGGATGTGAGGGTTGTCGCATCGAAAGACGGGTATGTTAAATTTGACTCGCAGGCCGCAAAACTGCAGAAGACCATGAGGAACGATGAGGAGCTTATGGAAATTAAGCTTAGGCAGGGCGGTGTCGACATCACTGTTAGTGTTAGTGATGCGCAAACGCAGATACCTTTGTCGGATGCGGAGGTTGTGCTTTACAATTCATTGGGGGAAGAGCTTGACAGGAACAAGACCGCTTTCGGGGGCTATGTCAACTTCGACGACCTTAATGTTGAAAGGGATTACTATGTTACTGCAAGTGCCGGAAATTACCTCCCAAAGAGGGAGAAGATACAGCCCATTGTGCAGGCCTTCTTCAATGTGCAATTGAGCAAGCAGTCCTCGGAGAACTCGGCAAGGATAACTGTCTATGCCGCAGACTCTTCGGCAGGAAAAGCGATGAACGATGTTCTGCTTAACTTCTACGAGCTTGGGAAAGGGGGAGAGAAACTCCCGACAGGGATTGCGCAGGGCAGGACAGGCATGGAAGGCCGGTATGTCGTAACGATGGAATATGACAGGAACATGCTGATAGAGGGAAGCAAGGGCTTGAGCAAAGGTTCGGAAGTGCTGTTTGTCGAGAGAGGGGGAGAAACCGATGTTGTGATTTATATGGTTAGGGAGAGCGGCCTTATCCTTTTGAGTTTGGTTGGCCCCGATGGCCTGCCTGTCCTCGAGGGGAATGTAAGGATTGAAACTGCGGCAGGGGAGATACTTTACGAGGGGGACACAGGCCAAGGGGAGATTATATTCGATTCAGGGGGGAACAAGACCGTTAAGTTCATCTACACAACCGATGATGGGAAAGTTTTCACGCAGGAGCTCGATGTCCGGGCGCAGCAGGAGATTGTGGTTGTGATTCCTGTTGGGGAGCTCAGCTCGCTAAGCCCGCAGATTGAATTTACCGGGGTGTTTGACCTTTCGGGGAATGAGGTTGAGGGGGTTGTGAGGGGCGAGGACCATTACCTTAGGTTTACAACAACATGGCCCGAAGGGAATTACGAATGCGGGATGCATTTTAGGGTAGGGGATGACGATGTCAAGTTTGCGGACAGCGAGGATGCGGGGATAATCGGATTTTCTGCTGTCGGGGCAGAGCACTTTTATGGAAGGACATACAATGCGGAGCCGAAGCCCGGCCTGGAAGGGATTGACTTCAGGAACAGGGGGAAGGCAGGCAATTACAACAAATGGCTGGAGCTTTACTATGATGATTGCGCGGGAACCAAGGTTGTCGATGTTAGAGTAGAGGCAAAGGAAACCGCGAAATCGGAAAGTTTCAGTTTCAAGTACAGGGGATGGGCTGTTCTCGGCGGGGAATATTACAGGGTGCCGATTGATGAGGTTTTGGGCGTTGCGGAGAGCACCTCGGACAGGTCTGCGCTTTACGCAGGGGCGGAGTCGATGGAGATTGGGATATTTGCGGCAAGGCCTTCCTGCACAGATGAGCTCTGCACGGCATATATGTTCATCAAGGAAGACGGGACCGAATATTTGCCGAAGGATTTTACGGGCGCGAAGGAGGGAAAATATGCGCTTGAAATCGAGTTCATGCCGCGCCTAACAACAACCGCAACTGTGAAGGCATCAACCTCAAAAACAAACCCCAAACTGTTATTCAACGGCTATGGGGTGAACCAAGAGGGGGAATTCCCAACCGGGGAGAAGAGTGAGACATCCATGGAGGCGGAGGTAAGCCTGCAGGGAAACAAAAAAACAAAGGTCAGGATTTACTTCACCGCAAAGGAGCTCGGCAATGCTTACATAACACTGCAGAGTATTTCGCCACAGGCCGCGATAACCGAGAGCTTCAACTTTTTGATTGTTACCGAAAAGGCGCTTGTTGTAAGCACTGTCCCCAAAAATGTTTCTGCGGGAGAAAACTTTTCGGTTGTTGTTAAGGATGAAGATGGTTTGGAGATTGCGGACGCAACCATAAGGTTCAGGAGTTCTGTTACAGGGGAACTTCTGAGGACAATCATCGGGACAGGAGAAACAGGCAAAGGCCATAGGGGAGTTTACGATGTCGAGAATACTTTGGATCCCGGGGTTGTTGTGCTTGAGGTTTCCGCTCCCCTGAAGAAGCCGTACAGCGAGGAGCTTGAGATTGGGGCGAGGGGCGTTCTCCTTCTCCCTGAAAGGCTTTCGATAGACATAGCCGAGGGCGATGAAGAAAAATCGAAAATTCTTGAGGTGCAGAACACAAGCGAGGAAACCGTTACAGACCTTGCGTTTGAGGTTGTTAAGGATGGCCTTGCCCCGGGCATGGACCTTGAGATAACGGCAATCCCGGGGATTGAGCCGAAAGCGAAGAAGTTTGTGGAACTCAAGGCGAGGTATGTTGGGGAAGAAGAAAGAGCCCATGGAGAGGCAAAGGTTATTGTGCGGGGAAGGGTTCTTGGGGGCTATCCGGTAAGCGCGGAAACAACTGTTGTTATCGAGTACAATAGGGCGCTGGGAGAGGGCTGCCTTGTGTTCAGCAAAGAAGATTTGGTTGTTTACCTGCCTGATGACGAGGGCTCTACCGCCAGCGTTGAGCTGACTTTGGAGAACAGGTGTGATGCCGAGCTTGAGCTTGCGGCAGAGGTTGTTGCGAGAGGGCACAACGACGGGCAGATTGAGATTAATGCGCCGGGCGTTACATTGATGGATGCGGGGAGCGAAGAGGCCTCAAAGACAACAAGGATTGACATCGCGAACAAAATACTGAGGAACTACCCCGGCAAGAAATCTTTCATGTTTGACATCATCTACAGTTCCGCCCAGCTGACGAAAACACTTTCGGCAGAGGTTATCATCTGGAACGCGAAATTTGCTTTGCAGGTTAACAGGAATCTGGAGGTGTGGATAACCGGGGCAGGGCAGGAGAACAGGGTTGTTGTTCCAATCTTCGCGAAGAATATTGGGGAAGTGGACATAGAAAATTTGAGGTTTGATGTTTCCCCGGATTATGGCTCTGCACAGCAGTATCCTTCGCCTTTGCCGGAGGCCTATCCCCAGGAGATTTACTCGGCGTACACAACGGGAAACACCTCCTTGAAGATATTGCCTCCGGAAGCGGTGCCTTCCCTGAAAAAGGGGCAGTCGCTTATACCCCCAAGGTTTATCGAGGTTACGGCATTGAGGGACTCGAAGACAACTTTGCTCGACAGGAGCCAGATTTCCGTGAAGGGAAACATAGACGGGAAGTCCTATGACCTCGGCCCAATCAATGTGCTTGCGCACATTTCCCCCCCAACTTGCGTGCAGGTTTACGGGGAGCTTTCATTTGTCAGCGCTGTCAGCAAGAGCGGCGCTGTGACAAAGAGCGTAACTGTCAGGAACAACTGTGCGGAGGCAGTGAGGATAAGGTCTGTGGAGCCGAACACCTTTGGCGCGAGCATGCTTGAGATGGCTCCGCTTGATTTCCTGCTGCCGGGGCAGGAGGCAGAGCTAAACCTTACCTTACGAAGGCGCGGCGATTACGAGGGAGACACTATGGTTCATTTGAAGGCATTCCTTGTGAACAGCGGAAGGTGGGTCGATTCCACGAGATTCCCTGTGAGGGTTGAGCTGGGGACTGCGGGGGCAGAGGCGAAGGATGTTTCAGACATTGTTGAGATGAAGGTCTGCGAGACAGGCAAGGCAAGGGAGGTTGCGATGCCGAGGATTTCGGTTGGGGCAGGATGCGACAAGGCATACTGCGATGCGCAGCAGCTTGCCGAGTTCCTCACCGAAAAGCTGAAGGAGAAGCTGAACGATGCCGAGAGGCAGGTTTCCCATTACCAGGGAGACACTTTGAATTCAGGGTGCGGGCAGCAGGGGGCAACAGAAGGATATTGTGATTTCAGCAGGCTCGGGATAAGGGAGGACACTTTCACGGTTTACATGATGAATGATTCCATGTCAACCGAGATGCTCAAGGATGTCATTGACAAGAAAGGAGGAAACCTTGGAAAGTTCAGGGTGGAGCACGCAGCCTCCCGGCAGGATTTCGAGGGCCGCCTTGGCGGGGCAACAGGCAACAGGGTTTTCATTGCGGGGAACTTCAGGGGCTGCGGAATGTACACTGTCAGCATAAGCGGTGCTGTCAGGGTTACGGGCGCAACCATGAGGGGCGATATGGTTGATTTGCTTGTTGATTTAAGCCCTGAAGAGGGAGAAAGCGGCACACTCTCAAGGACGATTACGGAGCACTGCGAAAACAAGATACAGAATGCCATGAACTTCCTGCCCTATGACAAGGGATATAGCCCTTCAAACAAGAAGCTTAGCTGGCTTGCGGTTGTGGAAAGTTCGGAAAGTGAGTTTGATGAACTGGGGAAAGCATTTGCGAAGCAGCTTTTCGGCGAGGAGGAGAGGTTTGGGAGCTCAAGCTCATCGAACAAGCTCAGGCTTGAGGACGGGGAGACAGAAGGTTATTTGGTTAAGCTAAGCATGAAGAGGGCAGGGGGGGATGTTCCAAGGACAATTACTGCCACAGTCCAGCCGCCCTTTGAACAGGATAAGCTGGCGGAAGGGGTTGTGAAGGAGGCTGCTGCCGCTGTTGGCGCTCTGCAGGGAAAGAACCTTTCGGATATCTGCATATCGGCGAACGAGGATTATATGTTGCTTGGTTCCCCGGCCGAGGGGGATAAGGCGATAGAAATCGAGGTCTGCGAAGGGGCGAGCATACCTGTGCTTTCGGGGCTGCCTTCATGCTGCGACGTGAACATTGTCAGCGACAATAAGGGGGAGAATTTCAAGGCGGATGTTGGGTTTGTCACAAGCGTGAGCGGTGTTGGAACTCCCTGGCTGCAGGAGAGGGGGACAGCCCCCGACAGCGGCAATGCAATAGCCAAAGGAACGGAAATAGAGCCGGGCACCGATGCGGTAAGAAAGAAGGCTGCAATTTCAGAATTGATGGCCTGTGTTGAAGGCGATGAAAAGGATTTGCACCTTGCGCTTGACAAGGAAATCAGGATAAATGCGGAGAGCGCACAGCATTCCAAAAGAAGGGCTGAAGAGAAAAGGGTTAAGGTTGCGGTCTGCGCACTGCACCCTATTAAGTTTATCGAAATGCTGAACGAAAAGAACGAGGCGGGAAACTATATAATTCCGACGCCTTCCCAGGAGGGGCAGGAAACAAAGAAGTGCGCTGTCGTTGGCTGGAGCGGCGCCCCCGACGAGATGGGCAAAGGGGATTTGGGACATGTGCTCGATGTCCAGAAGCAGCTTGCGCTGCTGAAGGGCGAGGAAGGGGCGGAGGAGAAGACGGAAGCAAGGACTGTGTGTGAGATAAAACAGAGCAACACGAGGAAAAAGGGTTTGCTGCTTGCGTATCTGCCGAGCTGTGTGCTTACCTCCATAGGGATGGGCCTGCTGAAGATGCACTTCGCTGCGAGCGTCCTCATAGACCCGCTCATAGACTGCGGCATTCCCGGGATGGTTGCGTTTGGAAATGAGTTCCCTGCGGTGCAGGGAGTTTACGACAGCATAAAGGGGATTGCCTCGGATACCTTTGGCTGGGTAAAGAAATTTGCGCCCGCAAACTATGCGATAGAGAAGGGGAAGGCTGCGCTTGATTTCGTCAGCAGCAAGCTCATGGGAAATGTTGATGAGGAAAGTGCGGAGGTATTGGGGGCTGCGGCAGTGACAACTGTCGGAACACACGGTCTTGCATATGGAATAACTGAGACGATGCCGACAGGGACTATGGCAAGCCAGATTTCATCGAAGGTAACCGACAAAATGATGAGCAACAATTTCAAAGGCAGCCTTGTTGCGAATGTGCCTGTTGTGAACAGGTTAACGTTCAAGGGAAAGTTTGAAGCCGCGATGAAGAACAGCCTCTCGACGAAACTTAATGCGCATGTCAAGGCAGGCGAAAAGATAACCGATGAAGCGATTGAAAAACTCACAACCGATGCGATAGCCGAGGCCGCGGCAGACCCGGGCGTTAAGAGCGCGCTTGCCTCCGCTTCCGGGAAGATTAAGGGGAGCGCATATGATGACGCCTTAAAGACGATTACCTCTGACGAGCTGCTCAAGGATCTTGATTTCGAGGCTGCTGCAAAAAGAATCCCGTTGATTGGGGAACACAAGATTTCTTTATCGGAATTGGCTGCGGACCCGGGAGAACTTGACACGCTCAGGAACAGCATTTCTTCAAGCCTAAATACCGAGCTTATCGGGGAGCTTGAGTCAAAAGCCCCGAGGGAACTTCTTGAGGAAGTATTTGAAAGAGAAACCTTAAGGGATGTTGCGGGAACCGCAATAAACACCCGGGTTGATGAAATGGTTAGTGAGCTTACCATAGCGCAGCCTGTTTATGGGACTGACAATACTTTGCAGCATTTTACGGTTAATTTTGATGAGAAAGCTGCAGCTGCCGTTGGAAGGGCAGCCCGCACAGATATTTCGGAGAGCCTTGCGGCAGGTGCGGCAGGGCTTGCCGGAGATGACGCGGCAGAGAGGGTTATAAAGGATTTCGCGGAAAGCGCATACTCTGATGCAAGCGCTGCCGCAGGGAAGAAATCGCTGTACAGCAGGTTCAGGAACATGGCGAGCCTGACCAATGCCGGGAAGCTCCTTGGCAACATCCTGAAGGGGGTGTTCAAGGGGGTTGCAGCAAATGCGGTCGGGATGCTCGCATATAATGCCTACGTAGACCACTATGCGGAGCCATGCTCGGCAGAGGAAAAGGCGGAAATAAGCCTCGGCGAAGGTTTGGACACCGGAGTTCCTGCCTTCAAGAAGTACAGGCCCTATATGGCAAGGATTGTAAACCGCGATGGGGTGAGGGACTATGTGTGGGAGGAGCTAACGTCGATTCCGGAAGATTGCGAGAGGCTTGACACGGCATACTGTAAAGGAGAGGCGTTTGAGAAAGGAATAATAAGCCTGCCCGGCATTGTGCCGCAGGCAAAGCAGTTGCAGGAAAAAACAGAAACTGCAAGGGACTATAAGGTTTTCGGCAAAGCCCGGGAGTTTGAGAATGCCTCGCGTTACATTGAATATTATGGGGCATCAATGAAAGCCGCTGCCCAAACCCACAACATCCCTGAAGAGCTGCTGGTTGTTGTTTCGGCATGGAAGAGCAATATGGGTGCGAACGAGGACAAGGGAAATTGGCTGACAGGCTGTAATTATGGAAAGCCGGAAACAGCGGGCAAACTTGAAAGCATAAACTGCGCTGCGAAGGAACTTGGGGACATTTGGAACAAGTCTTGCGCAGAGGAAACAAGCAGGGTTGCCTGCACCCTGGAAAAATATAATGAAACCCACAAACCGGGCAATTACAATGAAGAAGAGCGCTATTACACAAAAAAGCTCTTCACTATCTGGGAAAGCTTCCCGAAGACCTACAACGCGGCATGAAGGACCAAAGCGCAATATATATTAATTAAAACAAATATAATGTAGGCATGTTCCTGCCAAGGGTTTTTGCGGAGGGGGGATTTACACTTTTCACGGCTCTCGTGGCATTCCTCCTTATTGTTCTCGCAGGCCTTCTTGTCCAGAGCATGATTCACAGCGAGAGCGTTACCTCTGATATTCTCTCCGATGTCGAGGAGCAGGTTGAGATGCAAGCAATTGCCGACCTTGCGAGGGCCGATGGTTTGCAGGTCTTCAATTATGGCATAAGGTATTCCATAGAGGATTACTACCGAGAGCAGGAAAACTACTTTTTGGTCGATATCGGGGATTTGGATGACACGCCCAGTGATTCCGACAGCTGGAACGAGATTGTTGCTGCTTTTGCCGCAAGTGAGTTCGGGGCGTGCATACCGAGGTGTGAGAACAGCGAGGACTGCCCAAATAACACAGACTGCGAAAGGGCTGCAGGGCAAAGCTATGGTTTCTGCAGCTGCAGCAGCGATACAGATTGTTTCAGGGGCGAGAGGTGCTGTGATGGAGACAACTGCACAGGCGTGAGTAGTGGCACGTGTGCATGCACCTCCTCCCAGCTCTCCTACAGGATTGCCCAACACCTCCTTGACATACTGCAGATTGAGAGCACAACATTCGGGAGCTATGGGATGGAGGTTGACTGCGGGAAGTTTTCCGATGGAAGCACAAGACCGTGCACCCAGGATTTGCTGCAGGGCACGGTGCAGGAACTTATCAACAAAAGTTCGAAGAGGGTTGCGAATGATGGCTCAAGTGAATTTTTCAGGGTTGTCCAGTGCGACAGCTCAAACTGCGGGGTGGGAACCTTCTTCATGGTGCTGGATTTGAGGGCGGAGGATGAAGATGGAACCACTTGGTTAAGTGATGAAACATATGAAAAACTGCCGCAGATAACGATAACCAACTACGCGACAGGGAGGACTATCCGCGAGCCGATTCTGCCGAGGGGAACCTTCAGGATTTATGTTCCGTTGAGGCTGTTCAAGGCTGTGCAGGGCTCCCTCGGGGCGGCGGACACGCTGAAGGAGAAACATGACGCTATTGACGAAATTTACGAGGGATATTGCGGGGACTATGGTGATGCCTGCCCGGACTGCGATGATTTCTACAATAAGCCTGATAGCTTGGCCGATACCGCAAGGGAGAATGCTAAAGACCGGGTCGGCATATCAGAAACTGATTTGAAGGGAGGCGACGGCTTAGAGCCAAGCCTTCCGTCAAACGCTGTGGTGCCTGCAACATCCTCCCAAAAATCGGGAACGGTTAAGTGGTATGAATATGATGATGATGATGATGATGATTGCGACCGCGAAAGGGGTCCCCATATGACTAGCAGTTCAGAAGACATGTACTGCGTACAGATAAGGTCTGTTGATATAAAGGCAGAGTTCAAGGAGACAAACACAGATTACACTGTAAAAGGAGATGAGATTACCTACAATGTCAGGATATCGGACAGCTACGAAGTTAAGGCCTGGGGAGATGGGCAGGCTGAGGAAGAATACTACTGCCACTGCAGCGATGATAGTGAATGCGAAAAGGGCGAATGTGACGATAGCGATATAGACGATTGCTAGTGACAACCGCCAGCTTTAAATAAGTGATTAGTATACTATTTACAAACCCAAAACGCAAGATTAATATAGGGTTTAGTGGTTAAATAATATTAATCGAGTAATATTACTTGGTGAATGAATGGCTCTCGGCGATACACTTAAGGACTATTACAAGAGGCTTGAGGACAAGTACTACAGCCTCATGGACTATATTTCCGACAAGGGCATTCCTGTTTATAGGGTTATTGATGCGATTGAGTCGAGGAACATACCTTCGTTCCCGATTTTCGTTCTTTTATGTGTTTTAGTGCTTGCCGGTCTTGCCTGGGCTGTAACAGCGCTGCTTATGCCTGCGTCACTGCTGACACTGGCTGTGCAGGACGAGGGGGGAAATCCTCTTGCCGGGGCTGCAATAACGATATCTGCGGAAGGCATTGAAAGCATTGTTGGGGAAACCGGGGCAGACGGGATGTTTATCAGGCCTGTGCCGATGGGGCTTGAGTTGAGTGTGCTTGTATCGAAACAGGGCTATGATTCCGAAACAAAGAGCTACACCCTTGAAAGTGCCGATGAACAGAGGAGCATTACGCTTTATGAGGAGATTACGCACCTTTCAAGGACAGTAAGGCTGATGAAACCCGGAACATCCGAACTTATCGATGACAGCTTTTCTGTTTCGTTTTCATGCTCTGATTCTGATTACTCCGAGACGTTTTACAACAGCACAGGGATGTTTGATTTGGACGATATCCCAAGCGACTGCGGCATACTTTACGTTACGCCAAGCGGGGGATATGCAACAAGCACAGACAGCTTCAATGTCGAGAGCGCAAAGCCCTACGAGATTTATTTGAGCGCGCCCGATGTTGACAAAGGCAGTGTGGTTGCGTATGTGAACGATACCCAACAAAACCCCCTCAACGGAATTGAGGTTGCGTTGAAAACAGCCCTTGGGGACGAGCTCCAGAGGAAAACTACACTTAGCTCGGGCAGCGTAACCTTCTCCGATGTCGAGCCGGGAAGGTATTACCTCACCACTTACGACCCAACAGGGGTGTTTGCGGAGTACGATACCTCAACCTATGGCGATGTGAAAGAAGTTCCGGAGGGGGGAACCTCAACATTCTATGTTACGCTTGAGAGGAGGAATATCGGGACTGTAAAGATACTTGTGAAGAACCAAGCGAGCATGCTTGCTGTCGAGGATGCGATAGTTACGCTTTCAAAGGGCGGCTCGGCAATAGCCCCCAAAAAGACCGATATGGAGGGGAAGGTTGAGTTCGATGTCGGGGAGAACGTGGGCTATGATGTAACAGTCGACCACGCAGAGTATCTTCTTGAGAAGAAGACAGCTGTGTTCCCAAGCCTTGATTACACAGAGGTTTTGGTAACGAAGGCAACAGTCGAGAACAGCCAGTCCTTAACTGTTAAGGTTGTGGATGAGAAGGGGAAGCCTGTTGAGAGCACAAGGCTTAAGCTCAAGGATGCAATTGACGGGAAGGATGCCGGCAGCGAGATAGTTACAGGCGTTGACGGGAAGGGGATTTTCCGGAGATTGCAGGAAGGGAGCTACTATGTTTACGCTTACAAGCCCGGGTTTGGGGAGAAGAACTCCAATGTCCTTGAGGTAACTGCGAGGGAGGAAAACTCGATACAGATTACCCTGCCGATAGGGGCGGGCGGGTTGCTGGCGAGTGTGGTTGACGAGAAGAAACAGCCTCTTGGCGGAGCAACAATTAAGGTTATAGATTACTACACAGGGGTGCAGCTCGACGAGCAGCTAACCGATACCTCGGGAGCGAAGGCGTTTGAGGTGAGGGCGGACAAGACTGTTTACCTCGAGGTAAGCGCCCCGGATTACCTGCCCTACAGGACAATTCCCGTGAACATGGTTAAGGACGTTACGCAGGAGGCAGAGGTAAGCCTTGAGAAGAGCGTGGCGAAGCTTGAGGTAAGCCTTGAAGATATCACAGGGAGCGGCCCGATAAATGGGGCGGTTACCGAAGGGCAGGTCTACACTGCGAAGCTGCTGCTAAAAGTCCCTGAAAACTCGACCTTTGATGAGGTTGGAGTGCATTTCAGGACAGGGGCTGAAGAGGAAGGGAAAACAACTACAATGGAAAGCGATTACATTTACATCACAGAGGTTGAGGCAGCTGCAACCACAATTTTGAGGGGAACAGCCTACACACCGGGAACAGGGTTTGCGATAGACTCGGAGCACTTCACGTCCGGGGATGCAAAGTGGGTAAACATACTCTTCGAAAGCCCGGGCGAAGGCATATATGAGGCGGTTGTCAAGTTCAGGATAAGCGAAGTTGCCCCTAAAGGAGAGCTCCTTGACCTGCACTACAGGGGCTGGGGAAAGACAGGGGCATATGTGAGGTTCCCTGCAGATACTGTATTGGGGAGCGCAGAGCAGACGGGAACAAGGCAGGCGCTCTATGCGCAGGCAAAGGTCCAGAAGTTACAAGTAGGGGCAACAGGGTTCTGCATGGACAACTTCTGCACTGTCCTGACTATGGAGGACCTCTCGGAGAACCTTGAGAGCGTTATAATTGATTCCTATCCCGCAAATATTTCGGCGAATTACAGGCTTAGCTTTGATATTGTGAACGAGAGCCCGGCTGCGTATCCAAACGCCGAGCTGCAGATAACAAACGAGGCAGGGGCTTTGCAGTTCATTGATTATGCAGTTACAGATGTTGGGGGAACGCCAAGGACAGGGCCTGCGCAGGGAATCGAAATTGTTGTTCCTCTGGGGAATATGGGAAAGGATGACAGCACTAAGGGAAGTGTCAACTTCCGCACAATCAAGGAGGGGGCGAGCGACCTTGTCATTGCGATTGTGAGCGAGAAACAGAAGATTATTGAGAAGAGGGTAAGGATAGAGACAAGCGCCGCCGCAGAGATGGATATCGAGGTTCTCCCGAAGATGCTTGTGCCCTACGTGAAGAATGTGGTTATGGTTAATGTTGACTCCCCGGGGACAAGCCCTGTGCCGGAGGCGACTGTAACCGCGCTTCTTGACGGCGAGATAATCGCGCAGGGCGAGACCGACGGCTTGGGAGTGTTCAGCTTTGAACTGCCTGCGCCATCCCCGGGCTCTGTCCTTGCGATACAGGTTGAGAAAGAGGGCTTCCGGGGCATTTCGCTCGAGATGCCGATAAGCGAGAACATTTTGGTTTCAGTTCCGTCCTCGATAAACGAGCTTTTGGTTATTGGCACAAACCCGAGCATAGACGTTCCGCTTACAATCAAAAACACAACCGCGATACCATTGACTATTATGGAAACAAGGGATGACGGGGACTTCCCTACGTATGTAACCACAGCCTGGGACAATGACTATTCAGGGGATGTTCTTGGGGTGGGGGAAGACAAGAATATGTATGTTACTTTCTCATTGAACGGCAAAGGCGCGAATTTGAACTCGCCTAAGGTTTTGGAGGGAGCACTGTCCTTTGTGCTTGCAAACCCGGTTTATGGCACGGCCTGGGCTGCGGAGATACCCGCAACCATAAGGATTGGTTTCGGGGATTCTGTTGATGATGGGGAGTGCTTCCATCTCCAGCCGCTCGTGTGGAATATTTACACAGGCACCGAAACAAAGGAGCTTAACCTGGTTTTGAAGAACAGCTGTGCTGTTGATGGCGAGGAGGTTCCACTGAACAGGCTTGAGGTAAAGCTTCTGGCCAATGCCGAAAATGAGCTTGGAACGTTTGAGGTGAGCTCGAACATCGAGAACAGCGCAACCCTTGGGCTTACCGAAAACTACCAGGTTTTGGTTGATGGAGTAGAGGCAGGGGCGGAGAAAACCGTTACCGTGAAATTCAAGCCCGGGGATATTGACACAGGGAGCGCAAGCCCTACAATTGTTTTCCTCGCCACCCACATGACCTCGGCAGGGCCAGAGGAGCTCAAGAGGGAGCTGAAGGTTGCGCTTAACATAAACAACTTCATAGAGTGCATCGAGTTTATCAGGGCAGAGAATATGAAGATAAGCAGCTGCCCATACAACCTCGGCTTTTCCAATTACGGGGCATCTGCCAATTACAACCCGGGGTATACAAATTATCAGGGAACACAGAACTACTGGGGCGGAGATAATTACAGCTGGATACAGCCAACAGGGCAGACTACCTATCCTTCGGCAGGATACGGCACAGGGATGCCTTATGCAGGCGCCATGGGCACAATTGGCGGAACTGCCGCAGGCTATCCTTACACAGGGGCAAGCAACTACCCATACATGCCGTTCTACCAAAGTGATGTTTACAACCCGGGTTATAACGCAGCGTGGCAGTGCGGCGAGAGGAAGTTCACTTTGAGGAACAATTGCGAAAGCCCGGTTGAGATTGAGCTTGATGCTGCCGACGGTTTGGTTGTTGAAGAAAGCACATTTACCATAGAGCCTGCCGAGGAGAAGGAGGTTGCTGTGCAGCCGGCTTACCTCGCAGGCCTCTTTAACCTTGATGTCTCGGCAAGGGTTGATGGTTCTAAGGAGAAGGCGCAGAAGTTAAGGTCTTTGCAGATAGTTGTCGAGAACCTGCTTTCAAGGCCTTATGACGAGTGCTTCACTGTCGAGCCTGACAGGGTTGTGGATATGAGCGACATCATCCAGAAGCCGAAGAATATCAAGCTCATCAACACATGCTACAATCAGGGGGTAAGGCTGCTCAATGAGGGCGGTTTGTCATTCGGCTCGGGCCATGAGCAGATTGTGGACGGGGTTAAATTCCTCGAAAGCAACTTCGAGACAGATGCTGCGGGCGGGGTTATTCAGGTCAACAAGTACGAGATAAGCCCGAACTACACTTACAGGTATGAGGAGGAGCAGACTGCGGAGTTCCCGAGGGAGCAGGGTGCGATAGAAACTTTGGTTGGGTTGAGGAGGTTCGCCACCGCAAATTACTATTATGTGAACCACTACGTTAATGCGATTGTGAAATACACCTCGCCACAGGGCTCGGGCGCAAGCAAGACGTTCTCGATGATTCTTAGGGATTGGTGGCATTTGGGGGCAGGCGCGAGCGAGCTCATGGCCAGCAGGGGGCATCCTGATGCAAATCCTGCGGATTGTTTCGACGCAGGCTCTGTCAATATTTGCGGGATTATCGGGACAATCCCCACAAGCCTCCTCGCAACACCGTATGAGTTCGAGACCGACAATGCGTTTGAATTTACGACAGACCCAAAGTCGACCGAGGTCAGGTGCGGGGCAGCGGACAAGATAACGAGGGTTGATGTGGGCATGCTCAACGCTGTGCTCCCTGAAGGGATGTCGATAAGCGCCGAACCCATAGACAACGGGCACAACATAAGGTTCACGCTCAATGCGGTTGAGTGGTATACAAAATACAGGCACATGGAAGGAAAGAGCGTAACCGGCAAGGTCAAGGTGGCTGTGACAAGGGCAAACGGGAAGAGGGCAACCATAACCACAGATGTGAAGATATGCATAGATGCGAAGGACACAGTCAAGCCGGAAATAAATGCGGTTAAACCTTCAGAAGAGGGATTCCAGGACACCGAGTTGGTGCTCTCGATTGCGGATAAGCTGCCGAGCAGCGGGCTCGACAAGGACACACTCAAGGTGAACTTCGGCGGGGAGAGATATACTGCAAACAGTTCGGAGCTGAAATACAATGAGACAGGCTTCAACAGCGCAAAGGTTACGATTACGCCCGGAAAGAATTTCAGCGCAGGCAGCACGGTGAATGTAACTGCCGAGATAAAGGACAAGGCGGGAAACCCGGGAAGGAAAGACTGGTCATATAATGTCAAGGCAGGCGTTGAGGCAACTGCTGGTGCCGGGGATGGGACAGCAACCAGCCTCGCAGAGGACAATGCCAATGTCGCGAAAGCCCAGCAGGCTGCAAATAACAATCGCGAAGAGGCTAATAATAACGTTAAGGCTGCGCAGGCAGCTGGTGAGGTGGAGAGCTGCACCACACTCGACGGCACAACCAAAATCGGGGAAACAGGCCAAAACGCCTACGAAAAATACGGTTTCCACAAGCTTGAGTACAACTGGGACACTGTTGACAAGGACTTCTGTGATGTTGTTGAGGGCGATAACACGGCCGGCAAGTTCTGCGACGCAACACAGCTAACAATGACGCTTGTCCAGAAAGGGCAGATACTCGAGGACTTCCTTAGGAAGCTTGAGGAGAACTACTGCAAGAACCCCCAAGACTGCAAGGAAGTAAAGAAGGACACAACACTGCTGTTCAGGGAAGCGCTCGCGAAAGTGCCTGTTGACAACAGCTGCGTCGGCGGGGCGAACGACAAGTTCTTCGTCTCTAAGGACGGCGGGCTTATCAAGGCGATGGAGCTGAACGAATACACAAATTATCCCAACAAAAATGCGCTTGACGGCCTTAAAAAGTATACTTCAGGGGCTATAAGCGGAGATGCAGCCCTGCAAGCAAAAATAATCTCGACTGTGCTTAGCTCGCTCGGCGCAGGCGGTATGAACCCGGCCTACAGGGACTTTGTGGTTGTTGTGAATTCGGCAATAGGGGCTGAAATTGCAGAGAATTTCTCTGGATTCAAGCTAACAAAGCAGGATGAACTCAATAATGGTTACACAATGAGCTTCTGCGACTTCCAGCAGCTGAACCTCGCGGTGCAGGATAATGCTGATTGCAAAAAGAATGACGGGTGCACGCTGAAAGGCAAGCTAATAACCCCTGCCGACATGAAGGCGCTTTACGGCAACATGGAGATAGTTATAGGCATCAGGGATGCTGCTGGAATAAGCGCTGCTGACAAAGCGAAGGTTATTGCGCAGGGCAAGCCCAGGAGCCTGCTCAGCCTCAAGTCAGAAACCACCGGCATTGAATATGCAAGCTTTGGCGAGTTCTACAACGACGTGGTTGAGCCGGAAGTGTATCTCATGGCGGACGGCTACGGCGAGGGCTTCGTGAAGGATTTTAAGGCCGAATACCTCAATGAGGGAACGTTCAAGGACTTCTTCAAGGTGCTTTGGGAAGCCGCAAATAAGCCTGGTGTCATGGATGCGGCGGACCTCCCAAACAAGTTCAGGGTTATATTCACCGGCAACCAGTGGGTTTACAAGGTTGGAAGCCTGCCCAACCCGATTGCCGCAGATCCGGGGATTTACAAAGTTACACTGAACTATGACTGGAGCGGATTGGCGTATAATGACAGTTCAACACCGGATGTGTACGACTTCATGCCCGGCGGCTCAATAGTCCGGCACACGTATTATAAAAACAAAAAGCCAAACATAGAGGTGCTTGTCAAAGACCTTGAGAACAGCCAGGGCATTGCATGGGACAAGTGCACAATTACAGTCACAGGCGACAAGTCAGAAAATGTGCAAGGCGAATTAAAAATCGAGAAATTCAGCAATAGCATAAGGATTGGGAAGCTTACCTTCATGCCTACTGTCGCTTTCCAAGAGGGCGAAATAGTTACTGTTAAAGTCTATTTGGAGGACAATGCCGGAAAGATTAAAGAAAAATCATGGGATTTCAAAATCCAAACCAATACAAGCGAGGATACCCCAATCTGGAGAACCATTGTCGACCGTGCGGAGAAGGAATTCAAGGCTGCGGAAGCAGAGCTAAAAAAACAAGCCACAAGCGCCGCATCCGGTCTGGACAGGGAGAACCTCAAGGTTACCGTCTCGCTAAACAAAAAAACCGCAATGAAAAATATCAAAAAAGAGTACGCCGAGAATGCCCTGTTCTGGATGCCCATAGACGGCAGGCTCTCCAACTTCAATGGATACGGAAGCCTCATTGGCTCATTCGGCAAGGAAATACCTGTGGCAAGGGTCACAAACAGGGAAAGCACAGTACTGCCAAGCTCGGGATATTACATGTATGAGCTCCCCTGGAGCCTGACCGCAAAGCCGTTTAAGAAGTACGGCTACAATGAAACTCCGCAGCAGCCCCAGAGAATACTGTTTGTGCAAATTGGTTCAGGATCAGGCGACGCGCAGGGAAGCATCAATTACACCCTGAACAGGGCTGTGCCAATTGTCGTTAATGCCAGTGCGAACAGCGCCAAAAAAGTCTCCTTGCAGTACTATTTCACAGATGTTAAGCCCGGTGACACTGGCGAGACAAATGCACTTGACAAGAAATACCTTACTTGGCTTGTTAATGGCAATGCGGTCACTGCAACCGCGAAGACTGCCGAACAATGCTGTGGAACCGGAAACAAGGGCAAAGCCAACCAAGATTGTGTTGCGGTTACCCTGTCAAGCGACACCGCTGCGAAGATGAGTACAGTGGCATATTTGCCGATTGACAACAAGGGCTATTGGCTTGAGCTCTGGTGCTCTTCGGCAGGGCTATCTGATGCAAAAGCAGTAAATTTCGGGCGGGTTGTGAAGCAGGTTTCCGCAAAAGACCATGCTGCGATTGAGCTTAAGGAAAACAACATAGGCATGGCTGCAGACCAGTACTATACGCTTGCCACATTTATAGAGAAGATAACCAAGCATGAGGTCTGCATAAAGCCGGAAGGCACAGGCATAGCATTTTACTGGAACGAAGCAGGGCTCGCCAAAAGCAGTTAGTGGTTAGATGGACTTCCCT
>CAZILS010000005.1:0-63364 GCA_964540145.1 uncultured archaeon | reverse complement strand
CAGCGCAACCCACAGCCGGTTGGGTTATCGGCGTCCCATTTCACGTTGTTCAATGGGACAGCCTCGCCCTTTGGGCTCGGATTAAAGAACAAGCGACAGCATATACGGCAGCGCAATAACCGTGCCTACAGTAGAACCAACATTTGCGTAGGCCGCAACCAGCAAAGTCCTTGTTATCCTGTTCCTGTAAAATGCGCCGAACGAGTCAAGGTTCTTCAGCCCTTCAAAGTCCTTCACAACCGGGTTTCTCACCTTTGCCTCAACCAGGCCCGCAAACCACCCTGCGGCAAACAAGGGGTGCAGCGATGTAAAAGGGGCCGCAACAAACGCTGCGATGGTTGAGAAAGGGTGGCCTCCCGCAAGGAGAACTCCCAAAGCGGACAATGTCCCGTTAATCAGGAACCACCACATAAGGATGCTGGCTGAGGCAACAGCACCCTTTGCGATGAACGCATAGGCGAGCAGCGCAATGAACACCATCGGAATCCCGTACTTGACAAATTTCATCCAGTCTTTTCCCTTTGGAACACTCACTATCTCCCTGACATCCCTCCTCCGGTCAAGGTATTTCACAATTCCATCCAAATGCCCCGCCCCCACAACCGCAACAATCTTCTTTGCCTTGGCAAACAGCAGCATGTTCGCGATGTACATATCCCTCTCATCGACAAGAACAGTCTTGATTGTGGGCATCTCCTCGCTCAGCTTGCCTATGAGTTCGGTCATGACATCCTGCTGTTTCATCCTCTCGATTTCCTCTGCAGTTATCTTCTCTTTTTCCGAGAACAAACCGAAGAAAACAGAGCCGAAGAACTTCAGCTTCTCCATGAAGCCCATCTTTGCGATTGCCCTTTTCAAGGTTATTCCAATATCGCGGTCAAGCAGCGCAACAGGAAGTTTGTGCCCGCCCGCAATTTGCGCAGCAACCAGCATCTCTTCCCCCGGCTTAACACCCAAACTGTGCCCGATCTTCCTCTGCATGTTCCCCAAAAGAAGGTTGGCAAGGAAGAGATAGACATTACCCTTGCTTATGATATCCCCTATCCTTGTCTCGCCCCACCGGTCCCCCTGCCTGAGCTGCATCAGCCTCTTTGGGCAGAGCTCCACCCCCACCATGTCGGGCTTTTCTTTTTCGATTGTTTCCCTCACAAGGCCAACGCTTTCCTTGGAAACATGCGCTGTGCCGACAAGAATTATTTCCTTTTCGGGAGTGGAAATCTTACGGATTAGCATCCCTCTCCCCTACCTGAGGCAGGCTTCCACGAAACCCTTGAAGAGGGGGTTTGGCTTTAGCGGCCTTGACGTGAACTCGGGATGGAATTGTGTTCCGACAAAAAATTTGTGTTTCGGAAGTTCTAAAATCTGCATAATCCTTTTGCGGGGTGCTCTCCCTGAAAAGGTCATCCCTGCCCTTTCCAAATCGTCGATATGCTTGGTGTTGACGTTGAACCTGTGCCTGAACCTTTCCCTGATTTTTTCCTTGCCATACAATTTGTTTGCGATTGTGCCCTTCCTGACCACAACGTCATATCCCCCCAGCCGCATTGTTCCCCCCAAACCCTCTATCTCCTCCTGCTCGGGGAGTATGCAGATAACGGGATTTGCGGTTTTTTCATCAACCTCGGTTGTGTTTGCATCTTTCAAACCCATAACATTCCTCGCAAACTCGATAACAGCCATCTGGAAACCATAGCACAAGCCAAGGTAAGGTATGTTGTTTTCCCTCGCGTATTTCACGCAGGCAATCTTCCCCTCAACGCCCCTTGCGCCAAAGCCCCCCGGGACAATGATTCCATCCAATCCCTTCACGCATTCCGCAACCTTCTCCCCGCCTTTCTCTATTTTGGTTGTTTCTATCCACCTGACCTCGATTTCCGTGTTCAGCACGCCTTCGCAATGCTCAAGTGCTTTCAGTATGCTGATATATGCATCGCTCAGCCCGGTGTATTTACCTGTTATGCCGACAGTAATCTTCTTCTTCGCCTTCTCAACTGTGTTTGCCTCTGTCCACTTTTTTACTTTGTCCCCGTTTTGCCTGAACTTTTTGTCAACATCCAGGCACTCAAGTATCTCAGTGTCAACATTCAAATCCTTCAGGAACAACGGCAGCTTGTAAATCCCGTTAATGTTATGCGCCCCAATAACCCTGTCAAAGGGAACATTCGCATTGATACTCACCTTCTCCCTTATCTTTTTTGAAACAGGCTTGTCCGACCTCAAAATAACCATGCTTGGCTGGATTCCCATGCTCATCAAAGTTTTCAGGCCTAACTGTGCGGCCTTGCTCTTCTGCTCCCCGAGCGAAGGCGGATCCAGGATGTAAGTGAGGTTTATGAAGCAGACATTCTCGCCGCCCTCCTCATACCTCAACTCGCGCATCGCCTCAATCGCAAGGACATTTTCATAATCTCCTACAGTGCCGCCAATCTCGACCAAAACAATGTCCGCCTTGCTTTTCATCGCAAGGTTCCTTATTACCATTTTCGCTTCCCCGGTAACATGCGGAATGAACTGGACATCCCTTCCCAAATACAGGCCCTTCCTTTCCTTCTCTATCACGGTGCTGTAGATGCGTCCCGAGGTGACGAAACTATCCTTTGTCAAATTCTGGTCTAAAAATCTTTCATAACTCCCCAAGTCCATATCACACTCGGTGCCGTCGTCCAAAACAAACACTTCTCCGTGCCGGTATGGGTTCATTGTTCCTGCATCGACATTGAAATAGGCCTCCAATTTCACGGGTGTTACCTTTGCGCCCCTGTCGGCAAGCAGCTTTCCCAAAGAGGAGGTGAACAGGCCTTTGCCTATCCCTGAAATGACAGAGCCTGTTACTATGATGTATTTGGTTTTTCCGGGTTTATAGCCTTCGGGGATGGGAACGTAGTTTTCGTCAGTGCTCTTGGCGGCAATCTCGCTCAACATCTCCTTACTTCCCAATTCCCCCACACCTCTCCTGGCTCCAAATTCAACCTAATTATATGGGAGTAATATATTAATATAGTTTACCTCGCCCTATCCATAAGGTAGAGATGCCGCCCGCGATTTTTCCGGGAAATTCAGTATTTTTTTGGGGCCGTGGTGCATCCAGCCGACACGTGCGGCTGACACGGGACCTATACTCCGTATAGGTCGAGCATTGCACGGAGTGCAATGCAATTACAGAGGGTATGTTTTTTGGGGCCGTGGTGCATCCAGCCGACACGTGCGGCTGACACGGGACCTATACTCCGTATAGGTCGAGCATTGCACGGAGTGCAATGCAATTACAGAGGGTATGTTTTTTGGGGCCGTGGTGTAGCCTGGTCTAGCATTGATGCTTCGGGGGTATCAGACGGGAGTTCAAATCTCCCCGGTCCCAATCAGATTCTCTTTCCTCTCCCTTGGCCACTTCTTAATTTCACGTTCCCTGCACATTGCGTCCTGCAGCGTAGGATGCTTCTCCGAGTAGAGCAAAGTTACGGGCAGCCGTGCCATTGTGTACTTTGCGCCCCGGCCTTTGTTGTGCCTTTCAACTCTCTTTTTAACATTTCTTGAATATCCGCAGTAGTATGTGCTGTCTGCACATTCAAGAAGATAAACGAAGTATGCCATGCAATCCATACCTTGTGGGATTTCCAAGTAATAAGGATTTGCCTTTCCCCTGCAAGGTTTAAATATCCAAAGCCCCAAATAATATGGATCCGATGAAGAAACAGGCGCCGCACCAGATTATCCCGTTTCGGAAATCATACAATCCCTTCTCAAAACGGAAAAGGGTATACTATCCTGTAGGCCACAAGGCGGTAAGGCCGATTGTTATGGAGTTTGTCGATTTCAAGAAGGTATCGGTTCCGAAAAGAAAGGAGAATTCTTTGCCCGTGAGCCGCCTTAAGGCATTCCTGGCCGAGGACCTGAACCTTGGGGATATTGAGGTTAAGGAAATATTGCTGAAGAAGGGAAGCCCCCCAAGGGCGGGAAAGGAATATGTCCTTAGGGTGGAGCCCGAGGAAGGCAAGGTTGGCTATATTCTCCTGGAGCGGGGCAATACGAAAGGCGCAGAGCTGTGTGAGATTATCGAGGATGCGCTGGCCCGGCTTTAATTTTATACATAACCACTGCCTGTCATGGCAGGAAAAAATCTCACAAAACCCCCCTAAAGTCCCGGTTTAATGGGCGGGTGTCTGGCATGCCAGAACAATAGCGCAGTTTTACGCTTGCATCCGAAAAATAAAAAAGAAAAAAGGGGAAAGGCTATTTGAGGTAGCCTTTCGCTTTCAGGAGCTCCGCATTCAGGATTCCTCCGCCCGCCGCTCCCCTGATTGTGTTGTGGGACAAGCCAACGAAGCGGATGTCGAAGACCTTGCACTCGCGCAGCCTCCCTACGGTTACGGCCATGCCCTTGTCCGCGTCCCTGTCCTTGCGTGGCTGGGGCCTGTTCTCCTCTTCCCTGTACCCGATTGGCTGTTCAGGGGCTGAAGGAAGTTTCAGCTTTTGGGGCTCTGAGCTGAACTCCTGCCAAATCTTCCTGACCTCCTCAAGGGATGGTTTCTTCTCGCCAAACTTCAGGCTTACGCAGGCAATATGCCCGTCAATAACAGGAACCCTGTTGCAGTGTGCGGAAACCTTCATGCTCTCGTCATTGGCTATCTTTCCACCTTCGACCTTTCCAAATATTTTGTGGGGCTCTTTCTCGGATTTTTCCTCTTCGCCTCCGATATAGGGGACTATGTTGTCCACCATATCCAATGAAGAAACCCCGGGATAGCCCGCTCCCGAAACAGCCTGCAAGGTAGTTATAATCATCTCCTTTACCTCATAACCTGCTTCTTGCAGCGCATGCACAGGGGTTAGGTAACTCTGGACGGAGCAGTTCGGCTTAACCGCTATGAACCCCTTTTTCCAGCCGTTTGCCTTCTGCTGCTCCGGAATCACCTTTATGTGCGCATGGTTAATCTCTGGGAGAACCATCGGTATGTTCTCCGTCCACCTATGGGCGGAGCAATTGCTCACAACCGGAATATCCTTTTTCGCGTAGCTGTTCTCCAAAGCCCTGATAGTTTCTTTATCAATCTCAAGAGCCGAAAAAACGAAATCAACTTTTCCCTTGGCCCGGCCTACCTCATTCGCATCCTCCACAACAAGGTTCCTCACCTTCGCAGGGATGTTTTTTGGCATCTGCCACTTCTCGGCAACCGCCTCCGAATATTTCTTTCCGGCGCTTCGCGGCGAGGCCGCCACGTAACTCACCTCAAACCAGGGATGGTTTTCGAGCAAGGAGATGTACATCTGCCCGACCATCCCGGTTGCTCCAAGCACTCCCACTTTCATTTTGTTCATTTGAATCACTCCTATTGAGGCATATATTGGTGCTTTCAGCCTATAAATTCCTTGTGGATGGCCTTTATTGCCTTCTCCGCCTCTTTTTCCTTGACAATGAAGGATAGGTTCATCTCAAAGGCGGCCTGTGAAATCAGCTCTATGTTTATCCTGTTCCTTCCCATAACCCCGAAAATCTTTCCCGCTATTCCCGGTGTTTTAACCAAACCCTCCCCCACAACACCGACAATTGCGACATCGTCTATGTACTCGAGCTTCGAGTATGGGAAGTGTTCCTCCATCCCCTTAAGCGCTCTCTTTAGGCCACTTCTCGGTATTGAGAATGATATGGCGGTTTCCGACGTTGAGATAAGGTCTATCGGTATGTCCATGTCCCCAATTGCCGTGAACAGTTTTCCCGCAAAACCCGCAGTGTTGACCATCGAAGGCGTTGCTATGGTGATGACCGCAATCTTCGGCATCATCGTAACCGACTTGATTATCTCCTTTGTTTTTTTCCCCTTGTCGGAGATGATAGTTCCAACCATGTCGGGCTTGCCTATGTTCTTTATGACGGCGGCGCTCCCCACATCCCTTATGGGGCTTATTGTTTTTGGGTGCAGAATTTTTGCCCCCAGATAGCCGAGCTCTTCGGCTTCTGAATAGCTGAGCATATCTATTTTCTTCGCATTTTTCACAATGCGGGGGTCCGCACTCATGAACCCGTCCACATCCTTCCATATCTCGAGGTTTTCCGCATCGATGCACGCTGCAACAATCCCCGCAGAGTAGTCTGTTCCCCCCCTGCCAAACGTGGTTATGTTTCCGTGCTTATCAAGCCCATAGAACCCCGTTATCAGCGCAACCCTGTTCTTCATTGCGGGCATAACTTTCTTCCTGATGTTTTTCCTCGTTTCCTTCATCAGGGCTATTGCGTTGTTGAAAACGCCGTTTGTTTTTATTCCTGCCTTCTCGGCATCGAAAAGTTCTGCGGGAATGCCTCTTTCAAGAAGGAAAGCCTCAAGAACAATCGGAGAAAGCCTCTCACCAAAGCTCTGCACAATGTCAACAGTCCTTGGGGATTTATCTTTCAAATAATGCAGGCCAAAAAGAAACTTTTCCAGCCGGCCTATCTTGTCATCAAGCTCTTCAATTGCGGTTTCCCTTATCTCGTTGTCCTTAATCTTGTCAAGCAGGGTGAAATGCTTCTGCCTGATGTCCTTTGTAAATCCCTTAATCTTTGATTTGCCCTTCAATGCCGCGGGGATGCTGTCAAGGAGCGAGTCGGTTACGCCATAAAGTGCGGAAAGCACAACCGCAATCTCCTCTCCTCCCTTCCTCTTCTTTTCGACTATTCCCGCCACGTGCCTGAACGCCTCTGCGTTCCTTAGTATTCCTCCGCCTATTTTCATTACGGTCTTCATTCAGCTTCCTCCCTCTCAACCCGTATCAAAACCACCTTTCCTTTAATGGCTTTAATTTTCTCAATCCCGGAAATCGCGCTTTGGATTGCCCCTTCCCTTGTGTCGTGGGTCATAAGGACAATGGAGACAATCCCTTTCTCTCCTCTTTCCTGCTGTATGGCGGAGGCGATGCTTATCCCGGCATCCGCCAGCACCTTCGAAACAGCCGCAAATACCCCCGGCTTGTCCTTTGCGTTAAGCCTCATGTAATAGCTTGAGATAATTTCCGTTTTCGGGAGCGCCTTCTCATTGCCGAACTCTATCGGGTTTTTCGCCGAAGCGCCCGCCGACAGCCTTTTTGCGGTTGCGATGACATCCGAAGCAACTGCCGAAGCTGTTGGGTAGCTTCCCGCCCCCTTTCCTATGAACGTGACATCGCCCACAAAATCACCGGTAACCTTGATTGCGTTCACCTCGTTGTTAACGCTTGCGAGCGGGTCCTCAAAAGGAATCATGGCGGGATGAACTCTAATCTCAACGCCGTCTTTCCTCTTCTTCGCAATAGCCAGAAGCTTGGTTTCATAGCCCATTTTCCCCGCAAAATTGATGTCCTTCCTGCCAAGCCTGTCTATGCCCTCGATATACAGGTCCTTTCCCGAGAAATAGGTGCCGAATGCGACAAGTGCAAGAAGCTGCAGCTTGTCTGCGCTGTCATGTCCGCTAACGTCCAGGTAAGGGTCGGCCTCCGCAAACCCAAGTTCCTGTGCCTGTTTCAGGGCTTCTTCATACTCCATCCCCTTCTTCATCATTGTGAGTATGTAATTGCAGGTGCCGTTCACAATTCCCATAACCGCTTTTATCCTGTTTCCGAGAAGGCTGTTTCTTAACGGTTCTATAATCGGGATGCCCCCGCCGACCGCGGCCTCAAACCTCAATGAGACGCCTTTCTTCTCGGCAAGGCTGAAAAGTTTTTTCCCGTTCTTCGCGAGGAGAAGCTTGTTTGCGGTAACAACAGACTTTCCATTTTGCAAAGCCTTTGTTATTAGTTTATCGGCAATTGTTGCCCCCCCGATAAGCTCAACAACGATGTCTATGGAAGGGTCATTGACAACAGAGAATGCGTCGGTGGTGAGTTTCTTTTTTGGCACACTGACAGCAAGCTTTTCTTTCATGCTTTTGACGGCAACTTTGCCCACCCTTATATCGACGCCCGCCTTCTTTTTTATGCTTGGGCGGTTCTCTTCGAGAAGTTTATACAATCCCCCCCCTACAACCCCACAGCCAAGCAGGCCTACATTAAATTCCTTTCCCATAGCGACACTACTCCCCGATAACCTCTTCCATAAGGTCGTCAATTGTATAAAAGCCCTTCCGGCCCTTTATCCATTCCGCAGCTTTCACAGCCCCGGAGGCGAAGCCTGTCCTGCCCCTTGCGGCGTGCCTGAGTTCAATGGTGTCGGCAAGCGAATCAAAATAAATGGAGTGAATTCCGGGGGTTTCACCGCACCTAAGGCTCGCGAAGTGCAGCTCCCTCTCTTCAACCTTCCTGTCGAGCCTGTCATACACTGCTTTGTCTTTCCTTTCCATCCCCCCGAGGATAATGTCGGAGAGGCTTCTCGCAGTTCCGCTGGGGCTGTCCTTCTTTTGCGTGTGGTGCATCTCAAAACCCGAAACATCATACTCGGGGAATTTGTCCATGAGCCTCGCCGAGTTCCTCACGATCCTGAAGAACAGGTTAACGCCTATTGAGAAGTTGCTTGCGTAGATAAACCCAATGCCCGACCTTTCCACAATGCCCTTGGCCTCGCCCATATCTCCATACCACCCTGTCGTGCCCATAACCATATTTGTTTTTGCGGCTGCGCACCTTCTGATGTTTTCAAGGGCGGCATCGGGCTGAGAGAAGTCGATGCAGGCCTCGGCCCCATTAAGGCCTTTTAGGCTTATCTCCTCACAATCGGCATCTTTATTTTTGGGGTCTATTTTGGCAACAACCTTCATTCCGTTGTCCAGAGCCACGCGCTCTATTTCTTTTCCCATCCGGCCGTATCCGCTAAGCGCAATTTTCATTTTAAGCCCCCCAACAGGGATAATGATAAATTTAATAATATTTAAAAAGAGGTCCCAGCATTCTATTTCCGAGAGATATGGGATTTCAGGCAAAACTTAACCCCTCTTTGAGGGAAATCATGGATCGGCCCTATGCGTTCGAGGTAATCGAGGGCAATAAGCGCAAGGCAGCCGAGAAGTGGGGCGCCGGTTTAATTGATTTTGGGGTCGGGGATCCTGTTGATGCAACCCCCGGCGCAGTAAGGGATGTGTGTAAAACCGCTGTTGATAAACGATCAAAGAGCGGCTATCCCGTCACCATCGGGAGCAGCGAGTTCAGGGAGGCGGTTGCAAAGTGGTATTCGGGAAGGTTTTCGGTTAAAGTTTCGAGTGATGAGGTTCTTGGCAACTTCGGGGCGAAGCAAACAATTTTCCTTATGCCCTACCATTTCCTTACCCCCGGCAAGGGGGAGTATGTGATTATGCCAAACCCGGCATACCCCCCTTATTTCGAGGGAACTATGATGGCCGGAGGCAAATCATATATGCTGAACCTGCTTGAAGAGAATAATTTCGAGCCAAACCTTGACGGCATACCAAAGGAGGTTTCGGGGAATGCGGCCCTGATGTATGTAAACTCTCCGCACAACCCTACCGGAAAAGTTTATTCAAAAGAGAAGCTGAAAGAGACTGTTGATTTTTGTTTGGACAACAACATTGTGTTGGTCGGCGATGAGTGCTATTCGGAAAACGCGTATTCTGAAAAGCCGCCGAGCATTTTTGAAATTAGGGGGGCGGAGGAATGTTCCATAGCCGTCAATTCGCTTTCAAAAAGGAGTATGATGACGGGGTATAGGGTTGGCTTCACAATCATAAGGAATCCCGGGCTGATGAAGCCATACAAAATCTTCGAGCAGAAGAGCCACTCCGGGGTTTCCACTTTCATACAGGATGCCGCAATAGCCGCGCTCTCCGGCCAGGGGCATGTGGAGGAGATGAACAGCGAATACGAGAAAAGGATTGAGGCAATCCTCCCCGCATTGGATGCGGCGGGCCTTGATGCGAAGAAGCCGCAAGGCACTTTCTATCTCTGGTCAAAGATAAGGTCGGGGCAAGACCCTGTTGAATTCTGCTCAAAACTGCTCATGGAAAAGGGCATAAATGCTACGCCGGGCAACCTTATTAGCAATGACTTTGACGGAGTTAACCCGGGGAAGGGCTATGTTAGGTTTGCGATGGTTCCCGCACTTGAACAGACGAAGGAAGCCGCAAAACGTTTGAGGGAATGATTTGAATGAAACTTGAATTCAAAAAGATACATGGTTTGGGAAACGATTTCATAGTTCTCAATGAACTGAAGAAAACCCCCTTCAGGAGCGATTCCGAGAGGGCCGGTTTCGCGAAGAAATTCTGCGACAGGAGCAGGGGGGTTGGCGCTGACGGGGTTCTCTTCCTGCAGAAAAATAGGGGTGCGGATTTTTTCATGAGGATAGCGAATGCAGACGGAAGCTTTGCGGAAACATGCGTAAACGGTTTGCGATGCGCCGCACTTTATATGTATCTGGAAGGCGGGAAGAAAAAGAAAGACTTCGTGATAGAGGCAATGCCCGGCACAGCCAAGGCCAAGGTTGAGGGCTACTCGAAAGGCAAGGCAAATGTTATGATAGAGCTGGTCGAAAAGCCGAATGTAAGCCAGATGAAAACTTTGGAAGTTGAACAGCAGAAATTCGACTACTCTTACGTTGATGTCGGTAACCCGCACTGCGTAATTTTCATTGAGGGGGACGTAAGGGAATTCCCTGTGAAGGAGATAGGGCATGCTGTCGAGAACCACAAACTCTTCGCACCGAAAAGAACAAATACCGAGTTTGCCAATATTGTGGATGAGAGGCACGTGCACATGCGGGTTTATGAGAGGGGCGTCGGGGAAACCCCCGCATGCGGCTCGGGCAGCATTGCGGTTGTTGCGGCGGGTGTAAATGCCGAGAAACTCGCAAAGGATAAGTGGGTAAGGGTTGAGCAGCCGGGAGGGGCTCTTGAGATAAAGATTGGCAAGTCTGTTTTCCTGAAGGGAACTGCAGAGTTCGTCTTTGACGGCGGGTTAAAGTGGTAGCTAGTCCAACTCCCCCAATTTCCCGAAATAGTATGGCTTGTCCTCAACAGCCCAGACCTCGAATTCTTTCAAGGAGCCTTTCAGCATGGGGCTCAAGGTTTGTCCGTCTTTGATGTTTGTGCCTACCCTTACCGAGTTGAGGGAAGGAATCACGATCAGCGTTTTGTTGTTGTAGGTTCCTTTCAGGAACGCCTTGTATGTTTCGGCCTTCGTCCCTCCCCTGATTGTTATCGCGGGGTGGTCGTGCCCTATCACAAGAATTTTCGCTTTCTTGTAATCATCTGTGTTTCTGACCTCGTGGCCGTGCAAGGCCAAACAATCCATCTTTGTTATGTAGAACTCATCAACAAGTTTCAGCTTGCTCCACCCCGCTAGCGGCCCTATAATCTTGTCGTGGTTTCCCTTGGCAAGGAGAACCTCGCCACACCTTTCCGCAATGAACTGCACCATCCGGATAACCTCTTTCCATTCCTGTTTGGAGATTGAGCCAAACTCGTGCTTTAAATCCCCGTTAATCACAACGCGCTTAACCTTGCCGGTAACACCAAAAACATTCTCCTTCAGCCTCTTCTTTATGTCTTCGAAATTATTTCTAGGAAGCAATACTCCCTCTTGGTTCATGGCTTCCTCTATGCCGAGGTGCAAATCCCCCAGAATTAGCGTCCTTTCTTCAGGGAGCCACAAAGCAAGGTCAAGGATTTCAATGCCCGGGACTATTTCGTTTTCTGTCATTTGAAACCCCTTGTGCCCCGGGCCGTTCTCCGGAAGAGGCTTTCTGCCTTCCCGGGTATTCGACTCCCCTTATTTTCATGTTTAAGACTTGCCTGAAATACTTTCTGATGTAGCGAAGCATTTCACGATTGTATTCCGCGCCCACGCCCGCAATCTTTGATAATGAACGTGTTAGGAGAAATTCCTCAAGCCTGTTAAGCATAAGCTCCTTGTCTTCGATGGACACTATCCTATCCATTACCGCAACATCGCGTTTGTTGAATTTCATTTCTTGGTATTTTATAACATTCAGCCTGGATTTTCTAACAATTGCCTTAAGCTCCTCGGCTCCCGCATTCTTTTCCACCGCACGCATAATATCAAACTGGAGGTAAGCGGAATTTCTCGATAGCATTTCCGCCAGGGGGTTTTTTATCCTCGGCCCGGTTGTCTTTTTTGGCCTTTTCGGGCGGAGTTCCTCAGGAAACTCAAGCGGCATCGGCTCCTCCACAACAACTTTTTTTGGAACTTCCTTTTTTCTCGGGGCCGGCTTCCCGAGTTTCTTCTTAAGCAAGATTGTTTTGCCTGTTTTGGAAGTTTTTCTCACGGCTTTCCTGAAAGTCGGTCCCTTTTTCATAATAACCTTTCCCCCTTCAGATATTTAACCTTTAGCACCGATGCGGTTCATTACCTCTTTGTGCATTCTCTTGACAAAGTCAAGCTTGTCTTCCATCTTCATCAGGTCCATTTTACCCTGCATCGCTATGTTCAGGGCAAATGGGCTTGGCAGCTCTGTGTTGATTTCCTTTATTTTGATTTTGCCCCGCTCAATTCCGTCAATGACTTTTTGCGCATGCTCTATGTCCATCAGGTCCTCAAGAACTTCCCTCCTTGCCTCCCGCAGGATAGGGAAGTCATCGGAGATTCTTCTCACGGCGGAGAGCAATAAACGTGAGGACATTTGCTGTTTTCCCGCGCTCTTTTTCCTTCCCTTATAGGAGCGGAGTATCATAAGCGAGCGGGTTGCGCAGTGCCTGAACCTTCTCGCGAGAACTTCCGTATGCTCGATGGCAAGCTCGAGCATCTTTCTCAAATCTCTGCCTGTCACGTATTTCAAAGCCCTTTCCAAAGGAAGCTTTGCTGTCTTTGTGAGCATCGACCACTGCCCTGTTCCCCCATATGCCGAAAAGTGCTGCTCTCTCAATCCCGAGTCGCTCCACGGCGGGCTTATCACAAAGCCGTTGTCATTTATCGTTATCTCAACATCCCGTCTTATCAAATGCGAAAGCGCATAGCCGTATGCCCTGCTCAATGCGTCGTTGGTCCTTCTCCCATAAAGGGTGTGGAAAACAATGTGCTGCGAGCCCCCCTCCTTATACCTTTCCATGATTATCTTCTTGTGGTTGGGGATTTCCGCAAACCTGTACTGCTCGTAGAAGTAATTGTAAATTGCCTCGGCTGCGTTGTCCTCCGCATAGAGGTATTTTGAAATGAACGCAAGGATCTCCTTCCTGCTTCTCCCCGCCTTTAGCTTCTCCTCCATAAGCTCCCTGAACTTGCCTATCTCAACCGCAAGGTCAAATGAAAGCGGAAGCATCTCGGAGAACCACTGCGGCACGGTAGGCGGCCTTTTGTAGGCGGGCGAGACCTGCGCGGTCATTCCCCGTGTGAACTTGAAGATGTAGGTTTCTCCCCCCAAAACAAAGACATCCCCTTTCTTCAGCCTCATGAGAAAGCCCTCGTCAATTGTGCCGATTTTGTTCTGGCCTATTTTCACAGTTATCTTTGCCTCATCGGGAATCGTCCCTAGGTTGGTCATGTAGATTACTCTCGCCAATTTCCCTCTCTTGCCGACCATCCCTGTTTCCTCGTCAAGCCAGATTTTTGCGTAAACACTTCTCTGCTCCAAATCGACATACTCCCCCCGAAGATAGTCAATAACCTCATTGAAGTCGAACCTCGTCAGGGAGTGGTAGCAGTAGCTTTTCCTGACAAGCCTGTACAAATCGTCGATATGTATCTTGTCCTCTATTGCTATGCCATAAATCTGCTGGGCAAGGACATCCAATGCGTTCATTGGGATTGAAATTCTGTCGATTTCCTTCTCCCTTGCCTTCTTCACAAGGACAGCGCACTCAACAAGGTCGTCCCTGTCAAGAACCAATATTCTGCCTTTTATTTCATCATGCAAACGGTGGCCGCTCCTTCCAATCCTCTGCACAGCCCTTGCAATGCTCTTCGGGCTGCTTATAAGGACAACCAAATCAACGTAGCCGATGTCAATCCCGAGTTCAAGCGATGTCGAGCACACAACCGCCTTGAGCTTCCCGTCCTTCAGCCTTTGCTCAACGTTAAGCCTCTGCTCCCTTGAAACAGATGAATGATGGGCCTCAAGGTTGGCTTTTGTGTAGTACTTGGGGTACATCTCTTTGAGGTTGTGCACAACGCGTTCTGTTGCGCTCCTTGTGTTTGTGAACACCACTGTCGTTTTGTGGCCCTGTATCAAAGTATGGAGCATCCCGTACAATGACTTGTGTATTTGTTCAGGCGTAACATCTATATAATCCTTCAGCGGGGAAATAACCTTCAAATCCATCTTCTTCAGGAAACTTACGTCAACAATCCTGCACTTTCTTGTCTCCTTGCTGTTTTCCATGCCCACAAGATATTTTGCCATTTCATCCAAGGGGGCAATCGTTGCACTAAGGCCAATCCGTGTAATATTTTCGCAGTATCTCTGCAGCCTTTCCACAGTAACCGAAAGGTGCATTCCTCTTTTTCCGCCCGCAAGTGCATGGATCTCATCGACAATCATCCACCTTGCCCCCTTCAAGTTCTCAACGAACTTTGGTGCGTTCAGGACAATTGCCAGGCTTTCGGGGGTTGTAATCAAAATATGGGGTGGCTTCTTGAGCATTGCGGCTTTTTGTGAGGTTGTTGTATCTCCGGTCCTAACCCCGACCCTTATGTTGATTTTTTTGTTTATCTTCTTCGCTGCTTTTTTTATTTCATCCAACGGTTCCAGAAGGTTTCTCTCGATATCGTTGTTAAGTGCGCGGAGCGGGGAAACGTAAACACAGTAAACCCTGTCTTCCAACCGGCCATGTTCGCTCAAAGTGATAAGCTCGCTAAGCACAGATGCGAACGCAGACAATGTTTTGCCTGTTCCGGTCTCGGCACTGACCAGGGTGTTCTCCCCTTTGTGTATGCTCATGATTGAGTATTTCTGCGGTTCGGTAAATGCCTTGAATTTCCACTTAAACCACGCGGAAAGCAAAGGATTGAGGTTCTTGTGTATCTCTCCGTCATTATACCTGGTTGTTTGCCTTGTTATTGCCATTTTAATGCCTTCTTAACTTCTACATAACAACGGGCTGTCATCAAACGCCCAAAGGAACTTAGTAAGGGAGGGAATATAAAACTAGCCATTATGGCACAATCTTCCTGCACTCGATGTAAAATCGCTTGTCGTCTGCGTGTCCAAGCGAGAAGGTTTTCCTCGGAAAGATTCCATCCTCCAAAACCCTCTTGAAAATCTCGTTCTTTTTCCATCCGCGGAGGTAGAAACCTACGTTGCCCTTCTCTTTTCCGATCTTTGTCACAACACTTTCCCCGTGGATAAAGGAAAGTTTCGCATCCTTATTGCTTTCGGTATAGCTGTCAAGGAATGCATCCAGTGATTCCATCTCAATGCTCTTTTTCGGTTTTGTGATTTCAATAACCCCGAACTTACCTTCGCGGACAAACGCGATGTCGTGCATCTCTTTAGAGCGCGGCCTTTCAAGTGCCTTCCTCGCTTCTTCCTCGCTTTCACATTCCTTAATCTCAATCCCGGAGCCCTGCCCTGAGAAAAACTCCCTCATCTTTCCAAAGAAGTCCTCTCCCACATTCGACATCGTCCTGTGTATAGGCTCAACCTCCAAACCCTCATCATGGACATTGATAAGTTCAACAAGCGCAAACCTTGCGGGATGCCGCATTATTGCCTCCTTGTCTTTCGCATCCTCCTTAATCTTATCCCACACCTTCTTTGCTGTGGCGAAGGAATGGTTTCCGTCTCCCATAGCATAGATTAAAGGTTTCCTTCCCTCAATACCGTACTTTTTGTCAAAGGTTTCCTGATTGCCAAGTTTCTCAAGGTTTGCAACTACCTCATTGATCAGTTTCCCATCCTCAACTTTATATCCTGTGACATGCCCGCCCTTCATCATCAAATCAGAGCCATAGGCCTTTTCCAAACCTTTCTCAAACAGAGGCTCTATAACTGTCCTTTCAGGGTCGTCTATGAGCACAAGGATATGCGGAACCTCAATAATTGCATTCTCCCTTATCTTTACCCTGGGAACAACCTTCTCAAGGAACGTTCCCTCGGTTGTCCTTATCAGGCTTTCAATCCCTTCCCTGTAATCATACTTCTCAAGGTCAAGCGCAACAACCAGCCCTTTCCTTGACTTCCCTACTGAAGTAATCCTGTCGACAAGGACAAAGCCTTTCATCGGCTCAAGTATGCTGTCTTCGGCATATTCCCTCATTGTCTTGTTTATTTGCCCGCTGGCCTCCCCTGTGCTGTTGCCATTAAGGTATGCCTCCGGGAAAATAAGATTAAGGGTTGAAGGCGCATTTCCCACATATTCCTTCACTTTTTCCCAGTACTCCTTCTGCGCAAGGTACTGGTCGCATGCGATAACCGCCCACTTTTGCAAATCTATGCCTTTTTTAGGGAGCAGGATTTCAGGGACCTTTAGGCCTATTTTTTCAAAATGCATCTAAGAAAAATACCTGCGTTCACTTTAAAAAAATGCGCACAGCCCTGCCGTATTTAGGCATTGCCGCCTCAGAAGTAGTATATATCCCCTGCGCCATTCCTTTATTGATGAGTTTAGACTGATATTTTTAGACTGATATTTCATCCTTACTGCACTGGCGGTTGTTGCAAACCTTGCATTCGCAGGCTATGTTCTCATGCACAATCCCTCAAGGGAAGTTCACCGCATGATTCTCCTGTTCATTTATCAGGTCTTCAATACCTACTCCATTCATAACCCCCATAATGTCAACCTGTGACTGCGCCATTATTCCGTATGCGCTTAGAAAATACGGACAGCCGAAACAACAGCCCGCTATTTAGAAAGAGACCTCGCTTTGAAAATCCTCTGCCCCGCACTGACATTTGCGAGTACTGCAAGCAGCACAACAACATAGCCCAGATAGGTTATGTTCACGGTTGCGGCAAGTATGCCTATAAACAGCAGGATGAGCCTCTCTGCCCTTTCAAGAAGGCCTCCCTTAATCTCCTCGCCGGCAAGTTCCTTTTCCTTTGCAGCCGCCTTTGCATAGGTCGTCATCATCGCCCCGAAGAAGTAAACGAAAAGCCATATTTTTGCATCAACCCCGAACAGGGGAGGTATCGCAACAAAGAGCAAAGCCAGCACAACCAGCGCCTCGACATACCGGTCAACAATAGTATCAAGGTAAGCCCCGAATTTGCTAACTCTCCCTGTCACCCTTGCAACACTCCCGTCAATCAAATCCATGAATGCCGCAACCACAAATAGCGCGGCCGCAGTTACGAAATCACTCTGCGCAAGGCAGTAGGCAGAAACCAGAGCAGGGAGCAAACTGAGAATAGTCCACTGGTTTGGGGTCAATGGAATGTTTCCAAAAACCCTGCCGACAACTATTGACAGTTTCTCAAACCTTTCCCTGATTTCGTAAAGCATATAACCATCTTTACTCTTTCCGGATTAATAAGGCTTATCTTTCCCTCTCGCCCTTGATGAACTCCTCGACCATCCTCCTCGCCACCGGGTCCGGATACTGCTGGGGCGGATGCTTCATTATATATGCGCTCATCGAGAGCAGCGGGCCTGAAACGTTCCTGTCAAGCGCAATTTTGCATGCCCTTATCGCATCAATAGTACATCCTGCGCTGTTTGGGCTGTCCTCAACGCTCAACCTTAATTCCATGTTGGTGGGAATATCCCCGAACTTCTTCCCCTCTATCCTAAGGAAGCAGATTTTCTGGTCTTTAAGCCAGGGAACATAGTCACTAGGCCCTATGTGTATTTGGTCTTCGGGCAGCGGCACAGGAAGATTGCTCTGCACAGAGCTTGTCTTGGAAATCTTCTTGTACTTCAGCCTTTCCTGTGATTTCATGTTCAGGAAGTCTGTGTTCCCCCCGACATTCAATTGGTAGGTTCCGGTTATCTGAACACCGCGGTCGCTGAAAAGTTTTGCAAGGGTCCTGTGGGTTATCGTAGCCCCTATCTGCGCCTTGATGTCATCGCCGATTATCGGCAGCCCTTTCTCCTCGAACTTCCCGGCCCATTTCTGCTCCGATGCGATGAAGACAGGCATGCAGTTTATCATCGCAATTCCCGCCTCAAGGCATGCGTTCGCATAGAACTCGGTTGCTTCCTGGCTCCCGACCGGCATATAATTCAGAAGCATCTCTGCCCCGCTTTCCTTAAGCGCCTTGACAACATCACAGGCGTTCTGCTTCGGCTCCACCACAAACCTCTTGTCTTCTGGGTAGTCGGACATGTGCGGCGCATACCCGTCCAGGACAGGGCCCTTCTCCACAACAACCCCTGACTTCGGCATTTTCTCCCGGAAAACGATTGTGTTGTTAGGCTTCTCGAAAATCGCCTCATTCAAATCCTTTCCCACTTTCCTCTTGTCGATGTCAAACGCCGCAACGAATTTGATGTCATTTATCCTGTATCCGCCTAGAACATTATGCATCAGCCCGGGAACAGGTTTCCCTTCCCCCTCGACATCCTTGTAATACTCCACTCCCTGCACAAGCGAGCTTGCGCAGTTTCCCACTCCCGCAATTGCAACCTTTATCTCTCCCACAAAACCACCTCTGTTTTATTTTGATAAAACATTTATAGCCATAAAACATTCATCGCCATAAATTTTATGGCTATAAAGTATTTAAGCATTTCCCCGCCCTATAATGGCATGAACAGGGAGCTCACAAGGCTGGAGGAAAAGCTCACAATCGACATTCTCTGGGTTTACATCCTTTCCATGCTGGCCAAAAAGGCAAGCCACGCCTATGCCCTGCGCGATGCGATAAAGAAGCGATTCTCCTTCCTCCCCGGGGAAGTTTCTGTATATGTTGTGATGTACAAGCTGCAGGGCAGGGGATATGTCTCCTCGAAGAAGGAGAAGAACAGGAAAGTCTACTCGATAACCCCGAAGGGCAAAACCCTGCTCAAGCAGGCAAAGAAATCCCTCGCAAAAAAGCAGAAACTGCTGTTTGGCTAAATGCCAAAGCCGGCTGAAAGCTACTTCGCCAGCAGTATGAATGCGCCGATGGTTATTGCGACAAGCCCTATCCACGGGTTCACCATCGCCAACGGCCCCGTAAACCCCGGGATGTAATATCCTATTCCCGCTCCAATAAGCAAAGGTGCTATCTGTTTTTTCCGCATTTGTTTACCTCCTTAGGCTTTCTCTTCTTTTTCGCATTATAATCGATTTCGCTTCCGGGGTAAGATACTTGACAAGCGTAACCGGGCGGGGCAATCCCCCGCCATTCCTGAGTTCCGCCTCGACTTTCTCTTCTCTTGCGCCGGGTCCGAGAACCCACCCCTGTTTCCTGTAGAAAAAGTACGGGTGCTGCCCTTCCGCATCGGACAGGTCTGAAAACACCCGCATATAATGCACCCTATCCGCAGGCGCCACCTTCTTGTTTCTTTCCCGCAGCAGCCTCTCGATTTCCTTCAGCATCTTCCCTCCGATTCCCGCACCCCTCACCCCCCCGGGGCTTACCCTTATCCGGTCGAGGATGAACCTGTGCCTGTCGATATATCCTGCAGCCGTGCTTTCGCCTGCCTTCGCAGCGAATACCTCCTGCCCCCGGCGGTTTCTGTGGCATTCGGTCTCAACCGCAGGGGCGTTTGCGGCAATTTCCGCCTTGCGTTTTTTCTTAAGCTTCTTCAGTGCCCCTATCAGCCTCGCAACCTGCGCCGGCTTTGGGGAAGCGGTTTTTGGCATGTAAATAGATAGCCGCTTTGTGGTTAAAAGAATTAGGGTTAAAAGGGGCCGGGAAGTCATGTTTAACTCTCTTGGCAGAGTGAGCCTACTCCCCGGCCGTGATGTTTTTCATAGTTGCATCACAATGGAACTACGCATTTGTTCTTTAAAAACCTTGACGGAATTTCAGGCAGTGAATAAATTAACGCCGTGAATGAGTTAAGAAAATCAGTGCGCATAGGCCATTACGGGACTTCGGTAGCCCATATTCCGGATTGCGATGGTTGCAGGAACCTTCTCCTTTTCGATAGGCAGGATTATCTTGACAAGCACAGTGCCCTTATTGGCCGTAGCGGAGAAAGTGGCTTTTTGAATCTTTTTAAGCCGGGCTTTCGTAATCCTCTTGTTAGTCAATTCCGAATGCTTTGTAAAAATAAGATTGTAGCTTTTTAGCTCTCCTAGCCTTTCTGCTAAATTTTGCCCATTCATTGGATATATACAGGGGCAAATGTTTGTAGTGCCTATATGAAGCCGCTGATGTTTGTCTGGCTCCCCGAAAAAGGGGCATAAACCGGTTCCCCGGCATGCATTCGGTTGATAACTTCCGCAATGATAGGGGCAACGCTCAGCAGCACAACCTTCCTGATTTTCGGCTTTTCTCCAAATGGAATTGTGTCGGTTATGATAACCTCTTCCAAATCCGAGCCCCTGATTCTTGAGATTGCGGGCCCGCTCAATGGGGCATGCGTAGCAACAGCATAAATCTTCTTCGCGCCCGCCTTTTTCAGCGCCTTCGCGCCCTCGCAGAGAGTTCCCGCGGTATCGACCATATCATCGACTATAACCGCATTCTTTCCCTTCACATCCCCGATTATGCTCATCGCTTCAGCAACGTTTTCTTTCGGCCTGTATTTGTTGATGACCGCCATGTCCGTGCCTAGGATTTTTGCGAACTTCCTTGCCCTTTTAACCCCGCCGGCATCGGGGCTGACCACGATAAGGTTCTTTAGCTTCAATGATTTCAAATAGTCGCACTGTACCGCAATCGCGCTCAAATTCTCAACAGGAATGTCGAAGAAGCCCTGTATAGGTTTTGAATGCAGGTCAATTGCAACAACCCTGTCAGCTCCCGCCGTTGTGATAAGGTTTGCCACGAGTTTCGCGCTTACCGGGTCCTGCGGATTGCTTTTATAGTCCTGCCTTGCATAGCCATACCAGGGGATTATTGCGGTTATTCTTCCCGCGCTTGCCCTTTTCAAAGCATCGATGAAAACAAGCAGCTCCATCAAGTTTTCGTTTGCGGGGTTGCAAGTGGATTGCATAACATAAACATCCTTGTCCCTCACATCGGCCTCTATCTTGACAAGGGTCTCGAAATCTGCGAATCTGCTCACAGTGCACTCCCCAAGCTTTGTGCCGATTTGCTTGGCAACTTCCTTCGCCAAATCCGGGTTTGAATTCCCTGAGAATACCATAAGCCCGTTCAATGTCTCACCAAAACCGGTTATATTACGGCTCAATCGTTTAAATAGATTTTGCTTTTCCTTCATTTCGAGGTGTGTTGGTTATGCTTGTGAAATCGGTTACCGCAAGGCAGTTTCTGGACAGCAGGGGCAACCCCACAGTGCAGGCGGAGCTTTCAACAGCCAAAGGTGTTTTTTCGGCGATAGTGCCGAGCGGGGCATCGACAGGAAAATATGAAGCCCTGGAGATGAGGGACAAGGGCAGGGAATTCATGGGGAAGTCCGTGCATAATGCTGTTTCCAATGTAACTGGTGTTATCGCGAAGGAAATTGAAGGAAAGGAATTCCCTTCCTTTAGGGGATTTGACAATGCGCTTATTGCTTTAGACGGAACAGGCAACAAAGGTAAGCTGGGAGCCAACGCAATCCTTTCAGTTTCAATGTCGGCTTGCCGCGCATTTTCCGCGGAGCGGGAAAAACCACTTTACCAATACCTCGCGGGCGAGTACGGAAACTCAAAATTGATTTTGCCCCTGCCCCAGATGAATGTCATAAACGGGGGAAAGCATGCGGGCATGGACAACGACATACAGGAGCACATGATTGCGCCTGTCGGCTCGAAGAATTACTCCGATGCCCTGAGGGCTTGCGTTGAATCCTATCACACACTTAAGGCAATGCTCAAGAAGAAGTTCGGGGCGAGGGCAGCCGCTTTGGGGGACGAGGGAGGCTTTGTCCCCCCTATAGAAACCTCGCACGACAGGCTTGAGGCAATCCTGAAGGCTGTTGGGGAGGCGGGCTATTCGAAGGAAATGAAACTCGCGATTGATAGCGCAGCCTCGGAATTTTTCAAGGATGGGAAGTACACTCTTGGGGGGAAGCAATACACTTCAGGGGAGATGGTTGACTTCTATAAGGATATGCTGAAAACATTCCCCATCTATTCCCTGGAGGACGCAATGTCGGAGGATGACTGGGAAGGCTGGTCGCTTTTGGCAAAGGAACTGGGAAAGAAGGTGCAGATAGTTGCGGACGATTTGACAGTGACGAACCCAAATAGGATAAAGCGGGCGCTGGAGCACGGTGCGGCAAACGCCCTCCTGCTGAAGGTAAACCAGATAGGCACAGTTTCGGAATCTTTCGATGCCGCAAAGCTTTCTGCGGACAACGGATGGGGGGTTGTGGTTTCCCACAGGAGCGGGGAGACCGAGGATGACTTCATCGCGGATTTGGTTGTCGGGCTTGGAAAAGGCCAGAGCAAGTTCGGCGCTCCCGCAAGGGGCGAGCGCAATGCCAAGTACAACAGGCTTTTGAGGATTGAAGAAGAATTGGGAAGCAAGGCGGCTTACGCTGGCTCGTTGTTTAAGAAATAAAAAAAGTTGGAAAGTCCTTTTTGCAAAAAAGTTTATTTGTAAACTTTCCCTGATTCCGCATCGACAAACGCAATGTCAAATGCATACCTTGTTCCAATTTCCCCAAGAGACCTGACCTTGGTGCAGAACACCTCGACCGCATAGGCCTTCCGGGTTGAAGGGGACTTGTCCGCAACCTCAAATCCCGCAAGTCCGGTGTTTCCGCCCTTCAGGAGCGCTTCGTATTCTGAAACCAGCCCATCGCCGCAGCTTTCCTTGAGGTAGACAAGGTCGCCACTGTAATCGTAATCGTTGATTAGGTATGAGTTCAGTTTCGCCTCAAAATCCTTGGTTCCCGCATAGCATTTGGCTGTTCCTTCCTCGAAGTTAAGTTCGACAACCTTCGCAACAGCCGTGCTCAAATCCTTGTAATTTTCCCCACAGGGGACTGTCCTTACCTTTTCCGCCCAGGATGTCGCAAACCCCGCATCGTTTTCAACCGCAATAATTGCAGCATCCGAACTCTTAATTGCGTAGTCTTTCACAATTGTGTTTTCCCCGTTGTTTTCAATACCCGGTGTGTCCTCCGCGCCCGGCATCACGACAAGCCCGCTTGCTTGGCTTCCCGCAAAAATGTATGAACCGCCGAGAACCGCCGCAATAACAACAGCCATCGCTAAGTATTTGGCAATGCCCGCATTCCCGGATTTATCTTTAGTATTCATTATATCCCTGTATATAGTTAACATTTGTTACTTATAAGGCTATCGTTTCGGTCCGAAACGCACCTAAATCCAATAAAAACATTAATAAAGAAAATAGGCATAAAGTATAATGATTATTATGAATTCCAAAATATTAATTCTCGTGCTAATGGTTTTAGCTATTGTTTTTAGCGGATGCGCCGAGCAGCCCCTCGAGGTAGGAGATGCCGGCACAGGAACCGATGCCGCCGATGCCACACCCCCTGCCGGGAGCGGTACTGGAACAGGCACAGTTGTTGAGGACACAACCCCCGCAGCATGCATAATAAACAGCATGGTCTGCCCGAACAAGTGTGTTGGCACAACCCTTTCAAAGGACGGGAAGTGCATAGCCGGCGAGTGTGCATATGACACAGTTGAGGAAAATTCGGCCGAGTGCGGTTACACAGGCACAACAAGCCTACTGCCCACAGTGGAGGTTGAAAGAATTGAATGCATGTACACAAAGCCGCCTTTCGCAAGCATGCAGATGCTCTTTGAGATAAGGAACACGGGAAGCACCCTCGCTAAGGAAGGCCAGTCGGTCAGGTTCATTGGGGACAATGGAGAAATGACAAAGTGCATGAAACTCAACGACAGTGTTCAGGGCGGCAAGAGGCTCTTCGAGAGGAACTTTGTCACTGAGCCCTTTTACGGCCAGGGGGTTTTCATCTCCGCGGAGTACCAGAGCTTTAAGGAATTCGACTACAAACTTCTGTACTGCCCCGGGGACTGCTTCGAGGACTGCGACGAAACCAACGGCAAAGTTTTCTATGAAGGAAGCACCGAAAGCTGTGAAATCAGGGGATAACTCCCTGAGATTCACTCTTTTTTTTCCTCTTCAATAAGCGCAAGTATCCTCGCCTGAGCGCCTATTTTTTCCAGGAATTCCCGTACCGCGCCGGGCACCAAGTCTTCCCACCTGTTCCCGTTCTGGAATGCCTTCCTTATGGCAGAGCTTTCAACTTCCTTAACACCCGAAATCATCTTCCTAACCTCGATGTTCTCCGCACTGAAAAGCTCCCGTACAAGGGGATTATTTGTGTAAACAACATCAAACTTCGGGCAGTAGCTCCTTACCCTGTTAACCCACAAAGCGTACTCCCTTATGTCCGGAACAGGGACAATATAGCACTTCCCGTAAATGCCGTCGGACCTCAATGCCCTCGCAATCATCTCAACCCGTTCCCCTGTTGTGAAAGGGTTTTCAATTTCGTGGGACTGTTCGGTTGAGCCGACAGCGATAACCAGCTCATCCATTTCCTTCAGGATGTTTTTTATCGCCTCATGGTGCCCCCTGTGGTATGGCTGAAATCTTCCAACTGCCAAACCCCTCCTAACACTCATGCCTTCTTCACCTCAAGCGAGAAATCAACAATCCCCGCATCCTTTGTAAGCGCGCCCATTGAAATTATATCCGCGCCTAATCCGGAATACTTTGAGATGTTGCTAAGATTAATTCCTCCTGAAAGTTCTATTAAAGCATTGCTCTTCTCCCTAACCAGGGGAACAGCCTTCCTAATCTGCGCAACAGCCATGTTGTCAAGCATAATTATGTCGGGATTGTGTTCAAGCGCCTGCCTTAGCTGCCTTAAGTTCTCCACCTCAATCTCGACCCTTTTCCGTGTTTTCCTCTTTGCTTTCTTTGCCTTGCCGAGCAGTTTTCCCACATCCTCAAAGGCAAGGTGGTTGTCCTTTATCAAAAACATTTCCTCAAGGTTCTTGCGGTGAGGCCATATGCCGGCAATCTCGGCAGCCTTCTTCTCAAACATCCCGAAACCGGGAATAGTCTTCCTTGTAAGCCCAACCTTCACTTTCTTTCCTGCCTTTCTCTGCGCATAGCCGCAATAGGTTGCCACCGCGCTCATCCTTCCAAGGACATTCAGGGCGGTCCTCTCGGCAGGAAGAACACTTTTATTGCTCCCCCTTATTTCCATAATCGCCTGCCCCTTGTGGGCGGTCTTCCCGTCCTTTCTCAACACCTTGGCCTTAGCACCCTTGCTTGTGAACAGGAATTTCGCTTCCTCAACGCCCGCGAGCAAACAGGATTTATTTGCTATAACCCTTGCCCCGCACTTCCTTGTCTTGAGAAGCCTTGTGGTAATGTCCTTTGAGGCACGGTCATCCGAAAGCGCAAGAATAAGCCGTTTTTTCATCGAAGAATCCAGCATCAGTAAAGCCCCTTGGCTATCCTGTCTATCCTCAGGCCCTTTACGGCAACTTCCGGGGTTATAACAACAGACTCGGCAGCCCATGCGAGGGTTGCCTCCTGCTTCTTGCTTATCCCGGCTATGTTCTTCATTATCCTTTGCAGGTTATCGTTTATCCTGCAGGTGTTCGGTATGAGCGCCTCCTTTATCCTGCCGTTTTTTATGGTGTAAGAGTCTCCCCTTATTGTGCTTGTGAAGTCGGCACTGAGGGAGCCATTGACCGGGTAAGTGTACCATATTCTCCCTATGTAAATTCCGTTCTTTATGTCCTTAACCAGGTCTCCCTCCTTGTGTTTTCCCGGGCCCACAACAACATTGCTCGCGCTTATTCCGGGTTCGGAATCATAGTGCCTTCCCCCGCCCCCAAACCTGAATCCGTTGGTAGGGGAAAATCTCTCATCGTCTTTGTACTTTTTAGTGTAGTAGTCGTTGGAGAGGTAATTTACAAGCCTGCCGTCTTTGATAAGCCCCGTCTTCCCGGTTGGCAAGCCCTCGTCTGTAACCGCCTTTGTCCCTATTGCCCCTTCCAGGGTTCCGTTATCCTCGATGTTGAGGTAGTCGGGGCCTATTTCCCGGTCGAGCATGCCCCCATAGGCGCTTGCCTGCGAGTCGATTGAGCCGAGTGAAACATCAAACACCCCATAAAGCATGTCCGCAATAGCCTGCCTGCTGAGCACAACATCATAATCCCCGGAGTCAATCCTTTTCCCGTTTCTCAAAGCATAGGCCTTTTCGACAGAGGTTGCCCCGATTTTCGCGGGGGAAAATTTTTTCAAATGCGTTGAGCTGCCAAACCACATTCCCGCAATGTCCTGCTTTTTGGTTTCGAATATTGTTGTAAGCGTGCCAAAAACAACGGTGCTTTCATCCTGCTCATTTACTCCGTTGGTGTTTCCTATGGCCATCCTTTCCCCGAGGAAGTTTATTTCCCCCGTGAGGTTCAGGTCTTCCTTAACCCTTTTTTTGGCAAGCGTATCAAAGGCACCGCCAAGCGCGGCATAGGCTGTGTCGATGGCCTTCTCTTCCTTAAGGTTCATAATCTCGGGGTCGTGGTATTTTTTCAGTTTTATCTTTCCTGCGGGGGAAGGGAGCGAAGTGAAGTACTCGTCTTTTACCCTGTTTCTCTGCGCTTTCTCAAACGCCTTCCTCACACTCATCTTGTCAAGGCCGGAATCCTCTTTCCCGAAGCCCTTTGTCCCGTCTTTAAAGATAATCCTTACACTAACCCCAAAATTCTCCTGGGATTTCGGCTCTTCAAGGCCGTTGGAAGGGATGTTGGACGCATAGCAGATTCTCATGGTTCTTCGCATGTTTGCCGATGCGTAAACCTCCGCCTCCTTGATATTATTTTTTTTATCAAGAACCGCAAGCCCGTCTTCTATTGCCGCCTTGAGCAGGTTTGTTTCCTTCATTTAGAACCACCCTCCGCAGCCCCATTAACCCCTGTTATTGTCGCAATGCCCCTGATATGCGGCCCCCCATTCCCGACCTTCATAACCTGCATAGGTGTTCCCTTGCCGCAATTAGGAATATTGTAAATCTTAAAGTCATCGGCAACTGCGTTTATATTTTTCAGGAAGGTGTGGCTGTCCGCTGTAAGCCCCCCCTGCCTGTAGAGCTGCCCGATTTCCCCCTTCTCTATCTTGTAAATCTTCCAGCAGGTAATCCTGAAGTTCTGCCTTGTCTCCCCTATAGAAGGGGTTTTTTGCCCCACGACATAATAGCCGTTCTTGACATCCCCAATCATCTCATCCTTTTTCCATGTGCCTGCGCCGAAGCAGGTGTTGTTCATCCTTACCAAAGGGACATTCTCCGCGCTTGTCGCCCTCATTCCCCCGTTGGGCTCAACACCTAAAACCGCGGCAGTTTCCCTTGAGTTGAGGAACTCGTTCAAAACTCCCTCCTTGATATTCAGTACCCTCTTCGCCTTTACCCCCTCATCGTCATACTTGTAATAGCCGTAGCCGTCTATTGTGGGGTCCGAGAAAACAGTAACCTCCTCCGAGGCAACTTCCTGCCCAAGCTTATTTTTCTCAAGGCTCGTGAACCACCATGCCCTTCCCGCCCAGGCAGCCTCCTTTTTCAGGGCGCGGTCGGCCTCACTTGGATGGCCTGTTATCTCATGGCTCAGCAGTGCATTATACCACGGGTCTGTAACAACAACAGCATCCTTCTCCTCCTTTATGGCGGGCGCATTTGAAAGCTCGATTGTTCCCTTGGTTATGAAGGCTGTCCAGTCCTCGAGATTCATGTTGTGAAAGTTTTCCCCGTCAAAAGTTTCAAGGCCGTGCAGCTCCCCCAAGTGGTCATAATAGCTCTCCATTGCCTTGCCTTTTGCGGCAATGAAAAAGAATCCCTCGGTAATCGCCTTTGCCTGGTCTATAACGGCGCCTTCCGTACTTGCAAAAACCTTCCTTGAAAAGCCTGTCACAGCTGCAAGTGTATTTGAGGCAACCCCCTTGGCCTTTTGGACCTCGGCAGATGCCCTGGTTATTCTCCGGGAAAACTCCTCAAGGTCAACATCGTAAGGACTCTTTTTGTATTTTGCGCTTACCCTGTCTTGGAAAATAGGTGTTTCCGCAAGGGGCGTCGAGTGCATGCTCTTGCCAAGCGCCTTGTATTTCTTCATGAACTTTGCCTTAAGCTCAGCATTCCTCTTCGCGCGCCTGAAAGCGGCCTCATACAAGGGAGGCATCATTTCCCTAAGGCCTGTAAGCTCATCCCCCCCAAAGCTTTTTCCCAGATAGCCCGGGGCTATAACCCCTTTAACCTCGGCCAAAACCCTGATTCCCATGCTTAAGCCGTAATCTTCCTCGGCGCTTCTGGGGGTGCCCGCTATTGCGGCGGCTATTTTCCCCTCCGAAGCCTCAAAACGCACGTCAGCATACTTTAAACCGCGTTTGTCGGAAAGTTTGCCCAGGGAAACAGAGATTATATCCTTTGCCCAATCACATTTTTCCAGCATGCTGTCCATAATCCCACCAAAAAAAGCAGTATTACCCTTGGTTGGGAAATTTTATTAAACCTACCCGATTTCCCCCAAGGGAGAATAGGTGTAAATCCCCGGAATCCCCGATGTGTAGCTCCGGTCTATGCCTTTTTCTTGAGCATAGGCAGCCCTGTTTTGGGGTTTTCCACGATTTCCGTGCCTTCGGGCAGGTCTACCGCATTTTCCTTTTTTGCCTTGGCAAAATAGAATAACCTGCCTTTTTGGTGAAGATAGTATTTCACGCCCCTTGAGTTCACATGTTCATATGCCATAGTATCCTGTCTAATATGCCCATGCACATATTTAAGCTTTCCTGCACACATCCTATACCTATGCAAAACCCTGAATTACTGCAGAAATTCGACAATTTCGTAAAATCGCTGTCGAATAATGATAAGATTGCCCTTTTCCACCACAGCGATGCAGATGGCTTCTGCGCAGCTTTGGTTGTTTCAAGGGCGTTGGAACAGATTTTGGGCAAAAAGCCCGATTTTCGCTTCGTTATCCCTGTTCCGGGCTCGGCGCTTAACGCCGAGCACCTTTCGGAGCTGAAGGCAAAGGGAGCGAACAAACTCATCTCGGTTGACCTTTCCCTCGACCAGAACCTTGAAAACCTCAAGCATGCCGAGAAATCCATGGAACTCCTCATCCTGGACCACCACAAGCTTTACAATGACGCAAACAGCGCAAGGACAACCCTCATAAAGAGCCAGATGATTTCGGAAATAGAGCCAAGCCACTATTGCGCCTCGAAACTTTCTTTTGACCTTTTTTCGAGGCTCACATCCCTGGAAGGCATGGCGTGGATTGCTGCTGTCGGAATCCTTGGGGATATGGGCCGGGAGCAGTGGAAGGATTTTATGAAACAGGCCGCGGAAAAGGCAGGTCTAACCTCTGAACAGCTTAATAATATAAAAGAAATAATAGATGCTGTCGAGTCGATGTCGTTCTCCGGGCTTTACGGGCTTTTCTCGGTTTTCTATTCAAACAAGCCAAAGGAACTTTTGGCGGGGGAGTACGCAAAGAAAGTTGCGGACTTCAAAAAAGAACTCTCAACCTATATCGAAAATGCAAAGAAGAACGCGGAAATCTTCGAGGAGAAGGAACTTGTCTTTTACTTTTTCGAAAGCGACCACCAGATAAAGTCGGCCTTAATCAATGAACTTGCAATCGAAATCTGGCCGAAGAAAACCGTTGTTGTTGTGCAGGATTTTGGAGAGGGCGATTTAAGAATTTCCGCGAGGAGAGAGGATTTCAAGCTCAAGGTTAATGAGCTGCTTGAAAACGCGGTCAAGGGAATCGAGGGCGCGAGGGCGGGAGGCCACGCCCCTGCCGCAGGCGGAAGGATACCTAGGGGAACCTTGGAAACATTTAAGAAAAATTTGCTTGAATTGGCGTAATTATGGACCATTCGATGAAAATAGGCATCTGTTTCGGCCTCACCTCCGCCGTGATAACAACGCTCGGGCTTATGATTGGGCTTGCTTCAAGCACCCACTCCCAACTCGTTGTGTTGGGGGGCATCCTCACGATTGCGATTGCGGATGCGTTCTCCGACTCTCTCGGCATACACATTTCAGAGGAATCGGAAAATCACCACACTAAGAAAGAGATATGGACATCAACCCTCTCCACATTCTTCGCAAAATTCTTCTTCGCTTGCACCTTCATAGTTCCTGTTATCCTGCTCGACCTCAACACCGCGGTTATGGCAAGCGTTATATGGGGCCTGCTCCTTTTGGGCATACTAAGCTATTTCATCGGCAGAGGCCGGGAAGAGGCAACATGGAAGGTGGTGGCGGAGCACTATGCTGTTGCGATTGCGGTGATAATCCTCGCAAATTTCGCGGGAACGTGGATAGGCGCGGCATTCGCGGCTTAGCCGGTCACTTTTTCAGGTACTCGAAGGCATTCCTGAAGATTGCCATTCCCTCTCCCTCGTGCTTCAGCTCTTCCCTTCCATACCTCGGGTCGTTCAAAGGGGAAATATTCCTTTCGGGGTGGGGCATCATCCCCAAAACCCTTCCGCTCTCGTCGCAAATCCCCGCGATATCATCCACCGAACCATTTGGATTTTTCTCATACTTGAAAACAACCTGGTTGTTGTCGTAAAGCTTCTTCAGCACATTATCGTTTCCGGGGAGGAATTTTCCCTCGCCATGCGCAATCGGGCAGTACAAACTTTCCATTTCCTTTGTGAAAACGCATTTTCTCCGGCCGGCATTTTTCAGTTTTACCCACTCGCATTGAAAATGCCCCGAGTCATTGAAAGTAAGCGTAACATCCTGCCCTTTATACTCCTGCCCAAAACCCGGCAACAAACCCGCCTTTACCATAACTTGGAAGCCGTTGCATATCCCAATCGCCAAATTTCCCGCCTTTATGAAATCCGGAACATCGGAATTGAGCTTATATAGCAGCTTGTTCGCAAGCACCTTCCCGCTCCCGAGATAATCTCCGTGCGAGAAGCCCCCGGGCAGGGCGAGCAGTCTGTAATCCCTGAGGTTTACCTCGCCCCTTGCCAGCGAGTTCACATGCGCCTTCTCCGCCTCAAATCCCGCTGCCTCAAGTGCATAGGCTGTTTCCATATCGCAGTTCGTTCCCGCGGTCCTCAGCACAAGCGCCCTTATCGCCATACCATCACCACTTCAAAGTCTCCTTCCACGCCTTTTTCAGAAGGGAAATGTCCTCATCAACAATTTTTTTCCCATTAAACCCAATTGCCAATTTTTTGTTTTTTGTTGTGTTTCCGATATTAGCAAACGCAGCCCCGCCCATAACCTTTTCGAATTTCGGCTCCTTCCCTTTCTCAACCTCAACAACAAATCTTGAATTTGATTCTGAGAACAGAATAAAGTCGGCTCTCTCAAGCCCCGCCTCCAAAGGGGCTTTTCCCAAATCAATCTCACAACCCGGCATCCCGCCGAATGCCATTTCCGCAAGCGCAACGCCCAGGCCCCCCTCGGAACAGTCATGGCATGCCTTAACCAAGCCTGCCTCGATTGCCTCCGCAATTCCTTTGAAGTTTTTCTTCGCGTCCTCCGCCCTCACTTCGGGCACCGAATTGCCGATAAGCTTTTTGGAAAGCAGATAGTGGCTTCCCCCGAGCTCGTTGTATGTCTTTCCGACAACGTAAACAGAATTCCCCTCTCCCTTAAAGTCGCTCGAAACCCTTTTCTTGGCGTCGTCTATAACCCCAAATGCCGAGATAAGAAGCGTTCCGGGAATCGAGATTGTTTTACCGCCTAAAGAGTATTCATTATACAGCGAGTCCTTGCCCGAGACAAATGGGGCATCAAATTCCAAGGAAAAATCATGGCACGCCTTGCAGGCCCTCACAATCCCCGCGAGCTGCCCGCTCTTTTCAGGGCTGCCCCATGAGAAATTGTCAAGCAATGCAACCTTCCCGGGGTTGCCCCCCACAGCGATGAAATTCCTAAGCGCCTCGTCAATCGCACTTGCCGCCATCCAGTAGGGGTCTATATTCCCGTACAATGGGTTAATGCCGTTTGAAATCACAACACCCTCGTCCCTGTCCAGGAGCGGCCTCACAATCGCGGCGTCGCCCGGCCCGTCGTTCTCAACGCCAACCAGCGGTTTCAATGCGGATCCGCCCTGCACTTCGTGATCGTACTGGCGGATAGTGCTTTCCTTGCTTGCGATGTTCGGCATCCCGAGCAGGGTTTTGAGTTCCTTTCCCAAAACAGGGGGGCATTCAAAGCCGGCTTCCGCAAACTCATTCCTTTTCCACTCCGCTTTCCTTTCAACCTTTGGCAGGCCATCGTGCAAAAACTCCATGTCGAGCTCACCAATCAATTCTTCACGGTAATAAAGCGAAAGTTTCTTGTCGCCTGTGAACTCGCCTATAACGCTTGCCTCAACATCCTCCTCGGCAAACAGCTTAACCAATTCATCAACCTTGTTTTCAGGGACGGAAAGAACCATCCTTTCCTGGCTTTCCGAAATCCATATCTCCCATGGTTTCAACCCCCTGTACTTCAGGGGAGCTTTGTCAAGGAAAACCCTGCAGCCAATTTCCTCACCCATCTCGCCAATCGCGGAACTAAAACCTCCGCCCCCGCAATCGGTTATCGAATTGTAAAGTTTCTTGTCCCTTGCCTTCAGCAGCACATCCAATGTCTTCTTCTCCTCAATGGGATTGCCGATTTGCACAGGGCTTGAAGGTGTTTGCTCATCGAGTTCAACACTCGCAAATGTAACCCCGTGTATTCCATCTCTCCCTGTCCTGTCTCCGACAGCAACAATCCTGTCCCCTTTCTTAACCTCTTTCCCGTGCATGCCCTTGTCCATTATTCCCACAGTGCCGCAATAGACCAAGGGGTTTCCCAAATACCTTTCATCAAAAATAATCGCACCGTTAAGTGTCGGGATTCCCATCCTGTTTCCGTAGTCCCTAACCCCGCCTCTCACCCCCTTTGCAATCCTTTTGGGATGCAAGATGCTTTCAGGAACCCTTTCCAAAGGATAGTCGTGAGGGCCGAAACAGAACACATCTGTGTTTGCGATAGGCTTCGCCCCCATCCCCACACCCAGAATATCCCTAATCACGCCGCCAATCCCTGTTGCCGCCCCCCCGTAGGGCTCAAGTGCGGACGGGTGGTTATGTGTTTCCGCCTTGAACGCAATATCATAGTACTTGTTGAAACCGATTATCCCTGCGTTGTCCCTGAAAACAGAAATTAAGAAGCCGGGCTTCCTCTTGCCTATTTCGGTTGTCGCCTTCATTATCGTGCTCTTAAGCAAATGGTCGATAACTTCCTCCTTCCCGCTCTCCGAATCCACATAGGTTATCCTGCCCGAGAAGGTTTTGTGTTTGCAGTGCTCGCTCCAGGTCTGCGCAATTGTCTCCAGCTCTATATCCTTGGGATTTCTCCCGAGTTTTTTGTAATACTCCCGGATAACCCCAAGCTCTTTTTCAGAGAATGAAAGAAGCATCTCCTTGCTCATCTTCTTGAGCTCGCCCATGCCCTTGCCAAGAATTTCAATCTCCCGGGAAATAGTCACTTTGTCCCCTCCCTTATTTCATATACCTCGACAGTCTCATTAGCAAGAAGCCTCTTGCAAATCTTTTCAAGATTTTCAAGTGAAAGCTCCCCCTCAAGCAAATATTTCCTCGCGCTTCTTACGCAGTTTCTGGGACCGATTTCCCTTCCCAAAAAATCCTCAATCGCTTTTTTCGCGGTAAAGCCGACATTGTCGGTAACATCCGGATTGTACTTAACGACAACTTCCCAGTCAAACTTGCCGGGCAGGGGAGAGTTCACCGAAAAACTTTGGCTTATCGGGTCTGAGAGCACTTTCTCGGCAATGCCCCCGAGCTCTTCCTCCTCCAGGCCGGCATCGATATTGTAAACATCAAGGAACTTCACGGACTTAACACAAGTGATGCCCAAATCCCCGATAATCGAGTTTTTCACGCCTTCGCCAAGGGCATCAAACAGCCCGTCTTTCGTTCCAACTTCGATTATGTGCATAGCCCCACGATATTAGGAAAGAACAAAAGCATTTTATATTGTGTCGGCATTATCGCCCTTTGCCGTTGCCTTTTTGGAAAGCCTTATAAACATCCGCGCCCATATATATTTCTTCCTGTTAACTGGTGAGTTTTTGGCGGAAATCAAGGAATCCTGTGGTGTCGCAGCTATTTCCCTTCCGAAGAAGGCGGCTGAATATGCCACCGGGGCTGCAACCGCATATCTCGCCAAAATGCTTTTACAACAGCAGCACCGCGGACAGCTTGGGGCGGGAATAACCACTTTTGACCCCGACAGGCGGAATATCCTCCTTACAAGACGCAAGCTGGGGAATGTCGGCGAGGCCTTTCAGCTTGGCCATTCCGGAAAAAGAAATGCAATTTTCAGGAAATATGCCGGAACCAAGGGAATAGGGCATGTCCGCTATGCGACCTCGGGCACCGCAGACCTGAGCTATGTCCAGCCTTTCGAGAGGCCCCACGGCCGAACCTGGAAATGGTTCTCGATGGCGTTCAACGGAAACCTTGCGAACCAGTCCCAGCTCAGGGAAAGCTTGAAAAGAGGCCATTACCATTTGGTCAGGGATGTCGACACCGAAATGATAATGCACTTCCTCTCCAAACAATTCCTTGGCTCAAAGAAGAAGTCTTTGATAAGCGCCTTCAACAACCTCTCAAAAATGTTTGACGGGGCCTACAATATCGTTTATGTGGATGCTGAAGGAAGAGTGGCTGCAGTAAGGGACCCTATGGGGTTCAAGCCCCTTTCTTATTCAATTAGCGATGGCAGGGTTATGGCTGCCTCCGAGAGCTGCGCATTCAACGGGGCGGATGCGAAATTCAAGTCGCTCCCGCCCGGAAAGATGATGATAGCGCAGAACGGCTCGTGCACCATAAAGCGCTATGCAAAATGCAAGAAGAAAAAGCACTGCATGTTCGAGTGGGTCTATTTCGCAAGTGTAGGGTCTGTTATGGAGGGAAGGGGCGTTTACGAAACAAGGTGGAACCTTGGGAGGCAGCTCGCGAAGTCAGAATCTTTGGATGTTGGGAAGGACCATGTTGTGGTAGGCGCTCCGGATACCGCGACCCCCTGTGCAAACGCTTATGCCCACGAACTGGGGATTCCCGCAATGGAAGGCCTTGTGAGGAACAGGTATATCGGAAGGACGTTTATCGAGAACGAGGAACGCGATGAAAAAGTCAGGAACAAATTCCTCCTGAACAAATCCGTTATCCGCGGGAAGAAAGTTATTTTGGTTGAGGACAGCATAGTAAGGGGAACAACGAGCAAGGCGTTGGTGCGCTACCTCAAGGAGGTCGGCAAGGCCAGGGAGGTGCACTTCCGAAGCAGCTGCCCCCCGATAAGAGGCCCATGTTTTTACGGAATAGACATGTCCTCAATGGCCGAGCTTATTGCACCGAAATACATGAAGCGCCCGTCCCTTGACCATCCTTCGTACAAAGATGTTTCTGCCGAGGTAATTGAGAAGATTCGGAAGGAGATAGGGGCGAACTCCGTGAAATACCAGTCAATAAAGGGTCTTTTCAAGGGAATAGGCCTGCCGGGCGGGAAGGATGACCTGTGCACAGCATGCGTAACAGGGGATTATCCGACGCCATGGGGCAAAAAACTATACAAGAAGGCGCTTGACAATTTTGATAAGGGCGTAAAAGGCAGAACCTTCGAATGCTAACAAAAAAGAGGCGGGGCAAAAATGGATGTTTTGGTTGTGGGGTCGGGAGGCAGGGAACACACCCTCTGTTGGAAAATAGCACAAAGCGAATTGGTTGATAAAGTTTATTGTGCCCCGGGAAATGCGGGAACAGGCCTTGTGGCGGAAAATGCCGATATACCCGTAATGGATATAACTGCGCTGGCTGATTTTGCCGAGGACAACAAAATTGGCTTTACGGTTGTCGGTCCTGAAGCGCCCCTTGTCGCAGGCATATGCGACGAGTTCAAGAAACGGGAGTTGGGAGTTTTCGGCGCAAGCAAGAAAGCCGCAAGGATAGAGGGAAGCAAGTCCTTCTCAAAGGGCCTTATGCAGAAATATAACATCCCCACCGCGGGCGCTGAAACATTTACCGATGCGGAGAAGGCAATTGAATTTGCAATTGAGAACCACTTTTTTGTTGTGAAGGCATCGGGTCTCGCCGCGGGAAAAGGTGTTTTTGTATGTGACACCATTGGGCAAGTGAGGGAAGCGGTGAACAAGGTCCTTGTTGAAAAGATATTTGGGGAAGAAGGCAACGAGGTCCTCATCGAGAAAAAACTCGCCGGGGAGGAGGCATCTTTCCTCGCCTTCACCGATGGGGAAACAATTGTCCCTATGGCCGGCTCGCAGGACCACAAGAGAATTTTTGATGGCGACAAGGGCCCGAACACAGGGGGCATGGGCGCATACAGCCCTGCGCCTGTTATAACCCCGGCTTTGCAGGAGAGAATAATGAAGGAAGTAATGAGGCCAACAATTGACGGCCTTGCCGCGGAGGGAGCCCCCTATCAAGGAGTTCTTTATGCGGGACTTATGATTGACGGCAATGACATAAATGTCATCGAGTTCAACGCAAGGTTTGGAGACCCTGAAACCCAGGTTGTTGTTCCCCGCCTGGAAAGCGACATAATTCCTATCATGCGGGCGTGCATGGACGGAACACTGGGCAAGGCGGAAGTGAAATGGAAGAAGGAGGCGGCGACATGCGTTGTCATAGCTGCGGGCGGCTATCCCGGGAGTTATGAAAAGGGAACACCGATAAACGGCCTTGAGGCTGCTGCGGAAGTTCCCAACGCGGTTGTGTTCCACGCAGGAACCTCCAAAAACGGGAATGATATTGTCGCTTCGGGAGGAAGGGTGCTGGGGGTTACCGCCCTTGGGGGAACCGTGAGGAAATCGATAGAAACAGCCTATGCCGCAGTTTCGAGGATAAGCTTTGAGGGAATGCAGTTCCGCAAAGACATTGGCAAGAGGGCGTTAGAGCGCGGCCTATAGGCCGAGGGCTTCCATTGCTTCCCCGACAACAAAGTTGGAGCCTGTAACAAGGACAACCGAATCTTTTTCTGCCTCAGCTATCGCTCTCTCGACAGCCTCGTTTACATTTTCCTCAATAACCGCCTTTCCCACGAGTTTCCCGAGTTTCCCGGTTTCTAAACCGCGGTATTTGGCTTTTGTTATGTAGACTTTTGAGGCAAGATGCACAATTTCCCGGAAAATTCCTTCGGCATCCTTATCATTTGACACCCCGATAACCAGGCCCATTTCTTTGCCGGGATAAGCCTCTTTCAAAGTTTTCGCAACAGTTCTCATCCCCGCAGGATTGTGCGCAATGTCGAGGATAACAACAGGGTTTTTTTGCACAACCTCAAACCGCCCCCTGATAAAAGCTTCCTTCAACCCGTTTTCAATCGCCCTGCGCCCGCTCCCAAGTTCCTTTGCAACAGCCACGGCGCACGCGGCATTTAGTTTTTGGTGTTCCCCGTGCAAACCCACCCCAAACCATTCAACATCCTTCGCAGAAACCAAAACCGGTTTTGAGTTTGTTTCCCTGCATTTTTTTTCAATAACATCCAAAACCTCCCTTTTTGTTTCAGAAGTCACCACCGCCTGCCCATCCTTAATTATTCCCGCTTTCTCCCCTGCAATCTTTTCCAAGGTGTCCCCCAAGTGCTTTGTGTGCTCCATTTCAACATTTGTTATCACAGCAACCCCTGCCCTGCAGGCATTGGTTGCATCCAATCTTCCGCCCATTCCAACCTCAAGGACGGCATAGTCAACCTTCTCCTTTTCAAAACACAAAAACGCAACAGCGGTAAGTATCTCAAAATAGGTCAGTTCGGTTTTCGCTTTTTCACTTGCCTTCCTAACCCTTTCCACCAAAACCCAAAACTCACTCCCCGGAATTTCCTCCCCGCCAATCCTTACCCTTTCCGCAAGCTCAACCAAATGAGGCGAGGTATACAATCCAACTTTCTTTCCGTTCTCCATTAAGATGCGCTCGATGAATGCGCATGTGCTCCCCTTTCCGTTCGTTCCTGCGACATGCACCGCCTTAATCCTGTCCTGCGGATTCCCAAGCCCCTCAAGAACCCTGCCAATCCTGTCCAGGCCGAGCAAGATTTCGCTTTCTTTTTTCCCCTCGAGATATGCCTTTGCCTTTTCGTGCATACTCCAATTGTGCCCCCAAACAAATAAATTAACCTTGCCTTATATTCCTGCTATGAAAAAGACCTTAAGGGGGCAGTGCCTCGCCAGAAGGGAATCTCTCTCCGGGAAGGAGGCGAGGGAGAAGAGCGGGGCGATACGGGAACTCCTTTTCTCGATGCCCGAATTCAGGAACGCAAAGCACATCCTTTTCTACGTCAGCTTCCGCAGGGAGGTAGATACCCACCAAATGATAGCTGCCGCCATACTGCTTGGAAAGAAAGTCTCAGTGCCGCTCTCAGACCCCGTACTCAGGACAATAGTGCCCTCTCTCATTCACAATTTCCGCAAGGACCTAACACCAAACATTTTCAAAATTCTTGAGCCTACGCCCGAAACATTCAGGCCAGTCCCTGTGAAGGCACTCGACCTTGTCATTGCGCCGGGAGTGGGCTTTGACAAAAAAGGGGGGAGGATAGGCTATGGAAAGGGATTCTATGACCGCTTCCTCAAGAACGTCCCAAAACACGTGCCGGTAATAGGGCTTGCCTTCGAATGCCAGGTTGTCGATGAGCTCCCCAGGGAGGCCCACGACTGCGACATGCACAAGCTAATAACTGAAAAAGAAGTAGTTGATTGCAAGGCCTGATTATTTTTTTTGCATTTAGCAGCAGCAGGCCTTCCGCCATCTTTTTACGGCCTTGCCCTTGCCCTTACCCGGACCGCCTGCCGCCCACCTGCCTGTGCGGGGCGAAGTTTAAAACGATTTTGCAGTCTTTCGATATCATGTCCCACAACGTTTCAAGGGCGATGTCAACCCAGCATCCCGACAATGTCACTCCGCCCTTTTTCGCGGACAGTGCGGTCATGGCCGGCGAGGACGAAATAAGGGAGGCGTTCTATGTTTACTCCCACCTTGGCTGCAGGGAGCAGCTGTGGGACTGCGAGGGCAAGCAGGTCGATAACTTTGTTGTCAAGAAACTCCTTACAAAGTATTCTGATTATTTCTCAAAGAAAAAGTTGGGCAGGGAGAACATTCTCAGTTTGCGTGTTCCAAACCCCCGTGAGGAGAAAGCAGAGGCAAAAATCCTTCTGGAAGTGCTCCACAGCATACCCAGAAGTTACGACGCCGCTAAACTTTTTTACGGCGAGGACATTGCGCCTGTTTTCGAGGTCTTTGTGCCCATGGTTACGGGCAGTATGGATGTTGCGAGGGTAAGGCAGTACTACCACAAGTATGTTTCTGGGCGGCAGAATGACCGCCTCTTTCCCCACGATAAAAAAATTTCAGAATGGATAGGAAATTTCGGGCCGGAGGATATTATGGTTACTCCGCTGATAGAGGACAGGGACAGCATGCTCAAGGCGGACCGGATAGTCGGGGAATATTTGGGAAAGTTTCCCCTGCAGGAATATCAAAGAGTATGGCTGGCAAGGTCCGACCCTGCCCTGAATTACGGTTCTGTCCCCACCGTAATTTATGAAAAGATTGCTCTCCAAAGAATCCACCAAATGGAGGATGTCCTCTCCACCGAACTGCTGCCTATGTTGGGGTGCGGCTCCGCCCCATTCAGGGGAAATTTCAAGCCGCAGAATGTAAGGGAGAACATCAAGGCCTACCCTTCCGTGCAGACCTTCACCTTGCAGTCCTCGTTCAAGTACGACCACCCCGAGCGGGATGTGCTCGATGCTGTCGACTGCCTGAACAGCACAAAGAGGGGAAAGCCCCTGCAGGTCGAAGAGCCCAAATGCCTGGCTATCGCGGACAGGTTGGCGAAGCAGTACGGGAAAGAGATTGCGGCCCTTGCGGATATGGTAAACGCACTGCAAGGTTCTGTCCCCTCCCGAAGGATGAGGAAATTGCATGTGGGGCTGTTCGGCTATTCTAGGGCGAAGGAGGGGATAACCCTGCCGAGAGCGATTAAATTCACAGGTTCGCTCTATTCGGCGGGCCTGCCCCCGGAACTCCTTGGGCTTTCGGTTATGGAGGAAAGGGACAAGGACCGCATAGCGGATATTTATCCTTCCTTTGAGCAGGACATCAACGACGCAATAAAATACCTGAATATGGACAACCTGAAATATTTCCCCAATGGGATAAGGAAGTCGATGGAAAGGGTCTGCGAACTGTTCCCCTGTGAGTTTGAGGATGGGCACAACTGCATAACAACTGCAATAATGAAGGGGTTTTCGAAATCAGGGAAGGCTTTGCAGGATGATGTGACAAGGGCGGCTCACTTGCGCGGTTTCCTTGGGTAAAGGATTTTAATAACCTATTCCCTATTTTTATCATGCTAAAATTCGTCAGCACAAACGCCTTCAGGGAGCTCGTTACCTTCAAGGAGGCGCTTATGCGCGGCCAGGCTCCCGACAAAGGCCTTTACGTACCGACAGACCTTCCCGGGTTTTCCAAGGATGAATTCGATTCATTCAAAAAAATGGAATACCGGGAGATTGCCTCCGCTGTTATCGGAAAATTCCTTGATGGGGAGGTTCCCCGGGAAAAAATCAGGGAACTCGCAAAGGACGCCTACAATTTCGATATTCCCCTGGAGGAGGTTAACAATCGAAAATACGTCATGAGGCTCGACCGGGGCCCAACCGCCTCGTTCAAGGATTTTGCCGCAAGGATGATGGCAAGGCTTATGCAGTTTTTTCTGGAGGAGGAGAACCGCAAATTGACAATTCTCACCGCAACCTCGGGCGACACAGGAAGTGCGGTTGCGCAGGCATTCTATGGCCTGGACAATATCCGGATAGTTATACTTTTCCCGATAAAAGAGGTTACCGAGAGGCAGCGCAGGCAGATGACCACCCTTGGCAAGAACATAATCGCCATAGCAACCGACGGCAAGTTCGATGACTGCCAGGCCTTCGTGAAGAAGGCATTTTCGGACAAGGACCTTGAATACCTTTCACTTTCATCCGCAAACTCGATAAACGTGGGAAGGTTAATACCGCAGACAGGGTATTACTTTTACTCCTACTCGAAGCTTGCGGAGCAAGGGGAGAAGGCGGTTTTCTCAATCCCCTCCGGAAATTTCGGGAACCTGATGGCGGGCCTTATGGCAAAGAAGATGGGCCTTCCTGTTGAAAGGTTCGTTGCGGCAACCAACGAGAACGACGAGTTCCCGAACTTCCTGGAAACAGGAGGCTATGAGAAGGTCTCCCCTTCAAGGAATTGCATTTCCAATGCGATGAATGTTGGCCATCCCTCCAACCTTGCGAGGATAGTTTGGTATTACAGCGGGCAGATGGATGAGGCGGGAAAGGTAAACACAATGCCCGATATGGCCCGGCTCAAAGAGGATGTTTATTCTGTAGGGATAAGTGACGGGGAGACAAGGGCAACGATAAAGGAGGCCTATGAAAAGAATAAGCTCCTGCTCGAGCCCCACGGCGCAGTTGCATGGGCAGGCCTGCAGCGCTATCTCAAGGAACACAAATATACGGGGCTCTGCATTTCGCTTGAGACTGCACACCCCGCAAAGTTCCCGGAGGAGCTCCGCAAGATTGGTGTTGACCCCGAACTTCCGGAAAGCATGAAAGGCCTTGACCTGCTGGAAGAACATTACGAATCCATAAAGAGCAATTACGGTACCTTTAAGGAATTCCTCCTTAACAACTTAAAATAGGTGTTTCAATGAAGTATGTTGTCATTCTGGGAGATGGGATGGCCGGCTACCCCCTCAAGGAGTTCGGCGGGAAAACAACAATGGAAAAGTCCTCAACCCCCGCACTTGATTCCATAGCGCCTAAGAGCAGGATGGGCCTTGCCCACACAATTCCCGATTCCCTCCCCGCAGACAGCGCTGTCGCAAACCTCTCTGTCATGGGCTATCCCCCGGAGAAATATTTTCACGGGAGAGGAGTCCTTGAAGCTGCGAACATGGGCGTTGAATTTGGCGAAAATGATGTTGCATTGCGCTGCAATGTGATATGCATAGAGGATAGAAAGATAAAGAGCCACTCTGCGGGCCACATAGCCAATGAGGAGTCGCATGAACTGATAGGCTTCCTTAACGAGAAGCTTTCTCCGGGCGAGAAGTGCAGGTTCTACCCCGGAGTTTCATACAGGCATCTTCTTGTCCTGAAAAATGCGAGTCCCGACCTTGAATGTTCTCCGCCCCACGACCATTTGGATGAAGAGTTCGAAAAGCTGCTCCCGAAGGCAAAGTCGGATGAGGCAAAGCCTGCGGCAGAACTTTTGGGTGAACTTATAAAAAAATCAATTGAAATTCTCCCCGGGCACCCTGTGAACAGAAAGAGGAAAGAGGAGGGAAAACAACAGGCAAACTCAATCTGGCCATGGGCTCCCGGAAGGAAGCCGGCAATGCCTAACTTTGAGGGGAAGTACGGGAAGAAAGGGGCAATAATTTCCGCGGTGGATTTGGTCAAGGGCGTAGGGGTTTATGCGGGAATGGAAGTTCTCAATGTTGAGGGCGCAACAGGTCTGCATGACACAAACTACGAGGGGAAGGCTCAGGCCTGTTTAGATGCTTTGGAGAGAAATGATTTTGTTTATGTCCATGTAGAGGCGAGCGATGAGGCGGGGCATGAGGGGGATGCGGGCCTCAAGGTCAAATGTATCGAGTACCTTGACCAGAGGCTGGTAAAGCCGGTCCTTAAAGGGCTGAAAGAGAAGTATGGGGATGAGTTTGCGGTTATGGTTCTGCCCGACCACCCGACCCCGATTGAGATAAGGACCCACACAAGGGAACCGGTCCCTTTCATGATATATTCCCCGAAAATTCGGGAGGGAGACGGAATTGAAAGGCTCACGGAAAAGCTCGCGGCGAAGGGCGGCTTCGGAACATTGCGTGGAACGGAACTCCTCGGCAAAATGTTCTCAATAACTTAGCCCCTCTTCTTGAGGTAGACAGTGCTGCTTTTTTCCTTGTTGAACAGCCTGCCTATCTTCTCTTTTTTGCCATCCTCAATCTCGCCCTTCCGCATCGCGGATAGTAGGGCATAATAGTCGACATCACCGAACCTTTCCCATAATCCTTCCTCGGCAAGCACCGTCCTTAACACTTCCCTTTCCTCGCTTCCTTTGCAGGGCATCTTTAGTTTCTCCTCGCTCTTAACCCTTGCAACATAGTCGCTCCCGCCTATGTTTTCCATCCTGTGCTGCTTCGCAAAACCAATTAATCTTTCTTTCGCCTTCTCAAGCTCCGTATCAACCCTTCCCAGGAACTGCTTCTTATCGTTGTAGAGTTTCACATAGTCGTTGACAAGCTTAACCCCTTCGTCCCTTCCAAACTGCTCAACACTCATTTTTTCTGTCTTGAAAAGGTGCCGCATGTTCGGGCACATGCTCTGGTATTCGCACCACGAGCAGAGCTTGCTTTCTTTGGCGGGAAACCTTTTCTCCCCGCAATCCTTCTCAATCTTTTCAATCGTTGCAACAGTCTCTTTCTTAAGCTGCTCAAGCTGCTCCTCTGTCCTTTTTGACCTAAGCTCCTTATCGAAGGAGAGATAATGCCACACGAGCTCGACATCTTTTGCATCGGGAAACCTTTCCCTGATTGCTATTGCGTAAAGCGCAAGCTGCCTGTCGCTATCAAGATTCTCCTGCAGCGGCAGTCCAGACATCGATGTCTTGTAATCCCTTATCTCGTAAACCCCGTCTTCCCTTTCGGCGAGCCTGTCAACATAGCCCTGAATCTTATAGCCCCCGATGGTAACGGCAATCCTTTCCTCCAGCCCAAGAGTCTTCTCGCTGTCGAAAGGATGGTACCTCTCATAATATTTTTTTACGCAGTCCTCTCCCTTGGTCCTGTAATCCTCCGCCTTGTAATCGGGGTGCACAACCCTTACATCGCTGTGCCAGTTCTTCAGCCAGTTTTCCTCGTAAACCTCAAGCATCTCGGCAAGTGCGGGCCCCCTTCCGATAAGGATGTCCTTGTAGAGCCTCTCGAGGGTTTCGTGCACCCTTTTGCCCATGAATGCCTCTATCCCCTCGAAGGCCTCCTCGGGCCTCACCCTGTCGACATATCTATACCTATATTTCAGCGGGCAGTTTTCGAAAGCCGAAATCTTGCTGTGTGAGTACATCGCCATAATAAAAAAACCAATGAACTCTTTTTATAGAATTACCCGGGGGGATTTCCGGTGCCAATTCCTTAAAAGTATTTTTCGGTTTATTTTTTTGTTTTTGCTAAAAAAATATTTTCCCAAAAAAATTCACGGCAAAAAAATACGTTAAAAAATAAAAAAATGCGTTTTAGAAACCTATTTATACTAGTTGCGCAACAATAAAAGCAATCCAACAAATTTTTTTGTTGGATAACTTATTATGAAAAGTATCCGGAGGTGAAAGGACATGGCAGTGAAAAAGAAAGCGGCGGCAAAGAAGAGGACAGCCAAGAAAAAAACCGTGAAGAAAGCCACAACGAAAAAGACGGTCAAGAAGAAACCGGTGAAGAAAAAAACCGTGAAGAAAGCCACAACGAAAAAGACGGTCAAGAAGAAACCGGTGAAGAAAAAAACCGTGAAGAAGAAAAAGCCGGCAAAGAAAAAGAAGGCTGTAAAGAAAAAGACTACCAAGAAAAAAACAACGAAAAGAAAGGTAGCCAAAAAGAAGAAGTAGTTTCTTCTCTTAAAGATTGTTTGATTTTTTATTTTTCTCTATTTTTTAGGGTTTGGGTTGAATCCCTTAGATATATAAACCCCAATTGCCCAATATACGGAGGAGGCTTTGCCCTTGATAAATATCGATGATTGGTTCGAAAAAAACTCGTTTAAATGCCAGAGTTTTTCCAATATCAAGAAGCTTGTTGAACTCAAGCGAAAAAACCGCACAAAAAATAAGATAAGTGTTGTAATACCCACCCTCAATGAAGAGGCCACGGTGGGGGACGTTATCGAGAAGATTAAGAAACCCCTTATGGGCAAGAGGAAGCTTGTCGATGAAATAATTGTCATAGACTCGGGCTCAACCGACCAAACTAAGGAAATTGCGGAGGCCGCAGGGGCCAAATTTTTTTACTCAAGTAAGATTCTCAAGGCGCACGGCGTGCACAAGGGCAAAGGGGAAAATCTTTGGAAAGCACTTTTTGTGGCGGAAGGGGACATCATAGTTTACATCGACGCCGACATAAAGAACATGCATCCCCGTTTTGTTTATGGTTTGGTTGGGCCCCTTCTCTCGAACAAGAAGCTTGGCTTTACCAAGGCATTTTACCAAAGGCCAATAAAGGTCGGCAAGGAGCTAAGGCCCCTGGGTGGGGGAAGGGTGACCGAGATTATGATACGCCCTTTGTTCAACCAGTACTTCCCCCGCCTTTCCGGGTTTATCCAGCCGCTCAGCGGGGAGTTTGCGGCAAGGAGAAAAGTTTTTGAGAAAATTCCATTTTATACAGGGTATGGTGTTGACAGCGCAATGCTTATCGACATACAGAGAAAGTTTGGGCTTAAGCGCATGGCGCAGGTTGACCTCATAAGAAGGATACACAGGAACCAGAGCCTGGAATCTTTAAGCAAGATGGCATTCGGCATCCTCGGTGTTTTCTCGCGAAGGGCAAATACAATGGGCAAGCTGATTCTGGTGGGAAAAATAAGGAAGACCTACCGTATGATAACCTCCTCCAAAGAGGGAAGGCGCATAAAATACTCCTTGAAGAAGCTCCAGATAAAGGATGTCCAGAGGCCGCCCATGATTACCATTAGGGAATACCGGAAGAAGTTCAAGAAAGATCCTGCCTGGGTTTATGTATGAGAGTCATCTTTACGGACATGGACGCAACCCTCATCGACCACGGCACTTATTCCTATACTGCGGCGGAAAACGCCCTTAAAAAAATCAGGGAGATGGGAATTCCCCTTGTACTCTGCACCTCAAAAACCTTTCCCGAAACAATATTCTGGCGCAGGGAAATTGAAAATAAACACCCCTTCGTTGTCGAAAATGGGGCGGCTATTTACATTCCCCGGGGTTATTTCAAAAAGAAATACAATTTCGGAAAAACACAGGGGGGCTATAACGTAATTGAATTTGGCATCCCCGCCCCAAAAATAATTTCCGCACTGGAGGAATTCAGGAGGCGCGGCCTGGAGTTTACGGGAATGAGCGAGCTAAGCGAGGACGAGGTTGCGCAGCTCACGAATCTCCCGCCGGGCCAGGCAAAACTCGCGAAGCAGCGCGGTTATGGAGAACCTATCCTAATGGACATGAGGCAGGAGCGCAAGCTCAAAACACTTGCCGACGAGAAGGGCCTGCGGGTAACTAAAGGCGGCCGTTTTTACCATGTCCTCGGGGATAACGACAAGGGCAGGGCTGTCCGGGAGCTTGCGGAAATTTACAAAAAGGAGTTTGGGGATGTCCGGACAATCGCCTTTGGGGATTCCCCAAACGATTTTGAGATGCTGAAGGCTGTTGATTCCCCGTTCCTTGTCCGGAGGAGCGATGGGAGTTACGCAAGCAATGACTTCCTCAAAGCAGAGGGGATAGGCCCTGAAGGCTGGAACAAAAAAGTTTTGGAATTGCTTCGCTGATGCGAACGAAGTGAGCCCTGCCTATCTTTAGATACGACTTGAACCCTTAGTTCAAGTGTACCCTTAAACCTCTTGTTTAAGAGGTAGGCACTGTGTCAGCCTCACGTGAAGGCTAGTGCAGGAAATGCCTTACTCCGGTAAACACAAGCGGAATCCTGTGTTCGTTTGCAGCTGCGATGACCTCGTCGTCTTTTATTGAGCCGCCGGGCTCTATGATTGCGCCGATGCCCGCCTTTGCGGCATTGTCAATCGAGTCCCTGAACGGGAAGAATGCATCGCTCACAAGCACTGCCCCCTTCTCCTTCCCCTTCGCCTTCTTTATGGAAATGTCAACACTGTCCACCCTCGACATCTGTCCTGCGCCTATCCCAACAGTCTTTGTTCCCTGCACGAGGATAATCGCATTTGACTTCACGTGCTTCACAACCTTCAGGCCGAAAAGCATGGACGCTATCTGCCCCTCGCTCGGTTTCGTCTCCGAGACCATTTTCAAATCATCCTTCTTTATGTCGGCATTGTCCTCATCCTGCAGGAGAATGCCCCCTGTAACCTTCTTCATGTTCATATCCTTGCTTTTTTCCCTGAAGTCCCATTTTAGCACTCTCAAATTTTTCTTGGTCTTCAGCTCCTCAAGCGCCTTATGCTCAAAGTCCGGCGCAACAACAATCTCATTGAAGAACGAGGTTATCTGCTTCGCTGTCTCAAGGCCGCATATGCGGTTCATCGCAATAATGCCGCCGAACGCACTCACAGGGTCGCTCTCCAGGGCCTGGGCAAACGCGAGCGGAATCTCGCTTGCAACAGCACAACCACAAGGATTTGCGTGCTTCACAATAACAACACAAGGTTCTGTAAACTCCCTGCACAGGTTCACCGCCCCGCTCAAATCATTGATGTTGTTGAAGGAGAGCTGCTTTCCGTTGAGTATTTCCGCATCCGCAATCGACAAAGGCGAGCCGTCCCTGTAAAACGCAGCCTCCTGGTGCGGGTTCTCCCCATACCGGCAGTCGTAAACTTTGTCGTATCCAAGGACAAGTTCCTTCGGGAATTTTTCTTTAATCTCAAACCTCTGCCTGAGGAAAGCCTGTATCGCCGCATCGTAATTTGCGGTGTGCTCGAACGCCCTGAACGCAAGATTCTGCAAAGTGCCCAGAGACAAATTTCCGTTCTTCTCGCTCATCTCCTTTACAATCCCCTCATACTGCTCCGGATTTGTGACAACCGCAACAAACTTGTGGTTTTTGGCTGCGGACCTTATCATGGTCGGCCCTCCAATGTCTATGTTCTCGATTGCCGCATCCAGCTCAACCTTAGGGTCGGAGACAGTCTTCTTGAAAGGGTAGAGGTTTACAACAACCATATCTATCAGGGGTATTTGATTCTCCTCAACTTCCTTCATGTGCTTGTCGTTTGTCCTGACAGCAAGCAAACCGCCATGTATCTTTGGATGCAGGGTTTTAACCCTCCCGCCCAACATCTCCTTGAAGCTTGTAAACTCCTCGACCATCCTTGCCTCAATGCCCTCCTTAATCAGCATGCTGGCAGTCCCGCCTGTCGAGACAATCTCCACGCCCATGCTGTTCAGGGCTTTCGCAAACTCAACTATCCCTGTTTTGTCCGATACTGAAACAAGCGCTCTTTTTACCCTCATCAGATATGCCCCCAAATCACGAAAGATAGAACAAGTAAGGGCTTAAAAAGCTATTCCAGTGGTTGGCCCCTCTTCAGGACAAGCCGCCTTGATTTTCCGAAAAGCCTCTTATATTTGCCGATGTCCTTGAGGATTGTGTCCAGGCTGATTTTTTCATTTCCCACAATAATATCCAATGCCGAGGCGTTCTCCATGGCCTCATGGAGGCCGGTGTAGATGCTGACTTCAGGCCCCAGCATGAACATATCCGGGAGTTTATCGGTTTTGACCTGCCTGAAATTCCCGGCGCTTGCCTTCCTCTTTTCGGAGTTGGGGCACGCCAGAAACAGGACAAATTCCCTCAAAAGTTTTTTTTGGGCGGGGGTTTCCGCCGACCTGAGAAGTTCACTGAAGCGCCTGCCCTTTCCGGTTATCTTTTTGGCGGGAACTTTTCTTTTCGGTACTTCCCGCAGAATTCCTACAGGCCTGGGCGCTTTCAAGGGGTACTTAGGCATGCACTAACTTACTCCCAAAGAGGTATAATAAGCTATAGCCCTAAAGAGTAACATGTTTTTCCTTTTCCGCCTGCCCCTTCCATTCGGGCTCCGAGGGAGTTGAAATCTCAAGCTTATGGGCTGCGGTTTCCGCCATTTCCTTCGCCTTCGCCGAGCTGTCCGCTGTCGCCATGACAAGCCCAAGCCTTCTTCCCACATGCGACTCCGGTTTCCCAAACCACATAAACGAGATTCCGGGAGTGTTCAGGCCTTTCCACAGGCCTCTCACTTTCGGGTCTTTTCCCTCGCACTGCGAAAGCACAACATGTGTTGCTCCCGGCTTCAGCATCGGAACAACGCTCTGCCCCAAATGTTCAATGGTGGGTATGGGCATCCCGGTTATCGCCCTCACATGCAGACCGGCCTGGCTGAAGCCTGTCTGGTGCGTTACAAATGTAACCATTCCGGTGTCGTGCGGCCTCGGCGAAATTTCATTAGCGTAAACCTCATCTCCCCTCACGAAAAGCTCGCAGCCAAACAGGCCCTGCCCCTGCAAAACATCCGTAATCTTCTTTGCGCTTTCGTAGATTTTCTTTTCAGCAGCCTCGCTCACCTCTGCAGGCTGCCATGAGCTGTGGTAGTCCCCGTCAATTTGGTAATGGCCGACAGGCCTTGCGAATGACGTAACAACCTTCCCCTGCTCGTTCAAGTGCCTTATGGTGAGCTCTGTAATCTCAATATCGAAATCTATGTGCTCCTCGACAATCATCTTATCCCCGGAGCCCCTTGCTTTTGTCGTTGCCTCGGTGTAGGCAGCCGCAATGTCCCCGGGCCCCTTGACAAAGTAGGAGCCGTGCCCTGAACTGGACATTATAGGCTTTACCCAGCACGGATAGCCAATCTTCTCGCAGGCGTTTTTCAAATCGTCCTGCGTAACAGCATACTCGTACTTCGATGTCCTAACGCCCGCATCCTTGGAAATTGTTTCCCTTATCCTTTCCCTTTCCATAGCACGATGGGCAGCGTTCGCATTAGGAATTACATTAAATCCTTCCTTTTCCAAATCAAACAGCAAATCGAGGTTAATCGCCTCAATTTCAGGGACTATGTAGCCCGGCTTTTCGTCCTCGATAATCTTCCTCAAAAAGGAGGCGTCCTTCATATTCCCTGCATACCATTTGTCCGCAACTTGCTGCCCGGGGGCATGTTCATACCTGTCAATCGCAACAACACGCATGCCGAGCCTTTTGGCCTCAATTATGACTTCCTTGCCTATTTCCCCCGCCCCGAGGAGCATAACCTTGACAGGCTCCTTCGAATACGGCGATGTCAGTTCATCCCTTATCATAGCCAAATACCCCCCGCAGATATGTTAAAAACCGAAATAAACAGGGAGTTACCTATTTTATAACCTTTCTTTTCCGGCTCATATCTGCTCCCCGCGGCTGCCGTACCTCTGGAAGATGTAGAATGCGACAAGCCCTGTGGGGGCAATCATAGCGTTCGCGAGGTTGGGATACGGGATGCCGAGCGCGAAAAGCACGGCATCGAGCGCCCCTGCGGAAAGCGCCGGAATTAGTATCACAAGTATCGCCCTAAAATACTTCCTCGCGGTAACCGACACCCTCCCCCACCCCTTTGCCATCAGCACCCCGCTCCAGGCGATGAAGCCGAGGAAATATGTGTGAAGGAGAATTGCAAAAGGCCCCGCTGCCCCGGCAAAGCTGTACCACCCGAGGCTCGGCGGGCTTATTATGAGGCCAGTAAGTGCTATCGGCAGCGAAAGGAGCGCGGCGGGCACATAATTAAGGATTCTCGGGTATTTCGATGCCGAGAACCTGTGCAGCACATCCATGACAACCGCGCCTATCACAACCGCAATAACAGCCTGCCCTCTCATTGCGCAGTAGGCGATTTCAGGGGTTGAGGCAACACTCCTTAGTATGAGCGCCGAGTTCCAGAGCAGTCCCAGTATGCCGAGTGTGAGGAAAAGCCGGTTCGCCTTTCCTTTTGGGTTGAGAAGGTATGCCCCCAAGCCCACATATATGGATGAGAAAATCCCGCCAATTATTAGTATGCTGTAAAGCGCCATCTTATTGTGCCTCCCTGTCCCCGGTTTTCCCCTTATTTCCCGGCCGCGCTTCCGCCGCGTCAAGCGTATTTTCCATCAAACAAGCAATTGTCATCGGCCCAACCCCCCCCGGCACAGGGGTAATCCAGCCGGCTATTTCACTAACCCCGTCAAAGTCAACATCCCCCTTCAGCTTTCCCTCAACCCTTGTTGTTCCAACGTCAATGACTATTGCCCCTTCCCCAACCATATCTTTGGTAACAAGGCCGGGCTTCCCCGCGGCAACGACAAGTATCTCCGCCCTCTTGGTGTGCTCGCCAAGGCCCTTTGTCCTTGAATGGCAGATGGTAACAGTGCAGTTCCTGTTCAGCAAAAGGAGCGCGGAGGGCTTCCCCGTGATGTTGCTCCTCCCAATGACAACAGCCTCCTTCCCCTCAAGCCTCTCCCCGGTGCTATCAATCAGCCTCATAATTCCCTTGGGGGTGCATGCGATGAAACCTTCCTCGCCAATAAGCATCTTCCCCTGGCTCGCATAGGTAAATCCATCCACATCCTTATCGGGGGAGACGCCCTGTGTTATCCTTGAACTGTTTATGTGCTTAGGCAGGGGCAATTGAACCAAAAAACCATGGATATTATCGTCGTTGTTCAGCTTTTCAACAAGCCTCATTAGCGCCTCCTCGCTCGTGCTTTCGGGCAGCTCATGCTTCTCCGAATAAAGCCCAAGCTCCTCGCAGGCCTTAATCTTGTTTCTGACATAAATCTGCGAGGCAGGGTTCTCCCCCACAATAACAACAGCCAGGCCGGGCCTTTTCCCAAACCTGTTCCTGAATTTCCCTGCTCTTTCCTTTACCTCTTCCCTCAGTTTCCGGGAAACTTCTTTCCCGTTTATGATTTTGGCAGCCATGTTTCCTATTCCTTGTGCAAGGGAAATTCCGAACAAAGCGCCCTTACCTCTTCCCTTAGTTCCTTTAGCTTCCCGTTGTTCACAATTTCCCCGTTAAACTTTTTGATTAACGCAATTCTTTCTTCCTTATCCTCGGAAAATTCATAGCCCTTTATCTCCCGCACAATTTCGGAAATCCACTTCCCTATTTTCTCCATCTCCCCCTCTTTCATCCCCCTCGTTGTTATCGCGGGGGTTCCCAGCCTCACCCCGCTCGGGAAAAACGCAGAGCTTGGATCCCCGGGAATAGTGTTCTTGTTAACGGTAATTCCCGCAAGGTCCATTGCGTCCTGCAGATACATCCCCTTTCCCTTCCCGAAAGGGGTAAGGTCTATCAGGAGCAAATGGTTGTCGCTTCCCCCGCTCACAACCTTAACGTCGTTGTCCATAAGAGATTTCGCGAGCGCCTTCGTGTTCCTCACGACCTGCTGCGCATAATCCTTAAACTCGGGCCGCAGAACCTCGCCCAAGGCAACAGCTATCGCCGCTGTCTGGTGGTCATGGGGGCCGCCCTGCAGCGCGGGGAAAATCGCCTTGTCAATTTTCGAAGGCAGTTCAGGGTCTTTCTCAATCCCTTTTTTGGTAACCATAATCATCCCGCCCCTCGGCCCGCGCAGGGTTTTGTGGGTTGTTGTTGTTATGATATGCGCATGCGGAACAGGGCTTTTGTGGGAGCCTCCCGCAACCAGCCCCGCAATGTGCGCAATGTCTGTCGCGAGGTAAGCGCCAACCTCATCCGCAATCTTCCCAAGCTCCTCAAACGGAAATTCCCTTGAGTATGCTGTTGCCCCGCACCAAATAAGTTTTGGCCTGTGCTCCTGCGCAAGCTTCCTTATCTCATCAATGTCCAAATACCCGTCTTCCTTCACATGGTACTGCACAGAATTGTAAAAACGTGCGGAGAAGTTGACCTTCCAGCCGTGCGTAAGGTGCCCGCCTGAAAGCAAATCATGGCCCATAATCGTATCCCCGGGATTGCAGACCGCATAGTAAACCGCCATGTTCGCGGGGCTCCCCGAATAGGGCTGGACATTCACATGCTCGACCCCGAAAACCTCCTTCGCCCTCTCAATCGCAAGCTCCTCGACATCATCGACAAACTCATTCCCGCCGTAATATCTTTTCCTAGGATACCCTTCGGAATACTTGTCGGTGAAGACAGACCCCAATGCCTCCCTCACAGCCTTACTCGAATGGTTCTCGGAAGGAATCATCTCAAGACCGGTTTCCTGCCTATCGGTCTCCTTCTCAACCAGGCCAAAAATCTTCGGGTCGCTTTCCTTCAAATCATATGGATTATATCTTTTCATTTTCCCACCCCAAAAATGCGTTAAAATTAGGCAGCAAGTGGTTAAAAAGTTTTCAGGCGCCAGAACTCCTGTTTTTATGCAGGGTTATGCGGGGGATATGCCTGCGGCGCAGTGCGGCATAAAGCGAAAACCATAAAAATGTTTGGCATGGGGAATAAGTAAAACAATTCCGCACCCTGCGGAAGCGGGAAGTGGAAGGTTTATATATAAGTTGTAACGTATTAATTGTAGTAAGTTAACAAAAAATAGGTGGGACTTGAAACATGCACAAAAAAGCCCTTATTTCGGCATTCCTGCTTTTGCTGGCATCCACAGCCTCCGCCGCAGTATATGGCTCCTGCCCTGCGGACAGCCTCACGATTACGGAGGACAGCAATTTCTGGGATATGGATTGCGCGGTGAACGATGCTGCGGGGGACGGTGTTATCATAATAGGCGCTGCGGGGATAACCATAGACTGCAACAGCCTCGCCCTTTCGGGAGGGGGCTCGGGCATCGGAATCAGCAATCCGGGATTTGACAATGTGACGCTGAAGAACTGCTATTTAAGTAATTATGAAAAAGGAATATTATGGTCCGGGGCAGAGGGTGGAGAAATCATCGACTGCAACACAAGCTCGAACTCCTCCTACGGCATATCCCTTGAGAACTCATCCAATAACACGGTTAGCGACTGCAACGCCGGCGCCAACAGGAACAGCATCCTGCCCTTCATCATGGACGACGCAGGCATTTACATAGGGGATAGCTCGAACAACAACACAGTGCTGGGAAACTTCGTCCCCGCGAACAACGGCTGCGGAATTTCCATAGGTGCCGCAAGCGGAAACACGCTTAACGACAACAACACATACAGGAACTCGTTTGCGGGGGTGTGCCTCGTGGGCTCCTCCTCCAACAACGTCGGGAACAACACCATCAACGGCAACGGCTATGGCGTTTACTCGTCGGCCTCGACAGGCAACACAATCTCGGGCAACATTGCCAACGGGAACACCAACTACGGCTTTTACCTCGACGGCTCCGGTTCCGAGACCCTTACCGGGAACACCGCAAACAACAGCTCGACCGGAATTTACATAGTGGGGGGGAGCAACAACACCGCAAACAACAACACCGCAAGCTCGAACACCCTCTTCGGCATTGACATAAACGGAGGCGCTACCTCCGCCACAATCTCATGGAACACCGCCTCGAACAACGGCTCCACCGGCATAAGCCTGCGGCCGGGCACCTCCGGCAGCGCAATCGAGAACAACATTGCGAACAACAACGGCGCTAACGGGATATTCCTTGCCGGCGCAACCGGCAACACAGTATCTGGCAATACCGCCAACAATAACCCGAATGTTGGCATCTACCTCTACACCGACGCGAACAACAACACGGTTTCCGGAAACACCGCGAACGGCAACGCCTCGGGCATACTCTTCGAGAACACGAACGGCAACTCCGCCCTGGGCAACACCGCAAACAACAACACCGGCAGCGGGATATATGTATATGGACCGATGGGCGTTTCCACGGTACAGGGCAACACCCTTCAGGGAAACAAGTACGGGGTGAGGGTCCAGCAGGCGGAAAATACCTCTGTTTCCGGCAACATTGTAAGCGACAGCACAGCATACGGCATTTACCTCCTCGGGGGATACGGCAACAACTCGGTAAGCTCCAACACAATCTCGGACAACAACGTGGGGGTTTACACGAACTCGAGCTCCGGGGAAATAATCTCCTCGAACACTCTCGCGGACAACAATGCAGGAATCCAGCTTGTATTTACCTCCAACACCGCTGTGCAGGGCAACACCTTGGGCGGCGGTGTAATAGGGATATACCTTGAAACCCAGTCCTCGTCCAACACACTTGAGAACAACGATGCAGCGGGGGCGTATTACGGCATATTCCTGAAGGACAGCCCCTCCAACACCATCCTTGGGAACACCTGCAACAGCAACATCGAACTCGGCATTTATGTTTACGGCGACTCGAATTCCAACCGCATAGTGAACAACACCGCCAACAACAACGCCTCGGGAATCCTCATCGAGAATGCGGGCGACAACAACGTCATAGGCAACACCGCAAGCAGCAACGCAGGCAGCGGAATTTACATATACGGGGGCTTCAACAGGGCGGTTGTCTCCGGAAACACCGCGGCCTCGAACAAGCACGGCATAAGGCTCCAGCTTACCTCGGGCAACACAGTTCAGGGCAACAGCCTTTCCGGGAACACGGAAAACGGCATTTACCTCCTCGGGGGATACGGCGGGACCGTGGTCTCGGACAATAACGTTGCAGGCGTTGCAGGGGGCGATGCGGGAATCAATTCGCAGGGAAGCAGCGACAACAACATTGTAAACAACGACGTTTCCAATGCCGGCAGGGGAATTCTCCTTTCGGTATCGACAGGCCACCTGGTTTACGGGAACACAGTTTCCGCAGCCACAACAGGCATATCCATGGAGAGCCTCTCGACCTCCAATACCCTCCGAATGAACACTGTGGGAGGGAGCACGACCGGCCTTTACTTCGATACGGGCTCCGGCCTTAACTTCGCCTACAACAACCATGTTTCCGGAAGCACCTCCCTGAACCTGCAGGACCTGAACGCAAACAACACAATGAGCATAGTGAAGGACTGCTCAACTGCAAACATAATCGGGGGGGCATGCCTTGGCGGCAATTACTGGGATGATTACTCGGGTCTGGATAACGACGGCGACGGCCTCGGGGAGATAGCATACTTCTCAGGCTCAAATGATGCGCTTCCGCTCACGAATAGCCTCAACACCGCACCCTCTTCCTCCTGCGACGCAAACTCCGGGTGGCAGAACACCGACGCAAACATCCACATTTCCTGCTCGGATGCCGAGACTGCCTGCATTTCCACTTTTTACAGGGTGGACACAGACCCAAGTTCCGCTGTTTCCTACAGCCCCTGGCAGGAGTGGGCAGACGGGAACAGCCTTTACTTTTCCTTGGAAGGCGAGTGGGCGATAGACTTCAATGGTATGGATGATTACAACAGGGACAGCGGGATACAGACCGCCAATGTCAGGATTGACAAGACCCCTCCCTCCCTTTCGATAACCTCCCCGTCGGACGGCTCGACCATAGTTGCATCCCCTGTCGGTCTCTCTTACGCCGCGAGCGACTCCCTGAGCGGGATTTCCCATTACGAGGTCATGCAAGACACGGAAGGGTGGCTGAATGTGGGCACTTCCCCTTCTTATGAGTTCTCCCCCTCTACTCAAGGAACCCACAACTATTACGCGAGGGTTTACGACAATGCCGGCAACTTCGCCGACACAGGAATAGGAATTGACGTAATCATCGCGGTTTCGGGCGGTTCCGGCGGCGGAGGAGGCGGAGGAGGCGGAGGCAGCCTCAAGTCCTGCTATGCGCCCAACGAACTCTGCCGCGATGGAAAAGTCTGCGACGGCAAGGTTGCATGGTCGGACTACAGGGGCAGCTGCTGTATGGGCACATGCATAGAGGAAATAGCCGAGACAGGAGACGAGAACGTTGTTGTTGAGCCGAAAACCTGCGCAGGCATCGGGGGAACCGTGTGCGGGGAGGGATATTCCTGCACCGGCGCAACAGTCGGAACCGAGGATGAGGAAAACTGCTGCCCGGTTTCCTGCGCTGCCGTTGGGGAAGACGGGAACGGCGGCGGAGAGGGAGGCGGTACGGGCGCGGATGGCGGCGGCGAATTGACAGGAGAGGAGAGCCCGGATGGCGGCGGCGAGCCCCCGACAGGGCTGTTCAGCCTGGGAAGCCTTGGCGGAATTGCGGCGGTTGCGCTTGCAGCCCTTGGTCTCGCCGCACTGGGGTACATTTTCCTCATACGAAAGAAATAGCCACCCCCCTAACGCACGGCAATTTCGCATTCTTTTTCTTTTTCGGCAATGCACAAATAGCGGTAGGTTCCCTTCTTATTGAAAGTGTGCGAGAACCCTTCCCCCGGGCCTATAACCCCGCTGTCAAACACCCAAACAACCTCCCCTGTTTTCGGCTCCTTCCCGTAAACCCTTACGGGCTTCTCCCAGTTATTTACCCATACAACCGCAATTCCCTCGCTTGCCTCTATACTTTTTTCACCGCACCCCTCCCCTGTTATGCCTATTGCGCCGCTTTCAATGGCGTCTATCGCATAAACACATCCCAGAAACATCCCCAGGAAAAGCACGGCGTACGCCAGGTCAAACAAATGCTTGCGGTTCAAATTATCACCGAGAAATTTGCGGAGATATTCAAAAAGTGCGAAAGGAATATAAATCTGACAGGCGCCCCGCACTTCCTGTGCCGCCCTCCGCAATAGTAAGCAATATAACTAATATAGTAAGCAATATAACTAATATACTTTTAATTGTAAGGCAATATATAAGTGAAATAACTATGCGAGGACGCGCTTTACTTGGGGCACTGTTTTCCTTAGCCTTGGCGGTCGCAATCTCCCCGGGCTCCTTCACGACAGCCCCCGACGTCAACATAGCGGCTATTGACGGCTACCCCGACAATCTCGCACTTCCGATTTTCACCTACCAGCTTGACCGCAACCTCACAATCGACTTCAACGTAATTGACCTTGATGCGAACGGCTTGGGGGGCCAGGACCTGAACGCGAGCATATGGTATTCGGAAACCGCGGGAGGGAAGGAAAACCTCCTCATAAACGACCTTAATCTCTTTGAAATAGATTCGGGAATCAAGGCCTACTGGCACTTCAATATGGAGGATATAAATTCAAGCAACTGGGTGCTCGACGCTACCGTAAACCGCAACGACGGCAAGATTGAGGGCAATCCCCAATACACCTCCTCGGGGAAGTTCAAGGGCGCCATGGACTTCGACGGCGACGGCGATTATATCAACATCAGCGGCCTCGACCTCCATGATGCCCAGTATGACAATTCAACTGTTTCCATGTGGATTAAGGAGTCCTCCAGCGGAATTGCAATGGTTTGGAGCATGGACAATGGGTACTATGACAAGACACTGATGGTTGACAGGGACAACGACAACCAGATATGCGCATTTACAGGGGAGGACGCAGGCTGCATCACTTACAACACCAATGGCGAGTGGACCTACATTGCCGTGGTCTACCACGATGACGATACCCTTGACATATATGTCGACGGGGAAATCCAGTCCGAGGCCGACCACACAAAATTCGGCGCCTCGCAGGGCTACTTTTCGATAGCCAGCAACGGCGAGGGCGGCTCGGAGTTCGAAGGCCTGATTGACGAGGTGGCAATCTGGGACCGCGCCCTCACCGCGGAGGAAATACAAAACCATTACCTGGGCTCGTACAACCCCTGCTCCGACACCAATTTCACGGAAACAACGAGGTGCTCCTTCGACTTAAACATCCATTCTGCCCTCGTCTCCGAGGGCAACTACTTCATCGACATAGACGTAAGCGACGGCAGCGATACCAATTCCGACACATCGGACAACAACTTCTATGTGGAGAGCGACCTTCCCTTCACCTATGCCGCAGATTTCAATTACTCTTGGCAGAGTTCCGACCAGAACGTCATCCTTTCCTGCACAGACATCTCTTCGGGATGCGCCTCGACAGTATTCAGGCGCGACTACGACGATTCCAACGCAGTTTTGATGGGTCCCTGGCAGGACTGGGCAGACGGGAACGGCATATTCTTCGACAGGGACGGCAACTGGGCAATCGACATAAACAGCACGGACAACGCCGGCAACATAGAGGATACGAACAGGCTCTATGTCCTGCGCGATTTCACCCACAGCCCCGACGGCAACATACTCGCGATAGACACCAACCTTTTCTCAGGGGCTTTTTCCTTTTATTCATACATGCGCGACCGCAACCTGGCAATCGACATAAACTTCGGCGACCTTGACGGCGGCGCCCCCCTGGTTTTTGACATCAATTATTCAAGCAGCCGGGATGAGGGAACGGGGACTGTCATTGCACAGGGTATCGCCACCCCGATTGCCCTCATGCGCCACACTCTTGCCGACGGAATCGCCACCCCGAGGACCGCCCTACTCGCCGACCTCGACCTCGACTACGACATAGACCTCGTCGTCGCGGCGGACGGGGACGGAGAGTATTTGTGGTACGAGAACGACGGCTCGGAGAACTTCTCCAAACACACGATAGACGCGAGTTCGGCAAGGGCCTTCTTCACGGATGCCGCCGACCTCGACCTCGACGGCGACCTCGACGTGATAGGGACGTCCTTTGATGCGGACGATGTTTTGTGGTACGAGAACGACGGCTCGGGGAACTTTACCAAGCACACAATCGATGCAAGCTTCGACGGCGCAAGGCACTGCGAGGCGGGGGACCTCGACGGAGACGGCGACATGGACATTGCGGTGGCGTGCAGCGGCGCCGACGACCTTGCATGGTACGAAAATGACGGGGATTTGTCCTTCACCAAGCACACCCTTGACACACAGTGCTCCGATTGCAGCACCGCAAGGGTAGTGGACTTGGACAACGATGGCGACCTGGACATAATGAGCACCGAGAACGGCCCCGGGGATGTGATATGGTACGAGAACAACGGCGTCGGGGGATTCGAGGACCACCTTATCGACGGTGCTGCGAACGGCATCTACCGCGTAACCCACGCCTTTGACCTCGACCAGGACGGGGACCTCGATTTCGCCTCCGCCCACTCATGGAACAATACGGTGCGGTGGTTCAGCAACAACGGCTCCACTGCCTTCGGCGACACAACCTTTTCCAACCTGCTCTTCCCCCGCCATGTGTTAATTTCCGATTTCGACTACGACGGGGACTGGGACGTGCTCAGTGCGGGAACCGATGCGAACGCATTGCTTTGGCACGAGAACGACGGCTCGATGAACATAACCGACCACAACATTGACAATTCCGCCAGGAGTATCTGGGATATGCATGTGAAGGACATAGATGGGGATGGGGACCTCGATGTCTCCGCCGCCCTTCCCGACGCCAACACGGTTGTGTGGTACGAGCGCCAGGGCGGCAGCACCGAAATCGCTGCATCCCACGACTGGAACATCTATTCGGTTCCGGACGGAAACTACTTCCTCCTTGTTTCGGTTTCCGACGGCACGAACACAACATTCATCTCCTCGGACCAGAACTTCCTCGTGGACAACAGCGCCCCCTTTACCAATGCCCCGGATTTCAACCGCGGTTGGCAGGACAGGGACCAGAATGTGATCCTTTCCTGCTTAGACCCTGTAGGATGTGCCCTCACCCAGTTCAGGGTGGACACGAACTCGACCTCGGACGTTAACATGGGTCCCTGGCAGGACTGGGCAGACGGGAACGGCATATTCTTCGACACGGACGGCAACTGGGCAATCGACATAAACAGCACGGACAACGCCGGCAACATAGAGGATACGAACAGGCTCTATGTCCTGCACTACACCGGCATCAGGCCCGACGTCAACATAGCGGCCATTGAAGGCAATCCCTGCTCCATGGCCCTTCCGGCATTCTCGTACACCGGCGACGGAAATCTCACAATAGACTTCAACGTCATCAACACCGACCAGTACGTCGCGGGTCAGGACCTGAACGCGAGCATATGGTATTCGGAAACCGCGGGAGGGAAGGAAAACCTCCTCATAAACGACCTTAATCTCTTTGAAATAGATTCGGGAATCAAGGCCTACTGGCACTTCAATATGGAGGATATAAATTCAAGCAACTGGGTGCTCGACGCTACCGTAAACCGCAACGACGGCAAGATTGAGGGCAATCCCCAATACACCTCCTCGGGGAAGTTCAAGGGCGCGATGTTTTTCGACGGAAGCGGGGATTACATCCAGACAGGTTATGCCGGAATAAGCGGCTCCGACCCGAGGACCGTTGAGTTCTGGATAAAGACAAGCGACACAAACGAGCAAGGAATAGTGGCGTGGGGCGACGAGGACCAGGCGGGCGAGAAGTGGCACATCAGGGTGAACAACATTTCGGTTGACGGCACTGTCGGGGCGATAAGGACCGAGGTGAACGGCGGCTATGTCATAGGCGACACCAATGTCGCGGACGGCGAGTGGCACCATGTTGCCTCGGTCTTTGAGGGAAGCGATGTCCTCGATGTTGTCCACTATGTCGACGGGATGGTGCAGGCGGTAACCGGAAGCAGCGACGAGTCCATAAACACCGACACCGCCAACGGGAGGAATGTTTCGATAGGGGCAAGGGAGAATTCCGGCTACAAGTGCCTTTACGGCAAGCTTGACGAGGTGGCAATCTGGGACCGCGCCCTCACCGCGGGGGAAATACAAAACCATTACATGGGCTCGTACAACCCCTGCTCCGACACCAACTTCACGGAAACAACGAGGTGCTTTTACGACTTCAACATTCACTCCTCGCTTGTTTCCGATGGCAACTACTTCATCGACATAGACGTAAGCGACGGCAGTGATACCAATTCCGATACCTCGGACAACAACTTCTTTATGGAGAACGCAGCCCCTTTTTCCTATATCCGCGACTTCAATTACTCATGGGACCCGGCAGACCAGAATATCGTGGTTTCCTGCATTGACGACAATTCAGGATGCGCCTCGACAGTATTCAGGCGCGACTACGACGATTCCAACGCAGTTTTGATGGGTCCCTGGCAGGACTGGGCAGACGGGAACGGCATATTCTTCGACAGGGACGGCAACTGGGCAATCGACATAAACAGCACGGACAACGCCGGCAACATAGAGGATACGAACAGGCTCTATGTCCTGCGCGATTTCACCCACAGCCCCGACGGCAACATACTCGCGATAGACACCAACCTGATGTCGGCAGGCCTGCCGGCCTACGCCTACACCAATGACGGAAACCTCACAATCGACATAAACCTGGGGGACCTTGACGGGGGAAACAGGATAACTTATGATATGAATTACTCAAGCTCCGCGGTGCAGGGCACAGGGACCGTAATTGCGGAGGGAATCGCCCCCACAAGGGCCTTCATGACCCACATTGTGGGCAGCGGGCTGAACGACCCAAGGTGGGTCTTTCCTGCGGACCTTGATTTCGACTATGACTGCGACATTGCCGCCGCACTTTTTGATGCCGACGACTATATCTGGTTTGAGAACGACGGCTCACAGGGTTTTTCAAAGCATGCGATAGACGAGAGCGTGAATGGGGCGCATTCGATGGAGGCCGTCGACCTCGACCAGGATGGCGACCTTGACATAGTCGCCACGGCTCTTGTGGCGGATGACCTTTTTTGGTTTGAGAACGACGGCTCCGGCAATTTCACGAAGCATGCGATAGACGAAAGCCTTAACGGCGCCAGGTATTCGGACGTTGCAGACATGGACCTCGATGGGGACATGGACATAGCGATTGCTGCCTACGATGCGGCCGACTTTGTTTGGTACGAGAACGACGGCTTAGAGAGCTTCACAAAACACACAATAGACTCATCCAAAACAACCGCCGCTGCCTGCAAGATTGTGGACCTCGATGGGGACGGGGACATGGATCTTGCCGCCGTCGCCCAGACGATCGACGACGTCCTGTGGTACGAGAACGACGGCTCCCTAAATTTCACGGAACGCATGATAGACGGCAGTGCGGATGGGGTCTACCATTTAGACTACAAGGACATGGATCATGATGGGGACATTGACCTCGTGGTTGCGTTTTCCGACGGGGACAAGGTCTCGTGGTACGAGAACGACGGCTCGGAGAGCTTCACGGAACACGCAATAGACGACACTGTCGACAGCGCCAGGATGGTCCAGATAATCGATTTCGACTATGACGGGGACTGGGACGTTGTGAGCATAAGTTCCGATGACGATACAGTCAGGTGGCACGAGAACGACGGCTCCCAGAATTTCACCTCCCATGATGTCAACACCTCGACCGATTCAGGCTGGTCTGTGAGGGCAAGGGACATGGATTCGGACGGCGACCTGGACATAGTGTGCGGCTCCCTGAATGAAACAAGCATTTCCTGGAATGAGCAGTACGGCGGCAGCACCGAAATCGCTGCATCCCACGACTGGAACATCTACTCTGTTCCGGACGGAAACTATTTCATAAACATTCTTGTCCACGACGGCACAAACACAACATTCGTTTCCTCGGACCAGAACTTCCTCGTGGACAACAGCGCCCCTTTCACCAACGCTCCGGGTTTCAGCTACACTTCGCAGCCCTCCGACCAGAACGTAATCCTTTCCTGCATAGACCCTGCAGGATGTGCCCTCACTCAGTTCAGGGTGGATACGAACTCGACCTCGGACGTTAACATGGGCTCCTGGCAGGACTGGACCGACGGGAACGGCATAGTCTTCGACATGGACGGCAACTGGGCGATAGACTTCAACAGCACCGACAGCTTCGGCCATGTAGAAGACACGAACAGGCTCTATGTGGTACTTGCCCCCGCCACCAACACCGCCCCCGACATAAACATAACCCACATCGATTCCTATGTGGACAACAAC
>CAZILS010000004.1:0-91505 GCA_964540145.1 uncultured archaeon | reverse complement strand
CATTGAACAACGTGAAATGGGACGCCGATAACCCAACCGGCTGTGGGTTGCGCTGAATTACATGCTGTCTTTGGCGCTTTAGCTATTCCAGGGGGGTTCCTGCGGCCACATCCCCGTCCGGGGAAACAATGCGGTATTTGCCTTCCTTGTCTTTCACGGCGAGGAGCATGCATTCCGAGTCGATGCCGGCTATTTTCGCGGGCTCGAGGTTTGTAACAACAACTATTTTCTTCCCCTGCAGCCCCTCCTTGGGATAGTCCTGCTTTATTCCCGCGACAAAGGTTCTTTCCTCGCCGCCTAAATCAGCCTTAAGCTTGTAGAGCTTGTCCTTGCCCTCGATATCCTCTGCCGAAATTATCTCCGCAACCTTCAGCTCAACCTTGCTGAATTCATCGAAACTTATCATAGTATCACCTGTCAATAGTTTTGGTTAAGTGTTTTTAAAAATCATTTGTCGGGATAGAGGTGCCATTTGCTTAGGGCTGTTACCGCATGCCCCTTCACCGGGGCTTTGCCGCACTTAACCTCAGAATTGCCTTTCACCAGCGCTTTCTTGACCGAGTCTTCATCCTCCCCGGCGGAATTCACAATGGTGTAGGCTGCCCCAACCTCGAAGGGGACATGGGCGTCGCTTGCCGCAAAACCGGGAATGTTATTTTTCTTTGCGTAGGCCTCCGCCTTCTCATTGAACGAGGAGAGATAACAGCGGGAGTTGCAGATTTCCATCAAATCGACCTTGCCCTTCACCTTGTCAAGATATTTGAAATTATTTCGCAGGATGTCGAATGGATGCGGCACAGCGACCAAGCCGCCCTGCGCCTTTACCTCGTCGATAACTTCAAAATACTCCCTCGCCTTAATCTCCTCCTGTATGAAAAGCGCGAGTAGCTCCCCGGCTTTTTTCCCCCCGCTTGTGCAGAGGATTTCACTGCCAAGGAACGCATTTACTCCCTGCTTTGAGGCTGCGGCCCTTACCCTATGCCAGGATGCGGTTGTATTATGGTCTGTGAGGACTATCGCAAGGCCTTTTTCCTTCGCCTTTTCGGCAAGTGTTTCGGGGAGCATGTTGCTGCAGGAAGATGCGTTTGTGTGGGTGTGAAGGTCTATGTTCATAGAAAAACAAACAAACAAAATGTATAAATAAGGGTTCAGGCACTATTTAGACAGGCGGCATATGAACACCGCAACAGAGCAGAATTTTGACTATTTTCTCGAAAACCGGTTCGGAGCATACAAAGACGGGGAAGGGGTAGCAATCTATAAGAATGCGGTTATCTCTCACGGCGACAGTCTAAAGAAAGTTATTGCGGCAGCCAAGAAAACCGCCCCTCTTTCAAAGGTGCTGTTGTCAAAAATAAAGAAAACAGCCAGCTATCTTTAAGCTCATGAACCTTGCTTTCAGATGCAAACACCTTGAACTCTCCGAGGGCGTGTGGGTAAAAGAGCCTGTTATCCCCGTAACCCTCATCGGCACGGAGGGAATAAGGCTTAATTTCACCGCGGTGCTGGACAGCGGCTCTGACTTTATCCTTATTCCACTTGAAGTTGCCGATGCGCTGGGACTCAAGTACGGCAAAAGAAAAAAGATATTGCCAAGCTTTATGGAGGAATTTCCATAACAACAACCCAATCCAAAGTAAAGGTTAAAATCCGGAAAGGAAGGGAGAGGACAATCGTGGAATGCGGATGTGCGATTCTCCTTGACCGTAAACAGCAACACGAGCACATCATTTTCGGTTCGAGTTTCTTTGAGCACTTCAGGATACTTTTTGATTACAAACACAACCGGTTCCAAATAAAGAGATAAAACCTAATCCTTCCTTAGATTAAGGTCGACTGCCTCGAATTCTTCCGAGTTTTCCTCGATTTCTTTCGGGGTTATTTTTAGGAACCGGTTCTCGCCAAGGGAGAAATAAAGTACATCTTTCTTCATGAGGTTTTTGTCCATGATTGTCCTAACCCCGTATATCCCTATAGGGGGGATGCAGCCTTCCTTAAAGCCCGTAATCTCCTCAGCCTCGCCCATTGACGCACACCTCAGGCCTTCTATTCCAAGTCCCTCGCATGCGTTTTCCTTGGAAACGCTCTCCTTTATCCCGGCTATAACAAGAACACCCTTATCCCTGTAAACAAAAACCTCGGCCTTGGCAAAATCCCCCATCTTTGCGCCCAGCGCCTTTGCCGCACCCCGTATAGTTGCAGCCTGCTTCCCAAGGGTTAATATCTCCGCCTCAAGGCTGTTTGCCTCTATGAACTGCTCAAGCATGCAATAAAACTATTGAGAAAGCTATAAAAGGAAACCTTTAAAATGAAAAAAACCCTAAGAAGGGAATGGGGAAGGGAATTCTTGCTGTTTGTTTGCTAATGCTCTTGGGGCTCGGCGGCTGCACAGAGCCCCCCATAAGCGGGAACGCCGACCTTGTGATAACCTACACTTTTTCGGGTGGGGGAAACCTCAAGATAGAGGCCGAATACACCGGAAAGGCAAACAGCAGGGCAGGGCTTTGGGCAGGGGATTGCAAAGCGGAACTTGAGAAGAACATTGATGAATACCTCGCCTTGTTGGAACGCGCAGGCACCGCGGAGCAGGCCACGCTCCTTGAGATAAGCAGGGCTGTGAGGGACAGGGCTTATTGTGAGTTTGTCCCGGCGGGGGAAAGCTCAAGGCTGAAGGTTACAACAACCGTCATGGCGGAAGAAATCAACAGGATAGGGGCGAACGACAGCTCAATGGGTGTGCGGAATGATGGGGACACTTCGGCTAAGATACCTTTCTTCAAGTCCTCTATCTTCAGGATGATGGGGGTAAAAGAAAATTTAGGCGAGGTGAGGGTTGTTGTTGAGGGAAATGTGAAAGAGTTAAAGCCGGAAGGATATGCCCTTGGGGGAAATGAGGTTTACGTTTACGGAAACCCCTCCTTATTGAAGGAGGAGAGCATTGCCGTGAGCTATAGCCCTAAGGAAACCGGCATTCCGCCCGGAATTTTGCCCGGAATTATTGCGATTGTGGCGCTGGGGGCAGCCGGCTTCTTCGGTTTCAGAATTTTGAAACGCAAGGGGTTTCTGAAATCGGGAAAAGAAAGGCCCAAAGGCGCCAAGGCCGGCGATGATGCGGACGCAGAGCAAAAGGCAAAGAGCGCAGTCAAGGAAATTGTGAAGATGAGTGCCAAAGAAGCTGCGAAAACACACAAAGATATGCCCCGCGGCGCAAGCCGCATTGGGAAGATTGTGAAAACCCTTGAGAGGCAAAAAAGCCGGTACGAGCCCGAAGAAATTGTGCAGGCGCTGATTGCAGAAGGCTATAACGAAAAGGATGCGGCAGAGGTCATTAAGCGCCTCTACCGCATCGAATAAAACTACTCGCCGTCCATAGGTGCATCTTCGCCTGTTTGCTCGGGCTTGCCGAGCTTTCCCGCCTTTTCCTTGAGAAACTCGGCCTTGTCCGTATTCTCCCAGGTAAAATCGGGGTCGTCCCTCCCAAAGTGGCCATGGGCAGCCGTCTTTCGGTAGATCGGCCTCTTAAGGTCGAGTTCCTTCACGATTGCCGCGGGCCTTATGGGAAAGTGCTCCCTCACAAGCTCCGAGAGCTTTTCCTCGCCGACCTTATTGGTGCCAAATGTGTGCACAAGGACAGAGACTGGTTCGGCAACGCCTATCGCATAGGCAAGCTGGACCTCGCACTTATCGGCGAGCCCCGCCGCAACGATATTCTTTGCGATGTACCTTGCGGCATATGCCCCGCTCCTGTCAACCTTTGAGGGGTCCTTTCCGGAGAAAGCGCCGCCTCCATGGGCCCCGTGCCCGCCGTAGGTATCTACAATTATCTTCCTGCCTGTGAGGCCTGTATCGGCCGCAGGCCCGCCCATAACAAAGCGGCCTGTGGGATTGATGTGGAACTTTGTGTTCTCATCTAGCCAGTTGCCGCAGACAGGCTTTATGACCTTCTCAAGGATGTCTTCCCTAAGCGTGCCCATTTCAACATCCGCATTGTGCTGGTTGGAGACAACAACCGCGGTTACCCTCAATGGCTTGCCGTCCTCATACTCTACGGTTACCTGGCTCTTGCCGTCGGGCCCAAGGTAGGGGAGTTCCTTGCCCTTCCTCACTTCGGAAAGCCTCATCACAAGCTTCTGGGCAAGGACAACAGGCAAGGGCATGTACTCGGGTGTTTCGTTGGTTGCGTAGCCAAACATCATTCCCTGGTCGCCAGCGCCCTGTTCTCGTTCTTCGGTCTCGGTTACCCCGACACTGATGTCGGGGCTCTGCGCATGAATCGCGGTGAGAATCCCCACGCTCTCCCAGTCAAATCCGGTTTTCGCATCGGCATACCCTATTTCCTTTATTGTCTGCCGGACAACATCCGGAATTTCAACATAAGCCTTTGTTGTTATCTCCCCCGCAACCACACATGTGCCGGTTGTGACAAGGGTTTCGCAGGCAACCCTTGAGTCGGGGTCTTCCTTAAGCATCGCGTCAAGTATCGCATCGCTTATCTGGTCGCACACCTTGTCGGGATGCCCCTCAGAAACACTCTCCGAGGTGAACAAGTATTTTCCTTTCTTCATAGATATCACTCCCAATAATATATCTTTTATATTTTCAGTTTATGTTAATTAAATATAATTCTGACAAAAATATTCATATCCTACTATTTTAAGGGTTTGGTACATATCCTGAATCATTATGGGCCAGAACAAGGCTCTCGATGCCCTCTTCCGTGCCGGGGCTGCCAAGTTCCGGAATCTTCCCAACGCTGCCGAGCCCGGATGCCTTTGCGATTAGTGCGCCCCTCAGCCCCTTAACGCCCTTTGCCCAGGCAAGCGCCTTCTCAATGTCGCTCTCTTCCCCGACCTTGTTTGCGAGGGCTGTCGCTGCGCAGTCGGCAAGCGCACCCCGCCTTGAGAAAGCGGTTGCGAGGTCGCACTCCCCCAATGAAAGGGAGTGCCCCATTTTCGACGAGGAGGAGCAAATTGCGAGCGGTGTTTCACCAGGCTTGACTATTAGGGAAAGTTTGCTCCCTACCTTTGCCTTGCCCGCATAAAGCCCGATTGAAAATTCTTTGTTCGCTATTGCATAGATATCCCCGCCGTTATTTACGATAGCGGATTTTGCCCCTGCGGCAATGAGCTTTCTGCAAATGCGCTCAGAGACCGCTCCGGCAACCCCCGCCATCGGCCCCACCCCGGTTAGTTTAGAAGCGGCGCACATCTCCCCGATTATCGGGGGGGCATCCGGTGCTGCGTCAAGTGGCTTCAAGGATTCTGAAAAACCGGGATTTGTTTCGAGGTATGATTCAAGAACAGCGCGGATTGATTTTATTTCCGATGAGGCAAGGCCGAAAAGTTCCTTGTTTTTGGAATTTCCCTTATCAAGGAGAACCTGGAAAATAGTGCCCTTATGCGAAAACTTCCCGGAAATAAATTCCAAAAAATCACCAGAACTCGATGTTAATGGCCTTGTACGGGCAGGCATCAACGCACAGCCCGCAGAGTATGCACTTCTTCTTGTCGAAGTTTACCCTGAAAGTTTTCCTGTCAAGTGAAAGCGCCTGCGTGGGGCAGACCGAAACGCACACGCCGCAATGGGTGCAGAGCATTTCACTCTTTGTGATTTCCTTCTCAAGCGGCTTTATCCTTACCCCGTTTTTCTTGAGGAATTTCAGCGCCCTTCCGATTTCCTTCTCATCGCCCTCAATCTCGACTCCCATCATGCCTGTTGTGTTAGGCTTTATCATGGTCTTGAAGATGTTGACAATGACATCGTAGCCTTTTATCACATCGCTGACAACCGGCTTGCCTATAACCTCCGGGGGAAATTCAAGCGTAACCTTCTTTTTCATTTGGAACCGCCTCTCTGCTTTATTGGCTTGAATACTGTGTTGGAAGGGAGTTTCTGCACAGCTTCAGAAAGATAGAACTTCTTCTTCTTTATCCTGTTTCTGAGCTCATCCGCTATCTCCCTTGCCTTGTAGTAGCTGCTTATGGCCCCTGTCGGGACGTCCTTCCCTTTCACCATTATGCTTCCGGAACGAAGGGAGGCGTAATCTGCCTTGCCAAGGACTTTCCCTGTCCCGTTGGGATAATCATAGCTGTAATCAACAATAGGCGCGGAAATCTGGCTGTCCTTTATCGTTGTTCGCTTCAACACCTTCTCATCCAGTATGGGGATAGGTATGCCTATTCCCACAGCCAGGCTTGCGCCATACCCGACCAGGCTGACCGCCCTGAGGTATTTGCCGCTCATCTTTTTGAGATCCCCTATCAGGGAGAGGGTTGCAGCACCGCCCTCGGGAACGCCCCATTTGTTCCTTTTTACTTTGGCCGTGTGCTGCGTGCCGTTCCATGAAATGTAGCCCTCTCCTCCCCCAAGGAAAATTCTTGTGCCTATTCCGATTGTCTCGTAGAGAGGGTCGTTCATCAGCGGGCTTAGCTGCCCTGCCGAGGAGTAGGTTGCGTTCGCTATTTTAGGGAGTAATTTTCCCATGTAAGTGTAGATAGTGCGGTCTGAAACGTTGACTGCAACGTTATAATTCTGGTATGCGTTCCTTGGGTTGAAGAGAAAGGCCTCGTTCAAATCCTCCAGTTTCAGCCAGGTATCGGCCTTCCCGCTTGGGTAGCAGTCAGTGCCGTATGCCCTCGCCTCCAAATGCACGGCTTTCCCATCTACCAAATCCTGGATAACATGCGCGCCCCCGTATTCAAACTTGCCCGGGTAAGGGGTGTTTAGTGCATCGCCTTCCCTCATTTGGGTAGCGCCTATGTAAATGTCAACCGCCGCAAGGCCTGCATACGCCTCAACGCCGTTCAAAGTTGCGGACTGCATCTTCAGCCTCGGTGTTGTGTGCCCTGTGTTCAAAAAGGCGCCGCTGCTGCACATCGGGCCGAATGTTGCGGTTGTCACAACATCGACTTTCTTCGCGGCTTTTTTCAAACCATGCTCCTCGACGTAACCTATAATTTCCTCTGCGGTGAAGACCACTGCATTGCCTTCCTTGATGCGCTTGTTAATCTCCGCATATGTCTTGGCCATTTTTAATCACTTTAATAGTTACGAGTACTCCTTTAATAATATTTCGTGTTATTAATATTCTTATAGGAATAAGCTTTTAACACCAGTTATTCCTAATGCCTTGGGATTATACTGGGGTATCTGCAATATACAAGTGAAATTATATGTTACCAAAGCTCGACGAAATAAAGGCAAGGAGAAAGCAGCTGGGCCTGACCCAAATTGAGCTGGCTGCGAAATGCGGTGTTTCCCAGTCGCTGATAACGAAGATTGAGGCAGGCAAGCTCATACCCGGCTATGAGAAAGCAAAATCAATTCTTGACATACTTGAAAGCATGGGCAGGGAAAACGAACTCAAGGCGAAGGACATCATGGCAAGGAATGTTATCAGTGTTTCGCCGAACGCAAGTTTGGCTGATGCCGCGAAAGCCATGAGAAACAAGGCGGTCTCGCAGCTCCCGGTTTTGGAGGGGGGCGCGGTTTTGGGAACTGTCTCCGAAAAGGTTATGATTGAGAAGCTCCAGAAGATGGATGATATTAAGGATGCCGCCAACGTCAAGGTAAGGGACACAATGGATTCGGCGATGCCTGTGATTAATGAGGATGCCGCAATAGGCCTGGTCTCGGCAGTATTGGAGCACAGCCCGGGGGCGGTTGTGAGCGAAAAGGGAAGGATTAAAGGAATAATCACCAAGTCCGATCTCCTTGCGCTTATGCTCAAAAAGCGGGTTTAGGGCTAATTAGGCGTAAATTAGGTAAAACGATACCTTTATAAGGAAGGTCTGCAGCAATAATATAACTGGCACTTGTGAATAAGTGAATGAAGTGGGGGTTATGAACTATAAGCATATCGTGTGGATGGCGGCAGTACTGCTGGTTTGCATGTGCAGCGTTGCCCATGCTGAAATCTCAGGCATACCGGGAAGCGTAACCTTCAATGAAGTGCCGAAGGCCATAACACTTAAGGTTGTGAACAGCACAAGCTCGAAGCAGCCGCTCGACATACTGCTTTCTTTCCCGATTGAATATGCAATCAAGGAGCAGCCTTACTGGCTCGAGCCAAAAGAAACCAAAATAATTGAAATTGAACTTATGCCGAGGGCCGACCTGACAGGAACCAATTACACAAGCAAAATAACTGTAAGGCTCGGGAACGAAGAGGTCGAGCAGGATGTGCTCCTTAACTTTGATAAGGCGGAAGTCTGCCCTGTTGAGTTTGGCCTTTCAGAAAAGGCGGAGAACGGCACAATTAAGGTTAATGTAAAGCTTGACAACAAGTCAATCCTGGGGAGAGACATCAGGCTCGGCAAGGTTGAATTGCCTGAAGGGTGGAGCTATGCTGCGGTTTACGACAGGATTTCGGTCGGGAAGCTGGGCTCGGCAAATATGGCAATTGATGTCTACCCCAACGGGGAATATAAGGGAAATTTGCTTTTCGGGTTTAGCTGCAACGGGTTCAATATGGTTGAAAAGCCACTTGAAGTCGATTACAAGCCAAAGACAATTACAGAGGGCATTGCGGACATTTCTGATGGAATTACAGGCTTCTTCACATTTTCAGGCTTCGGCCTTCCCTGGGGGGACAAGGGAGATGACAGCACAGGGGAAGATACCGACAGCGGCGATACAAGCGGAGGAGAAGGCTCTGGCGGGGAAGACCAAGGCAACAGCGAGCCTTTGGTTATCGGCAATGAGCTTCTCATGAACATAGGGCTTGCGGTTGCGGCAGTAGCCCTTCTTGCGTTTTTCATATACAGGTTTTCTACAGTGATAAAAAAAAGAGGCGGTAATTAAGATGAATTGGAAAATATTTTCGGTTATAGCAGTGATGCTTTTCGCATCAATCGCGGGGGCGGCAGCGCCTGTCATAGACATAGAACAGCCTAACAACGGCGAAAACATTTCAGATTCGGTTCTGGTTATTTTCGGGGTCAGCGACCCGGACAACGACAACCTTTTGACCGCAGACCTGTATTATTCACAGGCTAAGGGAAACACCGAGGTTTATATCACAACCCTTGACCTCACAGACCCCGCAATCTGTTCTGATGACGACATAACCTACAATGCCCTGCATAATACCACAAGGAACGTGTGCTCTTACACATGGAATACTTCAGGGATAGCAGGCCACTACTATGTAGACATAGAGGTTGAGGATGACGCGTTTGAGTCGGACATAAACAGCAGCGAGCTTATGTCCGAGATAGACGGCATACCCCCGGAAGCGAGCAATGGGATGCCCCTTGCATTCTGCATAAACGCAAATGAGAACATAATCGCAAACATAGAGGATTTGAACCATTCAGTCGATGCTGCAAGCATAAGCCTCACATACGACAGCACAAGTTCCGGTTTGGCCACATACACTACTGCCGATAGTGAGCTCACATTCAGCGAGCCCGGCCTTGCATTCAATCCTCCCGCACCATATAACCACAATGATTATGTAAGTGTAACAATAAACGCAAGCGACACTTTTGGAACCGCTATGCCCCCGTACAACTGGACATTCCGGGTTGACCTTGAAGCTCCCGAGTTCTCGAACTTCGTTGTTGAGAACGACGGCTACAGCGGCGATAACCACCAGGCCATTAGCTTCACTGTTACAGACAGCGGAAGCGGCTTTGACAACGGTTTCGGGGTTCAGGATGATACTGTCAGCATAACTGTGGAGGGGATAAGCTATAACCTTGGGGACACAAGGGTCAGCTACACCTTTGAACCTATACACGACACACTTGACGTTGTCTTCACGCCTCACGCCGCAGACCCGGGATATGGGGATGGCCAGGCCATCAATATATCTGTTAGGGCAACCGACATTGCGGGCAATGTGGGCACAGGCTCATGGGCCTACACAATAGACCTCACCCCCCCAACTGCGGGCAATGAAAATCCTGCTAATAGGGGCTATACAAACGATGAACTGCAGCCTATAAGCATTGAGATAGACGACCGGTGGAGCGGGGTTGAGCCATCAAGCATAAGGCTCTACGTAAACTCCGCGACAAGCCATTACGATGTGGGCAGCAGCGAGGTAACCTATTCCGGAAATGTCCTGGAATACACTCCCGTTGTGCCGTTCGCACATGGCGATGTGGTTGAGGCAAGGCTCAACAATGTCCAGGACAAGGTAGGAAACCTTATGGCAGACTATGAGTGGAGCTTTACAGTTGATTTGGAAGCGCCTGCCGCGAGCAATGAAAATCCTGCGGACGGCAGCTATTCAAACAGGGTTAGGCAGCCTATAAGCCTGACTTTGGAAGATGCGCTCAGCGGGATTGACGAGAGCACCATAGTTATGGAGGTTAACGGCACACCTTACTACACGGGGATGGGCCAGCTTGACTTCAATGCAGATGGCACAGGCAGGCTTATCTACACGCCTTCCTCAAACTTCGGGCATTTGGAGATTGTCGAGGTCGAGGTTGCCTTTTCTGACAACGCAGGCAACGGCGGAAACTATAATTGGGTTTTCCGTATGGATTTGGAAGCGCCTTACCTAGAGAATATTAACCCTGCGGACAATGCCTGGTCAAACGACCTCGCACAGGCCATTAGCGCAGAGCTTGCGGACTCCGGTTCGGGGATAGATGAGGCAACAATAGGGCTTACAGTGGGAACTACAACCTACACTGCCGCAGATAGTGAACTTAGCTTCACTCGCACAACCGATTTGGTTGCGCAAGACCAGCCAATCATAGGCATTAACGGGGTAGGCAGTTACGAGGGAGAGGAACTCTATGTAATACTTGCCGGCGTTGCCGATTACGGCGGCAGGTACGGAGGGGAGTTCAGGCTTTACGATACCGAGAACAACCTCATAACAAGTGCTGTTGTTTATGAGCACGAAGTTCTTACTGACTCGCTTAAAGTGGGCAACGAAAGGATTTTCGGCGAGATGCTCAGGGTCTCGGAGCTCGGGATAAGCGGAATGGCAAGTGAAGGATATGCCTGGATAGTTAGCGAAGGCCTGCTTGAGTTCACGCCTGCTTCAGCAATATTCAATAACGGGCAGGTCGTTGATGTTCAGCTTGACGTGAATGACTTTGCGGATAACAGGTCGAGTGTTGCATGGCGCTTCACAATAGACACTGTTGCCCCAAATGGAATAACAGGCCTCACTGCGGAGTTCAACAACAACGACGCCATATACCTTGAATGGTCAACTCCTGTTTACCAGGGTGCGCCGATAGAATACTACAATGTCTACAGGTCGCTCTATCCTATAACATCGAGCAATGCCGGAAGTGCGTACGCAACAACCACGGATACTTTCTACCTCGATACGGAGATAGAGCTGCACCAGAGGTATTACTACAGGGTTACCTCGGTTGATGCGGCGGGAAACGAGTCGGAGCTGTCAAATGAAGCTTATGAGGATACCTTTGCGGCAATTATACTGACATCAGACTACGGTTATGTGTCGCTTGAGCCGGGCGAAACCCAGGGTGTTGAACTCAGGCTTGAGAACACAACCTCTGAACAGGTTAATGTGAGGCTTGAGGCATATGCGGACTATGCCGAAGTGAAGCCAAGCCTCGGAAAGGACGAGGTATGGCTGAACGCAAATGAGTACACCCTCTTCACACTCTCAATCCTCGCTGAAGAGGATGCGGAAGTGGGGGTGTACGACGTTGTCGTTGTGTTTGAGTACGATGGTGTCGTTGCGAGCAAAACCATAAGAGCCAATGTTCTTGGGGACGGGGGCGTTGACTTTATACTTCCTTCGGAAAGGCCGGTCTTCTGCAATGAAGGTTACACCAAAAGGATAGCTATAGAGGTTGTGAACAACACGCTTGAATTCCAGGAAGTCGAGCTCATCGGGGTTTCGGAGCCGTTCATGCCGCTCTTTGAGCCCGCAAAGCTCAGGCTGGATGCCGGGGAGGGCAAGATGGCCGAGCTTGTGATAAGGACAAACAGCACAACCAAGGCGGGAATTTATGATATGCCTATATTCGTGAGGAACGAAAGGGTCAACACAGAAAGGGCTGTAAGCTTTGAGATAGTCGACTGTGAGTACACAGAGGCCTTCTCAATCGAAGGGCCTGATTCATGCTACTTCATGGGCAAGGAAGAGGACTTGAACATAGCCTTCACTATCACAAACCAGCTTGCCGAGAAGCAGGAGTTCACGCTCTATGCGACCGGGGAGCTCACAATGGGGCTCGGGGAGAGGGAGATAGAGCTTGGGCCCTATGAAAGCGCAACCAAGACTGTCACAATCAAGACTAGGGACAGCGACCGCAACGGAAACTATGACATTAAGTTCTATGCGATGAGCACAGAAGGATATAGAAGCACCGGGGCATGCATAACTGTGGGCCCTTCGCACGGGGTTGCGATGAGGGTGCTCACAGACGAGATAGACAGGTCTGCCTGTTCCGCAACAGACTTCGCCGTATTTGAGGTTGAATTGCAGAACACCGGGGATTACACAGAGACAATCTATCTCCATACCGAGAACCCGTACGGCAACATAGGCACAACCGTCTCGGATTCGATAGTTGAGCTTGGAGCAAGGTCGAGCGAGATTGTGCACGTAAGTGTCAATCCTTCGTACGACACACCTCTTGGCGCTAAGACAGTGTACCTCATAGCAAGCTCAAGGCCGAGCGGAATCCCCGAACAGAGCCTTGTCTTCGACCTTGACGGCTTCACAGAGGATGTGAACAGGGACACAATATTGTTCACAGTTTCAGGAACCGCCTATGACGAGGATGACGAGGAGATGGATTACATCGCGGGCACTGAAACCGTTGTTTTCGAGGAAGAGAGCACAGAGCTTGACGGGATGTTCACTGTGAATCTTGACTTCGAGGACACTCTCGGAAACCGCTATGTTATTGACACAAGGGTTGATGCCGACAGGAACGACACCGAGATAAGGCAGATAACATTCTACCTTGACGGCCTCGACTCAATTGCCAAAGAGTACAGCGAGTTCATGCTGAATGGGGAATACTACAACGATGACAACTCGGAGTTCCATGTCTATGCTGATGAGAACAGGATAACAATAGACATATACGAGGACTTTGCAAACAACGAGAGCATAGGCTTCTGGCTCTACGCGGAAAACGAGGGGGGGGATTTCCTTGAGGTTAGCGGGAGCTTCAGCATAGACTTCAGCAGCGAGCTCATGTTCTATGACCGCGCTCCTTTAACATTCAATGTTGTCGAGCCTAAGCGGGGTGTATTGAAAGATGTGATAGAGATTACAAACTACCCCAGAGATATAACGATTGAAAGGGGCGAAAAGAAGCAGATATCGATAACAGTCTACAACCCCACAAACGAGCCCATAGAGAACCTGGCGGTCAGGCTCTGGGGCGTCGGGAACGGGGTGAGCTTCCCTGTGAAGACAATCACGGAGATAGGCGCAAGGCAGAGCAAAACAATCACGGCAACGCTCATGGCCTCGGGAAACGCAAGGAAGGACCGCTTCGGCCTCACTCTGGAGGCCAGTTCTTCGGAGCACATAACAACCGAGGACGTTGGCCTTGAGGTTGTCGGCAAGGGCCATATTCCTTCGGAGGGCAGCGGAGAAAACAAGGATAATGAAGCCACAGATATAGTCGGCGGCATGCTCGCCGCGGGCCTTGCTTCGCTCGGAAACAGCGGGGGGTATGCGATAGGCATACTTTTATTAATCTGTTTGGGAGTATTATATATATTGTCCCTAAACAGTGGCAAAACAGAGACAAAGCAAAAATGGCTTTACTACAAATAGGGGTGTGGGGTATATGGACAAAAGATATTTGATGATGGGGCTTGTTCTCATTATGCTGGCGGCGGCGGCCAAGGCTGTCGCAATCACAGGGAGCTGCTCAAGTTCGGGGTACCAGTGCGACCTTAAGGTGAACAACCTCCGGGCATGCAACGATTCAGGCCACACAGAAACCTATAATGCAAACGTTGGAGGGGAAGTTTCCAACTGGCTCAGCATCATCCCGGAAAACTTCACTTTGGCGGCGGGCGAGTGCAGGGATTTGAAGATTTACACTATTTCCGACTGTTACGCAGACCCGGGAACATACAAGGCAGAGATAACCGTGAGGAACGGAAGCCCGGTAACAACCTATTGCGATGTTGTGATAAAACAGGGCCATAAGGTCGACATCGAGGTTATGCCTGAAAGCCAGAGTGCAACGCAGTGCGAGGAAAAGAACTACACAGTAAGGCTGACAAACAACTCCCCGATAAAAAACCAGCAGACCGAGAAGGTCTACTTGGACATCCAGGGCCTGCCCATAAAATGGTATGAGCTCAAGGACGGAATGGTGTTTGTGACAAAGGGCGTTCCTGAAGAGACCTCTTTGAAAGTGCAGGCGCCTTGCGACGCCGAGCTTGGGGAATACCCTTTCTGGGCAGTGGGGTCCTTGATTAACCCGAACTTCAAGAGTTCGGACGAGGGAAAGTACATCCTTGCCCAGGGGCAGGACCTTGACATCGATACAGGTTTGGGAACAAGCCCAAGGGAAATCTGCACAGGCGAGGCAACCTCGCAGAAAATCACAATTACAAACAACGGGAAGCTCGATGACAATGTTAGGCTGACCCTTGACGGGCCGGGCTGGGCAAAGCTTTCAACAAGCTCAATCAGCCTCTCCCCCGGCAAGAGCGCAAGCGTTACCGTGAACCTTACGCCGGGAAACGCCGAGCAGAAGGCATACGACATTAAGGTGCTTGCCGAGTCCACGAAATACAATTACACCGAGCAGGCCGCCATGAGCATAGACTTGCAGAAGTGCTACGACCTTGCGGTTGAAAAGATTTCAGGGGAGGAGACAGCCTGTGCCGAGCAAAACCCCGCCTATGTTTTCAAGGTTACCAACAAGGGGACCAAGGAACTTGATGTAAGAGCAAGCCTGCTCGGCATCAGCGCAAAGCTCGACAAAACCTCATTCAAGATACAGCCCGGCGAGAGCCGGAATGTCGAGGCAACCCTTGATGTTTCGGGCCTTGCGAAGGAAGGGGAAGTGATTAAGGAAGATGTCAAGGTTGCGCTTGAGCTTGTTATGGACACAAGCGGAAGCATGATTGAGAGCATAGAGGGCAAGAGGAAGATGGACATTGCGAAGGAAGTCGCGACAAGCTTTGTGAACAAGGTCAGCGATGTCGAACTCGGCCTGAGGGTGTTTGGCCAGGGAGACGAGTGCGAGGACTCAAGGCAGCTGAGGAGCGTTACCGCGCTGAACATACCTATGGTTACCGACAGCATCTCCGCGATGACGCCTATGGGGAAGACTCCTATGGCAAATGCGCTTGAGAACGCCATAGCGGACCTGAAAGGAAAGGAAAACAAGGCAGTGATACTTGTTAGTGACGGAAAAGAGACCTGTGATGGGGACCCAAGGGCGGCTGCGGTTGCGCTTAGGGAGAACAGCATAAAGGTCTACGCCATCGGATTCAGCATAGATGAGGAAGGGAAGAAGGAGCTTGAGGATATCGCAAGGATAACAGGGGGAAAGTATTTCGATGCGGAGAACGCCTCGGACCTTGCGGGTGTTTTCGACGAAATAGGGCAGACCCTTAAGATAATTCCTGCGGTTGCGGGCGAGAGGGACTTCTCCCTGAAAGTAACTGCAACAAAAGCAACAGTCGAGAAAAAGTACTCGCTCATGGTCGAGGACTGCTACAACTCGCTCATGCTTTTGCCCTCGCTTAACCTGTGCAAAGGGGTTCCTTCAAATGATACGCTTGAGATAAGGAATCTCGGGACGCAGGCGCAGACATTCACTTTGGATGTTAAGCCGGGCTGGGTCAGCGCAGATAGCTCTGTAACAATACAGCCAAACACAACCGAAAAGGTTGCGCTTGCGATAACCCCCCCAAAAGACGCAAGCGACAGGGCATTGGTTGCGGAGATAAAATCGGCAGAGCAGTCGGCCCAGGACTCAAAAAGCATCAACTACCTTAGCAGCGAAAGCTGTTTCGGAATTGTGCTTTTGGGCACGGGCAAGGTTGATGTCAACACATGCGATACTGAAACAGTGAAGCTAATTGTCGAGAACAAGGGCGCTACAAAGCAGACAATAACCCTTGCCTCGGACAAGGCATGGGTATACCTCGACACAAAAACTTTGGCCCTTGAAAAGGGAGAAAGGGGAGAGGTATTTGTATTGGTAAGCCCTCCGTTCGACCTCACCGAACAGGAGACAACCGCGACGATAACCGCGACAACCGACTTCGGCTACCAGGCAAGGATGGATTTGAAGATAAGGATTTTCGGGACAGAGGCAAGCAGGTATCCGATAAACCTTATACTCCAAAACCCCAAGGTAATCAACAGGGAAACCGAGAAAGGGATGGAAGTTGATTTCTCGATAATGAACGACAGCAACAGGACAGTGAGGATTGTTGAACTTGCGGCACTCCAGTATCCTGCGGAGCTGACTATTAGCGGAGATATCATAGACCCTGCGCAGTCAAAGACAGCCAAGATGTTCATAACCCTCCCGGAAAATTACCAGGGAGACAAAATCATGGTCCCTATAAAAGCCACCACGCACCAGGGCACCTTTGTTAAGAACCTCATAATTGCCCTTGAGAAACAGGGTGGGAAAGAGGACCTTGGCGCAGGGCTGTTCAACCTCGCAAACACAGGCATGGCGATTGTTGCCGGCTTGGTTGTTGCGGTTGTTGCCCTTATCGGCTACGCCCTCTACAGGGAAAGAGGCCTGAAGAACGGAAAGGGAAAGCCCAAGGACGCAGCACAGTCGACTTTGAAAGGAACTCCAAAATCTGTTCCGTCGATTGTGAAGCCCCCGCAGGGTGCCGAAAGCGCCAAGCCGAAGGCAAAGCCCGCCCCCAAAGGGAAGCCCAAAGACAAGTAGGTTTACCTCTTCAGGGCTGAAGAAAGGTAAGTTGAAAGCGGTCTGCTGTCAATAAACAACGCCCGCTCGGCCTCCGGGCAAGATGATGGGGGAGTCAGGAACAGCAGCGACTTTTCAGAGTCGAGGACAACCGCCCTTAGCTGGGGGTTAAGCGAGAAGTTAACTGAAATCTTTTTTCCGTTTCTTAAGGATTCTATCAAAGATTTTTTTCTTGCGAGGCTCTGCCTGTTTCCCGTAACTGTGACGGACTTGCTTTTCCTTACAATATCAAGCATGAAGTTGTGTATCTTGGGCCTGCCTGAGATTAGGATTGCGCCTGTGTCATGCCCCTCAGCCTGCTCTTTGGAAAGGCCTTTCTCGACAATCTTCTTTATCCTTGAAAGCTCCCTGATTTCCCTCTCCAGTGTTTCCCTCTTGCTTTTCTCAATTCCGTTCAGGATCGAACCTAAAGGAAGCGCACGGTACTCGACGGGTTTTAGCGCCTTCTTCGCGACAAAGCCCTTTACCTCAAGGCTTCGCAGCACATCGTAAACCCTTGCCCTCGGAACCCCTGAACTTTTACTTATGTTTGACGCGCTTGAGGGCGAGGCCTTGGATGCGGCATAATAGACCTTGGACTCATATTCGTTGAGGCCGAACTTCCTGAGGGATTCGATAAGTTCCATGGCAAATAGAAGGGTTAAGCTAGTATAAATAGTTTTTGTCTCTGGCGGGGGACAGTCGTGGCCTTAAAGCATTATTTTAATTGTTTCCCCACACCATTTTTAGGTTGGTTCATATGGAATATGTTGACTTGGCTGTTGTCGGGGCGGGCGCCGCGGGCATGAGCGCAGCGCTTTACGCCAAGAGGAAAAACCTCACGGTAAGGATATTTGACAAAGGGCAGGGCGGGGGCACCGTAACCTGGGCTGTCCTTGTCGAGAACTACCCTGGCAAGCCGCCCCAAAAGGGCACTGATTTAATGGCCGACTTTGAGAAGCAGTTGAGAAGTGAGGGCGTGGAGATAGAAAAGGGGAAGGAGGTTAAGGGAATTTCCAAAGAGGGCGGCGGGTTTGTGCTTGATCTGGAGGGGGAAAAGGCAGGCGCGAGGGCGGTTGTTATTGCGACAGGCTCTGTCCACAGGAAACTTGGCATTAAGGGCGAGGAAGAATTTTCAGGCAGGGGGGTAAGTTACTGTGCGGTTTGCGACGGCCCTTTCTTCAAAGGCAAGGATGTTGCGGTTATTGGCGCGGGAAATTCCGGGGTTTCCGCCTCGCTTTACATGAAAGAAACCTGCCCGAAAGTATACCTTATTGAATCCCGGGACAGGCCCCTGTGCGAAGGTGTCTACCTTGACAGGCTTGGGAAATCCGATGTTGAGGCCAGGTATGGGACAGAGGTTAGGGAGATTCTGGGGGAAGGGAAGGTAACCGGAATAAAGGTCAGGGACAGGGGCTCCGGGGAGGAAAAGGAGATTAAGGTCAACGGTGTTTTTGTTTACATAGGGCTCTCCCCGCAAATAAGGCTTGCAGAGAAGCTCGGGGCGAAGATTGACGAAAATGGGTTTATCGCCATAGGCAGGGGTTCCGAGACGGCAGTTCCGGGCATTTTTGCCGCAGGGGATGTTACAGGCGGTTTGCAGCAGATAGTTATGGCTGCTGCAGAAGGGGCTGCCGCCGCTGTTTCAGCCCACAATTACATAAAGAGCGGATCAGGTTGAGAAAACAGGAATTCTTCTACAACACAATTAGGGGAAAGCTCCTTAGCGGCCATGTGAGGGAACACTTTGTCCTTAAGCACCTTGAAAAGATAGGGAAAGGCGAGTCTTTTCTGGAGGTTGGGTGTGCGAGCGGCCACTATGTCGCCAACGTACTGGACAAATGCGGGAAGGCTGTCGGGATAGACCTTGACCTTGCAGACATCGAGCATGCGAAGAAGAACGTTCCCGGCGGGGAATTCCACAGCATGGATGCGGCAAAGCTTGCGTTCAGAGACAAGGAGTTTGACTGGGTCCTTTGTTCCGAGGTGCTCGAGCACATCCCGGACTGGAAGAAAGTGGGAAAGGAGATGAAAAGAGTCTGCAGGAAAAACATCCTGATTACCATTCCGCTTGAGAAGGGCTGTTTCTGGAGGGCAATGTCGCTGGTGTGGCCTATGAAATACAGGTACCATGTCCATGCCCTAAGCACAAAAGACGTCGAGAAGGCGATGAAACCCTTCAGGCTGGTGGAAAAGGACCTTGTGCATATGCCAAGCATGCGCTTTGCGAAGAAATACTCCAAGAAAGGAGATGAAAAATACGCTATTTATGCGGTAATGCTCTTTTCGGCGTAGTTTCCAATGGCTTTTTTTAACCTTTCATCCTTATTATGGACAGGGGGTTATTTTGGCTGGCTTTGACTCTGAATTCAGGCTGCGGGTTTCCGGGAAGGAAGCGAAGGAAGCAGGCCTTTCCGGGGACAGGGAATATGAGGCCTACAAAGCAACCGATGGAATTTGGGTTCTTGTTGAGAAAAAGAAGGAAAGCCCAAAAAAAGGCACTTCCGGCGGGGTCGAGGGCGCAGCTTCCGAAAAAATACTTTCCATGATAGGCGGGCTTCCCCTAAGCGAAAGAGTCGAGGGAAAGTTCGAGAAGATGCTCGGCAAGGAGGCACTGCCTGTGTTCAACAGCCTGCTTAAAGAGGGGAAAATCGAGAAGTTCAAGCTAAACCCCGGTTACAAAAAAGCGGTTTACCAGCTCCCTAAAACAGGAAACCCATCCAAGAATGCTTCTTCCGCAGCACAGACCCCGCCCCCATATCCCCCCGGAGAAAACGGGCAGGACAGAACCGGAATTCTTACGCTCGGAAATGAGGGCTATATGGTAATCCAGAACGAGCTTGCTGCGAAGAAATTCTGCCTGGACAACGCGGAAAAAATAAAACAAAAAGAGATAATGGGGACAAGGAGTTTTGACGGCAGTTTCTATATAATCTCTTCGGAAACATATGGGCAGAACATGCCGGCAATTCTCCAAAAAATAAAGAAGGAAAGGGTTTCCAACTTCGGGGAGCTTGCGAAAACCCTGAAGATAGAGCCTGTCCTTGCGAAGATTGTTTGCGAGTTTCTCCGGGAAGAGGGGGAACTTATTGAAAGGAAGAAGGGATTCTATGAATATGTCGAGTAGGTGCTGAAATGAAGGTCCTTATCCCCGTCATATCCGGAACAGAGAATGACCCTGCTTTCATTGACAGGGCCTCAAAAGGGGCAAAACAAATATTCATACTTTTTGTTGTGGAGCCGAGCATGATGAGCTCCGAAATTTCCCATGGCAATGCGGTCATAAATGACATTAAATCCGCTCTCGGAAAAAAGAAAAAGAAGTGCGAGGATATCATGGAGTGGGGCGACACGACAAGGAAAATTATCGGCATAGCGAGGCTGAACAGCATCGGGAAAGTTGTCCTCAAGGGAGGGGTGGAACTCTCAAACCAGATAGCTGCTTCGCTCGGCAATGAGAAGATACCTGCGGAGATTATTTAAGCCAATACCTGCCAAGGTTTTTCTTCGCAGCCTCTTTTCTTTTTCTATGGAGAGAGAGGAACTTATTTATCCTTTCTGCGAGGTCCTTCTTGCACTCGCCGCACATTATCTCCCCTTTCTTGCAGGAGTCGAACCTCGCCTCCAGCTTTCTGTCGTCTTCCTCAAAAAGGAAATAATAGTATTGGTAAACATTGCAGATTTCCGGCTTTCCCCCCTTCGCCTTCTGCTCCTCCACCGTGGGCTGCCCTCCCGTAAATGCCCTTCCAACTTTGCCCTTTACAGTTTTCTCACCATCGGTTGTGAAGATTGCGGAGTCCGGGTCGCTTGCCGACATCTTGCCCCCCTCCTTCAGGCCCGGTAAAAATCTTCCGTGTATAGCCCCGGGCTTGTAATAGCCGAGCTTTTCCGCAACATCCCTTGCTATCCTCCAGTAGGGGTCCTGGTCGATTGCGCACGGGATGACGCAGGAGACTTTCTTCCCCTGCAATTTTGATTCGAGGAATGCGGGAGCCGCCTGCAAAGCGGGGAAAAAAATCATGCCTATGTTTGTCTCGTTCCTGAAACCGAAGACAGCCTTCACTGTTGAGAAGGTAACTCTCTTTGCAACATCAACCGCAATTTCATAGATGTGCCCGATATCCTGCATGTTTCTGATTATTTTTGTCTTTCCCGGCTTGAATCCAACAGCGATGAAATCAAGGGCATTGTCGGTTGTATGGGCATTTACCTCCTCCATCGGCAGCCCCCTTTTGAGAAGAAACTTCTCGTCGTTGGTAAGCTGGAAATAAAGCTTCACATTGAAGGCATCCTGAAGGTATTTCGTGAAAATGTATGGGACAAGATGCCCAAGATGAGTTGCGCCGCTCGGCCCCCTGCCGGTGTAAAGGTAAAACTCCTCGCCTTTATCAAGGCGCCTGAATATCTGCCCCAGCTCGCGGTGTGAGAAGAAGATTCCCCTCCTCAGCATGAAGTGATTCCTGCCCGCTGCCTTTGTTATCCTCTCGGCCATGGCGGGGGAAAGCGCCTCGGTGCCGAACTCCTTCACAAGCCGGCCATAGTTCACCTTCCCGCTTACCTCCCACGGAGTTACAGTAAATCCCGCCAAAATAACACCTATCGACAAAAGAATACTATTAAGTAGTATTTAAATAATATTGAACCGGAATATATCTATAATATCTATGTCCTGCCGATGGGGGGGAGGGATATCATGAACCTGCTCGTGGATAACAAGGCAATAATCGGAGATAAAAAGCTGGCCGACCAGCTTCAGCAGAAGGGATACGGCGAGAGGGAAGGCGGGAAGCTTGTCCTTGACATAAAGGAATGCCTTTATCTCCTCGAGAAGGGCAAGTTTGAGGTTGCCGACAAGAAGGGCAAAGAAATGGATGACGAGGCTGTGATAAAGGAAGCTTCGCGCAGGGAGAAGGATTTTTACACCAAGTATATTGTTTACAAGGATTTAAGGGAAAGGGGATATGTCACAAAAACAGGCTACAAATTCGGGTTTGATTTCAGGGTTTATCCGAGGGGGAAAAAGCCGGGGGAGGAACACACCCAATGGGTTATAGGGGTACTGCCCCAGGATTACAGGTGCAGCATGGCCGAATTCAGCAGGATGGTGAGGCTGAGCGGAAATTTGAAAACAAGCATGCTGGTTGCGGTTGTTGATTCCGAGAATGACATCAATTATTATGGGATAAAGAGGGTTACCCCCTAATCCTTGCCTTTGTTCTCCACCCAAGGCCTTATGTTAGCGGCAACTCCGACAATTTTCCCCGCTTTCCTTATCGGGCTGCCATCCACCTCCACAGCCATCACATCTCCGCTTTTCAGCTTCAGGTCCACCTTATATGGGTTGACATTTGCGCCCGCAACCGCCCTCGCGAAGTTGGCTATTATCTTTGCAAGGTCTTTTGCCCCAATTATCTTGAGGCCGGTAATCCTCTTGCCGACAATCTCCTCCCTCCGGTAGCCGGCTGCGTTAAGCAGGGCGTCATTAACGCCGGTTATTACCCCTTTTGTGTCAAGAGTGACAACCGCATTAGGCATGGCGTCAAGCACCCTCCTCATCCCCCCCCAATACAGCCTCCCTCTCGACCTCCGCTTCCTCGATATCGGTTATGTCCCTCTGCACAGAGATTGAATAGAGTGCTTTGCCCTGCGCATCCTTGACAGCTGCCGTGCTGAGAAGGACTATTCTTTTCTCGCCTGTTTTTGCCAGTATAGCCAGTTCCTCATTTTCGATCTTTCCCGACTGTTTCCGCCTGCCGAAAAGCGCCTTCACCTTCCCAAGGGATTCAGGGGCATAAATTTTCTTCATGGGCTTTCCCACAAGATCCTCTTTCTTGTAGCCAAGCGCCCCGAGAGCGGCCTTGTTAACGTCGGTTATCTTACCCTCCGGGGAAACCATGTAACAGTAGTTCGGCTGGTTATCGAAAACTTCCCTGAACTTCCGCTCGCTCTCCGATGTTTTCCTGGTGGTTTCCTTCCTGCCGGTTACGTCCCTTGAAACTATAAGTACCTGGTGCCCCGCTTCCGGAACCTCAACAAGGCTTGCGTACGCCTCAATATCCCTCCATTGCCCTTCCTTGTTCCTGAACCTGTATTCCGCGCGGATAGGGCCTTTTCCCGCCCTTAGTTTCAGCAGCTCCTCTATTTTGTACTTTGCGTATTTCTGGAACTGCGGAATAAGCTTCTTCCTGTCATCGGGATGCACATAGTCAAAGGCGTTCTTCCCCAGCAGCTCCTCCGGCCGGTAGCCAAGCAGGGAATGGGATGGGCTTATATATGTCCACTTCCCCGAGAAGTCCATTGTTATGACAAAATCGGTTATGTTGTCCGCAATCATCCTGTATCTCTGCTCGCTCTTCTCGACCTTCTCCTCGGCAAGCATCCTCGCGACCGCGGTTCCCGCCTCCTTCCCTATCAGGCAGAGAAGCTCCCTCTCTCCCTCGGTAAACTTGCGGGGCTTCTTGCCGGCAATGTTAATCGCGCCGATTACCCCGTCCTTTGTGCGAAGGGGGATGGATGCCAGGGCGGATATCCCCAGCCTCTTCGCAAGCTGCGCATCAATGGCGGAATAATCCTCAACAAACAGCGGCCGGCCGTCAATTAATACCTGCTTGTGCCGAGGCTTGCCGTTAGCCACAATCGTTTTCACAAGCGCGGGTTTCGAAATATTCCTGCCGAACCTAAGCTCGGCAATTTCCTTTTCCTCGTCAAGGAGGTAAACTCCGCCCGAATCAAATCCGGTAAGTTTCAGAGATGCGTCCAGTATCTCACTCAGCATCGAGTCGAGGTCTTTTGCCTTGTTTGCTGCGGTAATGACCTCATAAAGCGTGCTCAGTTCCCTTACTTTTGAATCGATTTCCTGCCTCGCCCGCTTTCTTTCGGAAATGTCCCTCATTATCCCGAAAATGAAATTCTGGCCGCGCAGTTTTATCGGGTTTCCGGAAATTTCAACGCTTACTCTGCTTCCGTCCTTCCTGACAATGGCTATCTCCGTAAGGCTCCCTCTCCCGAGTGCGGTCTCTGCGGCGAGCTTTATTGCCTTTGCCCTGTCTTCCGGGGAAACAACAGTCCTGATAATGTTCTTCCCGAGCAATTCCTCCTTGCGGTAGCCGGCGATTTCCTCCGCGGCTTTGTTTGCGTCTATAAGGGTGCCCTGAAGGTCCATCATGAAGAAAGGGTCGGGAGCGGACTCGAAAAGAAGCTTGAGTTTCTCCTCGGATTTCCTTATTGCCTCCTCCGCGCGCCTTCTCTCGGAAACATCCCTCGCAATGCCGAACATGTATGTCTTTCCCCTTATCTTAACCGGGAAAGCGGAAACCTCGACAGGAACAAGTTTCCCTTCCTTGGTCTTGATTGTCAGGTCAAACGGCTTCCCTGTGTTTCCGGAAATAAACTGCCGGACAATTTTTGTCGCCTTGGGAATTTCCTGCGGGGGCAGGAGCCTCGTGAAAAGGTTCTTCCCTATCACCTCCTCCTTGGCATAGCCCGACAGCCTCTCTGCGGCGGAATTTGCATCTATCAGGTTGAACTTTAGGTCGAACATGTAGAAGGGGTCGGGAGCGGATTCAAACATAAGCTTAAGCCTTTCCTCGGATTCCTTCAGGGCCTCATTAGCCCTCTTCCTTTCGGTTATGTCCCTTGCCGCCCCAAGGACAACTTTTTTACCGCGCAGCCTCACAGGATAGGTGTAAAGCTCGATAATCCTCTCTGTGCCGTCCTTTCTTTTCAGGGAGAACTCATCGGGACCTGTGGGTTTCCCCTGCAGGTTTTTGGCGAGGAGCGAAAGCGCTTTCGCAACCTGGTTTCTTGGAAGGAGATTGACTTCCGCGAAGTTCTTCCCTATAAGGTCTGCCTTCCTGTATCCGACGAGCTCTTCCGCAGACCTGTTGCCGTCAAGGAAAAAACCCTTGCCGTCAAGCATATATATTGCATCGGGGATGTTCACAAACAGCGCCCTCATCTTCTCCTCGGATTCCTTCAACGCTTCCTGCGCCCTGCTTTGTTCGGTGATGTCCTCGCCAGAACTTAGTGTTCCTGTTATCCTGCCTGAATTGTCCTTAAGGACTGTGTTGTGCCAGCGTATTGTCCTCCTGGTTCCGTCCTTTGCCAGAATATCGTTGTCGAAACTCTCGATGTTCTCCATTTTCCCATGCACCACCTTGCGGTGCATGCCCGTTAGCCTTTTCCTGTCCTCCTCGGGGGCGAAACTGAACCAGTCTTTCCCCAAAATTTCCTCCCTCGCATAGCCGACAATCTCCGCCCCTTTTTGGTTTATCATTTCCACATTGCCGGCGCGGTCCAGGACAACCATCATAACGCGGGCCAAATCAAAATAAATCCGGGCTTTTTTCTCGGCCTCTTTCCTCGCGGCCAGCGCCTGCCCAAGCTCGAGGTCCTCCTTTGAAAGCCCGGTCTTTATCACCGCAAGCTTAAGGCTTGCGAGTATTCTGTCAAGCGAGTCTGTGAGGTTCTGCACCTCGTCTATCCTGCTTTTTCCAAGGCTTATGTCAAGATTGCCTTTGCTTATCTGGTCGACCTTTTCGGTCAGGCCAAGGAGCGGCTTTGAGAGCTGCCCGCCGAAAACAATCCCCAGAATGGCAAGCAGGAGTATAAGGATTACGCCGATAAAAATTGCCATCCCGTAAAGGCCTTCGGCGGGCGCGATAAGCGCTTCTGCCTCGTCAATTTCCGCCATAACGCACCAGCCCTGCTCGGGCATGGAAACATAGGTCCCCATTACCCTGACTCCCCGGTAATCCGGGAAAACAAAAACAGGCGTTTCCCCCAAAGTTTCCCTTCCCTCTGAAACAAGTTCCAGGCAGGCCCTTGAGCTTTCGGTGTCTACATTTTTCATTAAATCAAATTGGGTTTCAAAACGGCCGGGCGTCATCATGCGGCCCTCGCTGTTGATGACATATGCCTCCCCTGTATTCCCGAAGCCGGTGACATCGCCGACAATCGCGAAAAATGCTTCCGCATCAGTCTCGATGGAAACAGTGCCAAGGAATTCCCCTTCGTCAACAACCGGCTTTGCGAATGTAATTGTATAGCCCGAATGGCGGTTTGCCCGGACATCGCCTATGTGTGTTTTCCTTTTTCCGTCCGCATATTCTTTGTGGTCCCGCAGGGAAAACCCGCAGTCCCCGCTATCGCCCGGCAAAGGTTCGCCGGTCTTGCCCCTTACGCACAGGTCGGCAATTTCAGGGTATGCCGAAATCAGGGCAGCCCTTGCGGATGCGACCTCCCCTACAATTTCCGGATAATCCCCTGAATTTTCATCCGTGGATAACAAAGCCAAGAAGGAAGGGCTTTTTGAAACAAAATTCAAGGTATTTTCCTTTTCATGGGTGAAGGTTTCAATATGGGATGCTCTTGAGTCCGCAACGCACCTTAGGTGGTCCCCCATCTCCTCCGAAAGAATCCCCTGGAGAACCCCTGCGATGTGAAAGCCGCCGATTACGCTTGCGAGTATCCCTACCGCGATGAAAAAAACCAGGATTATTACCCTAAGTTTTATGCTTTCTCCCCCTTGTCAACTTCCTCAAAGAATTCAATGACCGACTCCTCAACCTTCTCCTTCCGCTCCCCGCCAAATACGCGGTCCAAAGCCCCCTTGAATTCCTCGCCCTTCTCCTTGGAAAGGATTCCCCTTGTGACAAGGTTCTCGATGTACTCAATTACCTTTTCCCTTGTGAGTTCCCCGCCCCTGTTCATCGCCTCGAACTCCCCCTCGCCTATGGGGCCAAGGTGGTTCCTGAACTCTTGAAGAACCGCGGCCTCGATGCCGCGCTTCGGCGAAAACAAGACCTTAATAGGCTTGGGCGCTCTTACCGGAACAAACGGGATGGTGAAATAGAAGGTTGTGCCTTTTCCCTGCTCGCTCTCAAACCATATTTTTCCGTTCTGCGACTCGACAATTCCCTTGCAGATTGCTAATCCCAATCCTGTCCCCCCATACTTCCTGTACATTGTTTCTTCAGCCTGGTAGAAAGGCTCGAATATCCTCACCTGCGACTTTTCTGGTATGCCTACCCCATAATCCCTGACCCTCACAAGGATGTGGTCCTTCATTGTCTCCGCTGCAACGTCAATCCTTCCGCCATCCTTGGAAAACTTTATGGCGTTGTTAATCAGGTTCCTCAATACCTGGCTTATCCTGTCGGGGTCAACCTCAATCTCCGGGAGCCTGCCGACCCGTGTGCTTATGGTTATTTTCTTTTCGGGCATGTAGTTTTCCATATACTCCGCAGTCTCAATGATTGTTTTCTCAGGGTTCATCCTCTTGAATGAGAACTTAAGCCTTGCCGCCTCAATCCTCGATATCTCCAAAAAGTCCGCTATTATCTTGTCGAGCCTGTCCGCATTCCTCAAGACTATGTTCAGGCTTTCCTTCTGCTTTTCGGAAAGCCTGCCGAAGTAGCCTTCCCTAAGCATCTGGAGCTGCGCCTTCATGGGAGTCATGGGGCTTCTGAGCTCGTGGGAGGTTATGCTTAGGAATTCCGTCTTTGCGACATCCAATTGTTTCCTCTCGCGGTCGGTATCTGCGAGGACCGCGATTGCCGTGTTAAGCGCATTTCCGAGTTCCTCAAGCTCATCCCCTGTCTTTATGTCTACTCTCTGGGAGAAGTTGCCCGTCTGCATCTCCCTTGTTGCGTTGGTGAGGTCCTGTATCGGCTTTGCGAAGAGGTTTGAGACAGCCCTTGCGAAGAATATGAAACCCGCAATTATTAGCAGGGTTGAAAAGAAAAGCCATGCCAGCACCGCGCCAAGGCTCATGGCTATTGAAATCCCCGCCTTGGACATGCCTTCCGAATAGGCATCCTTAAGGTAAAGGATTCTTTGGTCGATTTTGGATGAGAGCGGCATCACCTCAAGAAGGTACTTGTCCCCGAGTTCCGCCTGCGAAGCACCCGCCTCTTTCAGTTCAACAATCTCCTCTATCTTATTGCCCATAAGTTTTATGTTTTCGGTAAGCTCTCCCGCAACCTCCTTTTCGGCAAGGGTTGCCCTGCCTATATATGAAAAATGTTCCAATGCCTTGTTTTCAAGGTTAAGTATCGATGTTTCAACAGCGCCCTTATCCAGGCCGGCGTAGATGTAAAGCACGGCATTTGACTGGGCCTCTTTCGAAAGCGCCTCGGTCTCGGTTATCGAGGATATCAGGGGGACAGACGTGTCCTTTAATTCCATGAACTGCCCGGAAACATAGGTTATCCCAAGGATATAAACTGCCGTAATCGACAGGGTTAGGATTATGACGATGAGGAGGCCGAAGAAAACCTTTCCGGTTATGCTTTTTGAGAAAAATCCGGGAAAACCTGGTTTTTCAGCCATCGCCCGCACCCCTCATTTGCCCTTCGCCCCGGGACCGGAACCGGAAAGGTCAATTACCTTATCGACAAACATCGAGCATTCCTGCACAAGTTCCGCATGCTGCTCCATTTTCAGGGCGTAGAAAACCGCCTTGCTTTCGCTTGCCCCTACTCTGTTGACAAAGTTCGAGATGAATTTTGCGACAGGATCCCTTTCCTGGTAGATGAGGAGGTTTGTGAGGGAGTCAAAAACAATGTAATCGAAGTTGTGCCTAAGCACCTTGGAAAGCACAATCGAGAGTTCGGTCAGGGCGCCGGGCGAGCTTACGTAATAACACTGCTCGGTCTGGTCCGGAACCGCCCTCATGCTTTTTGAGATTGCGTCAACGAAAAGCATGTTGCCTGTTTTCACGCCCTGCTTCTTGAAGCTTGCGAGGAGCGAGGAGAAAGTTTTGTTCAGCGTGAAATAGCAGACAGTCCCTTTTGAAAGCTGCTTCGCCAAGCCCGCGGTTATTTCGCCGTACTCTAAGCCGGGCATAAGAAGAAGAATCGTCTGGTTGCCCGCAAGCTCCTTCGCGATATCCATTTTATTCCCCGACCAGTTTTTTTACGCGCCCCAGAAGTTCCGCTATGTCAAACGGCTTCTGGATAAAATCCACAACGTTCTCGGACTCTGTGAGCGCCTCTCTTTCCGCTTCCGACAGCCTGACAACACTGAGGTACGCGACCTTGAACCGCTTTATCTTTGGGATTATTTCCTTTACAGGAGTTCCGGGCATCATGATATCCATCAGCACCAGGTCTGGTTTCTCGGTTTTGAGTTTCTCCAGGGCATCGTCACCGCTGACCGCGGTAACCACCGCAAAACCATTTTTCTCTAAAACAGCTTTTACTGTTTCCCTTATGTCCGGCTCGTCATCTACCACCATTATTGTCTTCATTTTGCCACATCTCCCGGTTTGAATTTTTTAATCGCATTCGTAACTCCGCTAAAAAGACTTTCGGGGGTAAACGGCTTCTGGATGAAGCCGTCAATATCATCCATGTCGACATCCTGGCTTGGCTTTATCGAAACATAAACAATCGGCATTTTCCTGTCTATTCTCTGCCTAAAAAGGCGCATGAGGCCATATCCCGAAAGCACGGGCATTAGTATATCAAGAAGGATAAAGCTGAACTTCTCGTTCTCTATGAGGTCTAGGGCCTGTGCGCCGTTTGCCGCTGTTTTTACCTCAAACCCGTTTCCCTCAAGGATTTCCTTCATCGAAAAAAGGTCGTCAAATTCGTCGTCAACAATCAAAATTTTGCCCTGCATGCCAATCTCCCCAATAGGGTTTAGTTTCTTCAATTAATTAGAAATAAGTAGTATATAATGGTGTTGTATTATATTTGTCAATAGTTTTATATTCAGGGAAAGTATAATATCTTCACAGTGAAAAACAGGCACTGAAAAGCAAGAAACAAGGCGAGTTGAGATTGATTGGCAGGACTTAGCGCTGTTCCGGGAAGGGTTATTGGGAGACTGCTTACTCCCAAAGAAAAAAAGAATGGGAAATCTGTGGTGAAAAAAAAACGGGATGGTGCAAGGGGAAAATCAACCGTCAAGATTAATGTTTCGAAAAAGCCCGCAATAGGCGGCGCAGCCGGAAAGGCGAGGGGCGCGGCAATTCCCGGAAGGGTTTTGGGAAAACTCAGGGAAAACGGGAAAAAGGATTTTGGGGGCCTCGGAGAAAAACCAAAAGTTGAGATAAGGGTGCCTTCCGCGGGAAAATATGCAGGGGTTAAGGTTGTTGCAAAGGGCAGGGTTGCCATTCCCACAAAGATTGCGACGGCGAAGCCGCCTCGTGCGAAGAAACCGAAAGGGAAGGGTTCGGCCCTTTCCCTAAAAAGAAAGCCTTCGGTTCCCGCCAAGAGGAAAACAGAAAAAAAAGTTCCAATTGTTAAAAGAAAGATTTCCGTTCCCCCCAAAGCGAAGAAGGAAATTGAAATTCCTTCGGCACCTTCGCCTGCCGGCTCGGCTGGGGCACCTCCCTTCGGTCTGGCGGCACCCTCCTTAAAAGGAGGGGCGGTTCCCCTGCATCTTCCCGGGCAGAGGGCAGGCACCGCAGAGCCAAAGGATACTTCGGCAGCAGGGCATGGCGGGAAAATGCCCGCCCCAAAACCGGCGGTTGTGGCCGGGGAGGCGCCTTCCTCCTTCGCGGGCAAAATCGCCTCCGCAATGGAAGACATAAAAAACAGCCTGAAAGACGAGGGCAAAAGGTCGATGGATGTTTCAGGGGTTGCACGTTCCCTGAAAGAGGGGGAAACCGCGGCGATAAAAACCGACGGAGGCCATAGCAAGGTCAGGACCGCGCTTAAGGAGCTTCTCGAGAGCCCCGATACCCGGGGGGGAAAGAGGCCAAACCTTAAGGGAACGCCTGTTGTAAAGGCAAAGGCGAAGAAACCTGCGTTGACGATTGAAAGAATTAAATCAGGGGTTAAGGGGCTTGACAAACTTATAGAGGGGGGTTTTGAAAGGGGCTCTGCGGTTTTGGTTGTCGGGTCTGCAGGCTCCGGAAAAACCTTGTTCTGCCTGCAGTATCTTTACTATGGCGCGCTGCGGGACAACGAGCCCGGGATATTCATCAGTTTTGAGGAGGACAGGGCTTCCCTGATAAGGCATTCCTCCGCATTCGGATGGGATTTCGAGGCGCTGGAGAAAAAAAACCTTTTCAGGATTCTTGAGTACAGGCCGCACCAGGCCGAGAAATTGGTAACCCAGGGCGGGGGACCTATCAAGGATGCGATAAGGGAGATGGGGGCAACAAGGCTCGCCATGGACTCTGTCACTGCTTACAGCCTCCTTTTCCGGGAGGAATACCAGAGGAGGGAGAGCATCATAAGGCTCATCGACATGTTAAAGTCATGGGGCGTAACTTCCTTGCTTATCTCGGAGCTGCCCCCGAAGGTTGCGGAAATCAAGGAGGGAAGCATCGGCTTCCTTACGGATGCGGTAATCTCGCTTTATTACTCTAAGAAAAGCGACAGTGCGGTCAGGGTGCACAGCTGCGAAATCCTGAAGATGAGGGGGACAAAACACACAAACAAGCTCCTCGCAATCGGGTTTGAGAAGGACGGAATGGCGGTCTATCCGGAAGTCGAGGTGTTTTAAGCGGAAGGAAAATTTAAATAGAATTTGATTATGGTTTTTGCATGGACGAAATAATTCTAAAAAAACTTGAGAACGCATTCAAGGACAAAAACAAGATTGCGCTTGTTATTGAGAGCCCAAGCAGGCTTACTGAAACAAACATGGAAATAACAGAGTACCTCGTGAAGAATAGGGGTTTGGCAGGCATTTACGTCACGCTTAACAAGCCTTACCGCAAACTAAAGTACTTGCTGGATGCAAAGGGCGTTGACACCGAGAGGGTGATTTTCATCGATGCAATCTCCTCCGAGAGGGATAAGGAGGGGGCGGGCAAGGTAAAGGGCTGCCTTTACATAGACACCCCGCAGAACCTTACCGACCTCGGCATCGCGATAGAAAACGCAATGTCCGCGATTTCCCGGGGAAAAAGATTCCTCATTTTCGATTCGTTTTCCTCGCTCTCGGTTTTCCACGAGCCCAATACAGTCAACAAGTTTGCGAGGTTTTTATGCGGGAGGATGGAAAGCTGGGGCGTGATTGGGGTTGTGCTTGCGATAAGCGCGGAGAAGGACAAGGGCATGGTTGCCCTGCTGAGGCAATTTATCGATACTGTTATAGACCTGACTGCGCCAAAGGAGGTGAAATCTTGATTAACGTTTTGGGAACACTGCTTGTGGCGGTTATCGGGCTTGCCGCGGGAATCCTGATATACCAGGGATACAGGGAACTCAGCAAAGGAACAACGAAACAGCTGATGGTCTGGCTTTTGATGACAGTTATGCTGTGCGGCTTTCCCTATGCGGTTTGGAACTTCCTGCTCGAATCCGGGCTTGTCGCGATAGAAGATCCCTCATTGAAGGAAATTCCGGGGATTGTTTTGGTTTTCCTGTTTTTCCTTTTCATGCTGAGGGCATCGATGATTGTGAAGAAAATAGGGAAGGACTTTGGGTTCAGGGATGAGGCCAAGATAATCGCAAAAAAATCGGGAGTGGAAAGCAACAGGGACCGGCGATAGCCTTAAATAGAAAAAAGTGCATGTGATAGCCATGAGGCAGGCGATATTTACCCAGATACTTAGGGCATTGTTCTTCTTCGGCTCGCTTATCCTTACAACCACCATGTTCTTCCTTATGGCTGTGCAGGGGCTTGTTGTCCAGCTTTCGGGGAATTGGACAGACGCAGCCGTCTTCTATCTTGTAGGGGCAACTGCGCTAAGCGCGGCAATCTGGATATACTCGAAGGGAAGGAAGATACTGCTGACGATGGCTGTTTAGAAAGGTTTTTATATAGCCTTTCCTCATTATTTCAAAATGGCTTTCCATAAATACATAATTGTGGCGTGTTTGCTGATTGCAATCGGCCTAAACGCAGTTCTCGCCTGCGTTGGCATCAAGGAATGCGGTTTGTGGCTGCCTTTGGAGGCGGTTGCCGCCATAGGCGGGGCAAGCTCCATGTTTATCATCGTTGCGATTATACTTGTGCTAAGGGCAGTTACCAGGAGGGTAATCGAGCCTTACATGTCGGGCGCAGACCTTATCGGGATTGAGTTTGAAAAAGCCTCAAGGGGGAAGAAGGGGAAAGGCGGAGAGACCGCGGAGAAAAAAGCCAAGGGAGAAAAGGCTGCCCAGAAGGCGGCTGCAGAGGCGGAAACAATTTCCCCCGAACCCGCGGCGCCGGAGCCAAAGATAAAGGCGGCAATGAAATCGCTGGCAAAAGAGGAGCAGATGGAAAAACCTGTGGCTGAAGCCACGCCAACAGAGGCAAATAAAATTAAATTAACCCAAGAGTATCCTGAAGAGAAGAAACAGGCGGAATTCCAGACCGGGCAGGTCGGCACTGTCAAGGGGCTGAAAAAAGCCGCTGCCGAATGGGAAGAAAAAGCCATAGCCAAAAACAGGGAGAACCCGGCGGCGGCTCCGGCATCAGCCCTTGCCGAAGACGACAAGAAAGATGTTGAGGCGATAGTTGCCTCGCTTGAACAGCACAAGGCAGACTACACCAAGGCGGACGTGAAAAAAGAAGTTGTGGATAAAGGCTATTCAAAGGATGTTGCCGAAGAGGTTGCGAGAAGGCTCTACGGAATTAAAGGTTAATTATATTAATTACTTATATTATAATCAATCCGATGTTCTCCTGCAAGCGGGGCCAAGGCGCGGTCGAGTTCCTGATTATACTGTCTGTTTCCCTAGCCATCATACTTTCCGTATATTCTCTGGGCACACAGACTGTTGTCGACATGAACAAGCGGAAAATCCTCGAAGATGCCGAGAATTCCGTGAAGAGCCTTGCGGAGGCTGTCGACGATGTTTACAGGCAGGGGGAGGGCGCGAAACGCTATGTTTACTACGACGTTCCCGACACCATAGACGAGTCCTTGAGCGGCACGGAGAACCAAACGATAAGGTTCAACGTCATGGGCTCGGACATAATCGCGGAAACAAACGCACCGTTAAGCGGGACCCTCAACCTCTCCCCGGGAAGGCACTGGGTCTGGTTCAGTGCATACGAAGGCTATGTTGCTATCGGAGAAGGGACGCTGGACATCGACAAGACCTCGATTTACCTCACCCTTGCGCAGAGCGACTCGGAAACCGACTACATCACGGTAACGAACGGCACGGGAGGCACGGCAACAGTGGACATCGGGGAGAACTGGGCGCACACCGACGTGAACATGCAGTTAAGCGCGGACAGCTTCACGGTAAACGACGGGGAGGACTACAACCTTTCGCTATCCTTCTCCTCGAACTCGACCTCCGCGGGAAATTATGCAGGCTATATAACGGTAAATGCGTCCTATGGCGGCGAGGACGTGAATCTCTATGTGCCGATAAACATCGAGGTCGTGTCGGCGGAGGCAGATCCCCTGATAATATTCCCGGCCTCCTGGACCGCGAGCGTTTTCTCGGGGGGAGGCTCGTCGCAAAGCTTCAACGTCTGCAACACCACGGACACAGACCTCACGAACGTGCAGTTCACTATGTCGGCGGGAGATGCCGGGGACTGGGTCTCGCCAATCCCCGCAATCCCCGCACTTTCCGCAAACACCTGCGAGATTATAGACGCAAACCTCACGGTTCCCGGGGGGGCATCTACAGGGATGAACACAGGAACCATTACAGCCACGGACGACTCCTCTAACACCGACACGATAGCGCTGTTCATAACCGTCGAACAGGCGGCCGGCGCCTTCGACTTCAGCTGGTTCGACGCCTATTTCTCCGACAGCCAAAGGCTGGACTACTGGTATGTCGAGAACCTGAATGACGGCAACAGCATAACCCTAAACAGGATGAGGATTTTGGACTACAACATCAGCGACAACGACGGCGCGCAGGTTGACAGGATTTTCCTGAACAGCACGCTTGTGTGGGACTCGGGAGGGGTTTCTGCAGGGCAGTGGATGGACATCAGCGACTTCACGATTACCGCAGGGGACAGCTTCAACGACAACAGGCTCAGGTTCACGGCGGACGCACAGGACGATGGGGAATATTTCAGGATAGAGTTCGAGTTCGACGACAACTCGGTTTATACCACAGGGACTTTCTATACGGAAGACACAAACGCACCCATTATAACCCTGCTCTCCCCCGCACCGGGAGCCACCTCTTACCTCGCCGGCGTCCGGTTCGACTTCAACGTCTACGACAGGAGCTCGGGGATAGCCAACTGCGAGCTTGTTATAAACGGGGCGACCGACGACACAAACAACAGTATAGCCGAGGGGGTGACACAGTACTTCTTCAAGGACGACTTCACGTCGGGAACGTACGGCTGGGATGTCAACTGCACGGATGACAGCGGCAACAGCAATGAGGGAACGAGCGACGAGAACAGGCAGATAAACATCATTGTGATTGGCCCCTTCACGGTCGACCTGTCCGAACACACCTCCGACAGGCCCCAGCCGCTTGACTTCGGCACAGACATAAACTCGAGTGCCAATACATTCGGGGCGGGCGCAGAGTATGACGGCTGGGACTGGGGCTATGCCCCCTATTCCTCGAACAGCGAGTGCGTGATGTTCAACGCGGACCCGAACGAGGACGATTCGTCGGCGGACTCGACTGTCGGGAGCGAAAACAAGATAATTGTGCACATAGGCGACTACGACAACAGCTGCAACAACACGGGGAGCGACAACTCGGGGGCGTATGGTATCCAGTTCGATATAAACTCCGACCACTGGCTGTTCCTCCAGAACGGGGGAAGCGCAAGCCTCACCTTCGACTGGTATTTGGAAGATTACCGCCTCGACAACAACGACGAAGTCTGGATAAAGGCGAGATTCGGGAACTCATCGGGGATGACCTATTTAGGAAGTGATTTAGATGGGAGTGACAGCCATGCTGATGCGACCGATGAAATATTCTGGGACAATAACCCCAATGAACAAGGCTCCTCGGAGGATATAGATGTAAGCTCGCTGATAACCGGGACAGGAGCATACTACCTCGAGCTTGGGGCGAAGGTCTATGATTGGGGGAACAACGAGTGGTTAGAAGCGGAGTTCGACAATATCGACCTCGTAATATCATAGTGGTTTTTTATGGGTGGGAAAAAAGGGCAGGCGAGCATGGAGTTCATTGTTGTGGTGGTGGCGCTTTTCATAGTGCTGTCGTTCGCGGTCTTCACATACGGGGAGAGGACGGAAGGTTATATCTATGCGAGAGAGGTCCTGGAGGCGAAGGAAATCGCGTCAGAGGTTGCAAGGGGGATAAACAATGTCTGGCTGGGAGGGACGGGGGCGGAGGCAACCATAAATGTCGGGAGGCTCGGCGAGGACTATAACGTCGATATAGCCGACAATACTGTCGAAGTTTCATGGAGGGGCAATTTCCTTGACATGCCGTTGCTGACAAAGAACGCCGAGCTCATCGACAGCACGACCTGCCAAGGGAGCTGCACAGAATGCGGCTCATTCGGCACGGAAATCGACTGCAATGCCCAGTCGGGATGTTTATGGGGAGGAGGCGGGTGCGCAGGTAGCTGTACCGCCTGTGATGCCTACGGTGCGCAGGGCACGTGCGAGGGGCAGGGGGGGTGTGCATGGGATGAGGAGGACTGCTATGGGAGCTGTAACGACTGCAACAACTACGCAAGCCAGCCTAACTGCGAGGGGCAGGGGGGGTGTGCATGGGATGAGGAGGACTGCGCAGGAGCATGCACGGACTGCACGACTTACGGTGCGCAGGGGAACTGCGAGGGGCAGGGGGGGTGTGCATGGGATGAGGAGGACTGCTATGGGAGCTGTAACGACTGCAACAACTACGCAAGCCAGCCTAACTGCGAGGGGCAGGGGGGGTGTGCATGGGATGAGGAGGACTGCGCAGGAGCATGCACGGACTGCACGACTTACGGTGCGCAGGGGAACTGCGAGGGGCAGGGGGGGTGTGCATGGGATGAGGAGGACTGCTATGGGAGCTGTACCGCATGCGATACATATGGTGCGCAAGGCACGTGCGAGGGGCAGGACGAGTGTTCTTGGGACCTTGCGAACTGCGAGGGCACGGCAACAACCTGTGATACATATGGTGCACAGGGGAACTGCGAGGGGCAGGACGAGTGTTCTTGGGACCTTGCGAACTGCGAGGGCACGCATGACCCCTGCACAACATATATAGGCGACCAGGCAACATGCGAAGCGCACGGCTGTACAGCAACATGGTTCATTATATGGTGGTGTTCGGGGGAACCGCACGCCTGCTCGGCACATGACGGGGGGCAGGGGGAATGCGAGGACTCGGGATGCACCTGGGATCCCGAGAACTGCTACGGCACGGAAACAGGCTGTGATACATATGGTGCACAGGGCACGTGCGAGGGGCAGGACGGATGTTCTTGGGACTTGGCGGACTGTTACGGGGGCTGTACCGCATGCGATACATATGGTGCACAGGGCACGTGTGAGGGGCAGGACGGATGTTCTTGGGACTTGGCGGACTGTTACGGGGGCTGTACCGCATGCGATACATATGGTGCACAGGGCACGTGTGAGGGGCAGGACGGGTGCCTGTGGAACCCTGATGAGTGTGCAGGCTCGCCCACTGCCTGCAGCACCTACGGAAGCCAAGGCACGTGCGAGGGGCAGGACGGGTGTGGCTGGGATGAGGACTGCAACGGCACATGCACAGGATGCACAAGCTACGGTAGCCAAGGCACGTGCGAGGGGCAGGACGGATGTTCTTGGGACTTGGCGGACTGTTACGGGGGCTGTACCGCATGCGATACATATGGTGCACAGGGCACGTGCGAGGGGCAGGACGGATGTTCTTGGGACTTGGCGGACTGTTACGGGGGCTGTACAGGATGCGGGACCTTCGGCACCGAGGGGAGTTGCGGGGGGCAGGACGGTTGTTCATGGACACCGCCCGACTGCCAGGGGAGCTGCACAAGCTGCATAGGGCTCATACTCCAGGCGGAGTGCCAGTTACAGGGGGGGTGCATATGGGAACTCCTCGAAAACCCGAGGATTTTCAAGGCCACCAATTTAGGGGAAAAAGTAAGGGTTGAGGGCGTTGAATAGTAAGGGGCAAATGTTCAGCACCGATGCGGTCGTCGCCTTCACGGTATTTGTCGGGCTTGTCACGGTGAGCATAGTCTATGCGACTGCGCTCCAGAACAGCCTCAACAATGCAGAGAAGGACTATGATATGAAAGAAGCGGCACTTAGGGCAAGCAACCAGCTGCTCTACAGTAAAGGGTCCCCGGCCAACTGGGAATACCTGGCGAGCATCGACGACATCAACTCGATAGGGCTTGTACAGGAAAGGTCGGTTATCGACGGGGACAAGCTGGCGAGGCTCGTGGACCTGAATTCAAGCTATTCCGACGCAAAGGGGCTTTTCGGGGCGGGGAGATACAATGTGGGAATCACGATAAATTACCTTCAGGGGGGGCAGCAGGCTGCGAAGTTCGGCACCGACGGGGACGGGAACGCAACGGTCGTTACTGTCGCAAGACCTGCGTACTACAACGGCAGCAGCGTTGTGGTGAGGGTGGGGGTGAGCGAATGAAACGCGGGATAATCTTCAGTTTCGATGCCCTAATTGCCGCATTTATAATATTCTTCATGCTGCTTACCGCAACCGCATACATTGCCGGAATAAAATTCGAAGGCCACAGGCAGCTGCAGCTGAGGGAGTTCGGAGATGACGCGATTGCCGTCCTCGAGAAGAGCGGCGAGCTGGAGTACGCAGTGCAGAACGACAGGGTGAACAGGATAAGGAAGTACCTCAACCAGCTTCCGCAGGCATACTGTGCGGAAGTGAAGGTCTATCCTACCGAGGACCTGAACAACGCCGACTTTGTCGTGAGGAGACCCCTGTGCAGGAAGGACTTCACAGAGTACACAAGCTCGAAGAGGGTTTTCATAGTGAATAACGACGACGCAAACATATGTGTGGCGGAGATGAACGTATGGCACAGGAAGTGAAACCATGAGGGGCTTTGTCTTTGCGATATCCGCACTGTTCCTGTTTTCGGCGCTCCTGCTTTACTCGGCGTTCTATGCAGGCAATGTACACGACAGGGAAATCGACCTGAAAAGGAGCTATGCCGTCATAAAGGCGGGGGCTATTGTGGAGGATGTCGAGGATACGCTGAACGATTTGCTCGGCACAGAGGTAGATGTGAACAGGGGCTCAAGCTACACAACCATCGAAATCACCGACTCGCTGCCCTCCGGAATAGCCAAGGAAAAACTCTCCGGTTTTGAGACTTTTATCGAGACAGAGTACGATGAGAAACAAAACACAACGGTAATCCTTGATTTGCTTCAGCTGACAGACGGATTAACCGAACTGAAGTTCAACAACGGCCTGCAGTACGACTATAATTACGGCATAGTCAACTATGTGCAGTTCGGCGACCATGGCGACGGCAGCGGGGTCCTTGCTTACGACATAAACGTTTCGGTGAACGATACATTCTTCTCGACCGGCGCATGGGCATGGGATTCCGGCGGGGACATAAATGTGAACATAGATTTCAGGGATAACGACGGCAATTCCGTAACGCAGTCCGGAAAGCTGGATTCCTCGCTGCTCAACCGATACGACCTCAATTTCTCGGGAGACGGGAGCAACTATGTGGCAATACATGTGGGGCAGATAGGGGCCGATGGGCGCTCAATACTGATAAGGGAATCATTGGCAGATGAGGACACTGTTGCGGCTATAACAATAAAAGCGCTCCTCCCCGCGGAAAGCGGGGATTTGGTGTGCTACTACAATGCAGACCTCAATGTTCTTGGAAACGACGTAAATGTGGGGAGGAAACCGGAATTGTGCAGGGGATAGGAAATTCGCAGATGCGAATAACTTTATTAATGTAAAGAAATATTAAGTAAGCAAAGGCAGAGATGGAGCGGTGCGATATGGCCAAGGGCGAAAAGAAAACAGAAGCAGGAAAAAAGAAGGGAATTGCACTTGACGACATAGTCCCCGAAAAGGGGAAGAAGGCAAGCGAGATTAAAGGTGCGAAAGTTTCCCTGAAAGCAACGAACATAGACAGGATGATGGACCTCCTTAGGGAGAAAAAGGAAATTTCGATTTCCGGGCTTGCCAAGGAGCTTAACTGGAGCCAGAATTCCGTCGAAAAAGTCGGCCTGGTTTTCGAGAAGCAGGGGCTTGTTGATGTCGCATATCCCGCAATGATTGCGAGAAAGCCAAGCATAAAGTTTATCAAAGAGTTCCACAAGGAATTCCCCCCGAAAATCGGGGGGAACCCCCTGGACGAGTACGAATTTATCGTTGATTATGTCCCCGTGAAAATCAGGGTTGTTGATGCTGCAACTGAACACAGGCCTATGTACGAGGTGCAGGTCCCTTTCATAGGGCCCTATACCTGGCTTTTCCTGGATTCGATGAGGGACGAAATTGCGGAGAAAATCCCCATAGAGGTTTCCGAAATTACCGATGTTAAGAGAAGCATTGAACTCAAAAAGAGATTCTTTGATGTTGCGAAGGCGGAGCTGAAGGCATATCTCGCAGAAATGGACCCCTCAATGCTCAATCTGCTTTCGGGGAGGCTCCTGCATGAAATGTATGGCCTGGGGGACCTTGAACTGCTCATGGGGGACAATGGCCTGGAGGAGGTTGCGATAAACTCTGCTTCTTCCCCAATAACGGTTTACCACAAGAAATTTGGGTGGATGAAGTCAAATCTGGGCATGGAAAGCGAGGAAGCGATAGCGAATTATTCCTCGCAGATAGGGAGGAAAGTGGGGAGGGAAATTACCGCGCTCTCGCCGATTTTGGATGCGCACTTGATAAGTGGGGACAGGGTAAACGCAACACTCTCCCCTGTTTCATCTTTGGGAAACACGCTTACAATAAGGCGGTTTGCGAGGAGACCCTGGACAGTTGTTGATTTCATAGGCAAGAGCCACTCGATGAGTGTTGAAATGGCCGCGATGCTGTGGATTGCGATACAGTACGAGCTTAATGTCATTGTTGCGGGGGGAACAGCAAGCGGAAAAACCTCAACGCTTAATGCGCTCAGCGCATTTATTCCTTCATACCACAGGATAATCTCGATAGAGGATGTCAGGGAAATTATGCTGCCGCAATATATGAGATGGAACTGGGTGCCTACCACCACTAAAAACCCCAACCCTGAAGGTTTGGGGGAAGTGACAATGCTTGACCTTATGCAGACTGCCTTGAGGATGAGGCCCGACAGGATAATTTTGGGGGAGATGAGGAGAAAAAGGGAGGCCGAGGTGCTGTTTGAGGCGATGCATACCGGGCATAGCGTCTACTCGACAATCCACGCAAACTCTGCGGAGCAGGTGCTGAGAAGGCTTACCGAGCCCCCGATAGAGATTCCGCCTTTGGAGGTCGAGGCTGTCGATTTGCTCCTTGTCCAGTTCAGGGACAGAAGGCTCAACATAAGGAGAACCTATGAGATGGCAGAGATTGAGGCAGGGATAAGCAACGAGCAGCTTAATGTAAATACCATATACCGCTGGGACCCTAGAAGCGATAGCTGGGAAACCCTGAATCCGGCAAGCAAGTTCGTGAGGCAGATAAACATTGTTACGGGAATGACCGAGAAGGAGATAGATGCGGAGCTTGCGGACAGGGCAAAGATACTGCAGTGGATGCTTAGAAAGAACATCAACGATATGGACCAGGTCGGCATGGTTATGAAGGAGTTTTATGCAAGGCCTGATGCCATCAAGAATGCGGCAAAGAAGGACCTGCCTTATGAGAAGGTCGTGGAGTTGTAGCTGGTGAGAGTACGGTTCATGCTGTTTTCCATTGAAAAGGCAAATAGGATAAACAGGCGCTTTCTCTGGATTGGGGAAAGGCTTTCGAGGCTTCTCTTTTCCACGAAGTACGACCTGCAGAAAGCCGAGCTTGATATCGATGCGCCGAGGTATCTTACCGCATCTGTATTTTCCGCGGTTGTTTACGGCTTGCTTTTCTTCGGGTTTGTGTTTGCGCTGCTCTTTGCGAGGGCGGGGGCTATTGAAAACTCGCATTACGCATCCGCCGCGCTCGGGGGCGTTCTCGGGGGCCTGATGTTCTTTATGCTGCACGTGATTTACCCAGGGGTAATGGCAAAGCAGATTGCCGAAAAGATTGACAAGAGCCTGCTGTTTGCGCTGAAGAGCATACTGATACAGATAACCTCCGGGATAAGCCTTTTCGATGCGCTCTCGAATGTTGCGAAGGCAAAGTACGGGAAGATGTCCGAGGAGTTCGAGGAGGTTGTCAAGGAGGTTTCCGCGGGCGAGTCCGAAACGAAGGCAATGGAAAAGCTTGCGATAAGGACAAGGTCCGAGCACCTCAAGAAAATAACCTGGCAGTTGATAACCTCGTTGAGGAGCGGGGCCTCTCTGGTTGGGGCGCTCAACGCATCTGTCACGAGCCTCACAAACTACCAGCTAAGGGCAATCAAGAACTATGCCGCGGAGCTTAACCTCTGGATACTCATTTACCTTCTCCTTGCCGCGGCTGTGCCCACAATAGGGATAACCTTCATGATTATACTTTCCGCGATAGGCGGCGCAAGCATAGACCCTCTCCAGCTATGGTTTGTCGTGTTTGCGGCATTCGCGATACAGGTTGTGCTTATAGGCTTCATTAAAAACAGGATTCCGATGGTGATGTTCTGATGTACGAAAGAATAAGCAAGAGCATAGCGGAGAAGGCCCTTGCGGAGGGGGGGAGAAAGGATTTTATTTACAGGCAGCTCCGCTTCGGGGGGATTTCCGAGGACTATGATTTTTGGGTAGGGAAAAAGATGCTGCTTGCCCTGCTTTTCGGGGTTATAGGATTCCTTATTCCCTGGACGCTGCCGAAATATTTTGGGCTGCTTCCTTTCGGGCTGGCTGACATAATCTCGCTGGACCCCCTCGGCATAGTCTCCCTGCAGCCCCTTGTTATGCCCGCCTTGTTCTCGGTTGTGATGGCCCCTGTTTTCATGGCAATTGTGCTTGGTGCGGTTTATCTACACCTCTACTACATGATTGAGGGCAGGACACGGTTTGTCGAGGAGATACTCCCGGATTTTCTCCTTTTGGTTGCGAGCCACATCAATGCGGGAATGACCCCTTTCTCGGCATTCAGGAACGCCGCAAGGAAGGAGTTCGGCCCCCTTAGCGAAGAGATAAAAATCGCGACCTCGAAATCATTGGGAACGCAGTCATTCAGCCAGGCGCTTAAGGAACTGTCGAACAGGCTGAACTCACGGGTGCTGAAAGAGACCATATGGTTCTTCTCGCAGGCTATGCGTTCAGGGGGGAAACTTTCCAAGCTTCTCGAAACAACTGCCTTTGATTTGAGGCAAACCCAGGAGATGAAAGAGGAGCTGTACTCGAGCACAAGGATGTATGTGATGTTTGTCGCGTTTGTCGTCGTTATTGGGGCGCCGATGTTGCTCTCGATTTCCATACAGTTCCTTGATATGATTTCGGAGATACAGGCGCAAAACCCTGTTGTGGGTGGCACTGCCGGAACTTCTGTGGGGTTTCTGGGAAGCGAGCTCTCCATAACCTCGGAGGATGTTTATGTCATCGCCTATGCCCTGCTCATGGGGAATGCGATACTTGCGAGCATGTTTATGGGGGTGCTAAACACGGGAAAGCCGTTGCTCGGCGTGAAATACACCCCCGCAATGGCGATAGCCTCCATAATAATGTTCTTCATCGCAAGGGTTGTCCTTTCAGGATTCTTCGTGATATAATGCCGAGAAAGGGATTGAGAAATGCCATATGCACAAGGTTTATATACCTTGAAAAACAACAATACTCCAATTAAATAACCAAAGGAGGGATGCTAAAGATGGAAATCAATTCAAAGGGCCAGGGCGCAACCGAATACCTGATAATCCTCGCGGTTATCATTGTTATTGCATTGGTTGTTGTCGGGGTCATGGGCTGGATGCCGGGCGTTGGCACCGGGATAACCGCTGCGCAGAGCAGGGCCTACTGGGAGGGCACATATCCGTTCGCAATTGTGGACTGGAAGGTTACCTCTACAGGAGCAACTGATGCGGAATTCGCGATACAGAACATGACCAGCAAGAAGATAACCCTGCAGGACATAAACACCAGCAGCGGGGACTTCAATACAGGTTCGGCTAACCTTGAGTTCACCGCAGGCGAGACCAAGACAGTGGTTGCGCTGACGGGGTTCACATGCAGCGCGGGACAGCCATACAGCCTTGATGTCAATATCAACTACGACACCCAGAAGATATCGGGGCTGAAGCAGATTGGCGCAAAGCCGCTTGTCGGCGACTGCGCATAAGGCAAAGTTTAGTTTCGTTGCCTCCTCCTCCCGCAAGGGAGCGGGGGGGAAACCTTTTTCTTTTTCGGTTTAAAGCAGCTTTCAAAGAACAGCTTTATATAGTAGTTTAAACACCCTTTTTAGATTAAATAACCAAAGGAGGGATGCTAAAGATGGAAATCAATTCAAAGGGCCAGGGCGCAACCGAATACCTGATAATCCTCGCGGTTATCATTGTTATTGCATTGGTTGTTGTCGGGGTCATGGGCTGGATGCCGGGCGTTGGCACCGGGATAACCGCTGCGCAGAGCAGGGCCTACTGGGAGGGCACATATCCGTTCGCAATTGTGGACTGGAAGGTTACCTCTACAGGAGCAACTGATGCGGAATTCGCGATACAGAACATGACCAGCAAGAAGATAACCCTGCAGGACATAAACACCAGCAGCGGGGACTTCAATACAGGTTCGGCTAACCTTGAGTTCACCGCAGGCGAGACCAAGACAGTGGTTGCGCTGACGGGGTTCACATGCAGCGCGGGACAGCCATACAGCCTTGATGTCAATATCAACTACGACACCCAGAAGATATCGGGGCTGAAGCAGATTGGCGCAAAGCCGCTTGTCGGCGACTGCGCATAAGGCAAAGTTTAGTTTCGTTGCCCCCTCCTTCCGCAAGGGCGCGGGGGGAAACCTTTTTCTTTTTTCTTTAGGGTATATTTAAATACCTGAAAAGCCTATATCTCCCCGATAGTATGGGAAGATTGAAAGGGCAGGGAGCAACCGAATATCTCGTTCTGCTTGCGATAATCATTATCATAGCGCTTATTGTGGTCGGGGTTATGGGCTGGTTTCCGGGAGTTGCGACAGGCATAACCGAGAAAGAAAGCAGGGCATACTGGGAAAGCGCATACCCCCTTGCGGTTGTGGAATGGAAAGTAACGCCTAATGAAAGTGAAACAGAGTTCATACTGCAGAACAACACTGTGAGAAACATCTCTGTTGAGGAGTTTATTGTCGATGGAAATGCCATACTTATCAACGACACAAATTATGCCCCCGGCGAGAAGAAGAGGCTTGATATCACGATGGGAAAGGCCTGCCGGTCCGGGAGTGTGTTCAGCTACTATATAGATATAAACTATTCAACACAGGACCTAACCCATGTCCTTGAAAGCGGGGACAAACCTTTGGTCGGATATTGCTCGGGATAATTCAGCCTTAGGCAGTTAGGTGTTTCCCTAACTATTTCAAAAACCTATTAACAAAGCCCTTGCCATAATTATCCATGGGCAGGAATTACTTCGCTGCGTTCTTCGGGCTTGCCCTGCTTATGCCCGGGCTTCTGCCCAGCCCTGAAATGGCAATTGCCGAGGATTCGGGGGCTGTGCCGCCGCAGGGGATTGCAGACATGAACGCAGGGCAAAGCCGCGGTCCGCCAACCGGGAAAATTCTGTCCCCCTCCCCGGAAGAAATTGAGGCATTGAAGGCAAGCGCCTTGCTTGCCGGCATAGGCCTTACAACCGGACTTGTGGGATTTATCGTTGCCGGGAGGCTGGATTAAATCCGGAAAACCGAGGTTTTTTATTTAACTTTGGGCATGAAGGTGTTTATGGTGGAGGAGAAAATAACTCTTGACAGGGAGTCATTCAAGGCGCTCGCGGCAGATACGAGAATTAACCTCCTCAAGAGCCTGGGGGAAAGAAGAAAGACATTGAGCGAGCTTTCCAAACAGCACAACCTAAAGCCAAGCACAGTGAAGGAACACCTCGATATGCTGCAGAACGCGGAACTTATTTCCCAAAAGGATGAAGGGTATAAGTGGAAGTACTGGGAACTCACAAGAAAGGGAAGGAATGTTGTCTTCCCTTCCGAGACAAATGTTATGATTATCCTTGGATTTTCCTCGATTGTTTTTGTTGGGGCGGTTTTCCTTATGATGGCGGGAGTTGGCGTTTCCGATATGCCGATAGTTGCGGGAAACTCCGGGCAGGCTGTTTACGGAAATGATATTTATCCTGCGCCTATGACCGCACCAGAAACTGTTGCCGGCGCAGACACCGGTGCCGATGCGGACACTTCCGCAAAAGGGGAAAGAGAACCGGTAAAAACATATGCGCCTGCGGAAGGCGAGGAACTCTCGGATACGCAGCCACAAATAGATGCGTGGGAAGCGCCTCTTCCCGAAGGGGAAGCTGAAGCTCCAATAGCTTTCCCATTTGTTGAACTTGCGGCCGCGATAATTTCCGCAATAGTTATGGGGCTGTGCATAGGCTACCTCGCAAAGCGAAGGGCAAGGATATAAAGGAGTTAGGCGTTAATTTCAAGATGGGCGAGGCTATTGTCGAGGCAAGGTCTGTCTCGAAGATATATGGGGAAAAGATAGTGCTGTTCGATGTCTCCTTCTCCCTGGAACGGGGGGAGATTCACTCGCTCCTTGGGCCCAACGGCGCGGGAAAGAGCACCTTGATGAAGCTGATTATCGGCATCGAGAAGCCGAACAACGGAAGCGTAATGTTCTTCGGGAAAAGCAGCAGGGACAAGAGGCGGATAGGGGTTGTTCCGCAGGAGGAGTTCTTCTTCGGGGACTTTACAGTTGAGAAGAACCTTGAGCTGTTCGGCAAGATGTTCGATGTTTTTGGTTCGGATTTGGGGAAACGCAGCGATTATCTCCTCGGCTGGCTCGGTCTTAGGCAGTTCAGGAACACGAAGGCAAGGTTCCTTAGCGGGGGCTATCGAAGGCTGCTCAATATCGGCTGCTCGCTTATACATAATCCCGAGATAATTTTTCTCGATGAACCGACAGTTGCCTTGGATCCCGCAATACGGAAGCTGCTCTGGGAGAAGATACTTGAGCTTAAGGGGCAGGGGAAAACAATCTGCCTCACAACCCATTATTTGGATGAGGCGCAATACCTTTCCGACCGGGTTTCCATCCTGTTCGGGGGAAAGGTGCTTGAGACAGACGGTCCGGAAAACCTGATTGACAAATACGGGGGAAAGGAAATCATCAGAATAAAGGCGGCGGGATTGAATGAGAAAATAGTTCCTGTCCTTGAGAAGAAAGTCCCGGGAGCGGAGATAAATTTGGGGGAAAATAACATCACAATTTCCTTCCCAAGAAAGTCCTCCCTGAAAAGTCTCGCAGAGATAAATTCACTGCTTGCCAAGCATAAGGTCGAGATACAGAGCAGCCTGATTAAAGAACCGGATTTGGAAGATGTGTTCCTTAGGCTTACGGGGGAGAAACCCGATGAGTAGTTTTTTTGAATACCTTAAGGCGCTTGCGAGGAGCATTGAGAAGGTTATTGCCTTTTCATCAAAGGAAATACAGCTCATACGCTCGCAGAACATAGCGATTGCGCTTATCTTCCTCTACCCTGTTCTTGCAATAGCGTCGCTTGCTTTTGCCCTGAGCGGGGTTTCTGTAATTGACATTTCATTTGGAGAGACCGGTTTGGAGAATGTTGCAATGGGCCTTGTCCTTCCCGAAGAAAGTCTGTTCTTCGACTCGAACTCGTTTAGGGGCGAACTTTCCTCTTTCCAATACCTTGACATAGTTGAGTACAGCACAAAAGATAATTTGGTTGGGGGGATAAAGAAGGGGGAGGTTGTTGTCGGGGCTGTGGTGCAGGCGCCTGAATTCAAAAAAGATTTTATTAAGGCGCAGTTCCTATACGATGATTCCTCGCTGTTCGCATCCGGAACAATACTTACGCAGGCGCAGACTGCAATCAACGCCATTGGCTTCAAGAAATCATCGGAGATATTGACCTCGCTGCTTGAGAACCTCAATGAAATAACCTCGAACATCTCCGACCAGGCGGGGAAGACGGATGAGATTATAGGCCAGCTTGAGTCAACCAACCGGGAGCTTCTCGACCTTAACGAGAGCATACATTCAATCGACACAAACCAGATACTTTCAAAGCTTTCATTGTTTGACGAGTATTATGAGCAATCGAAGCAGGATATCAACACCACACTTTCCGACATTAACGGGATGAAGGTAAGTTTGGAAGGATATAGGCAGGATGCTGCAGGGGTTAGGGGCCGGATAGATGATGTCCTCCTGCCTTTCGAAGAGGATTTAAACGGCCTTTACGGTGCTGCCGAGATTTCTGATGAGCCGCTGAAAAGTCTGCTCTTCGGGATACACTCAACACTAAGCAGCTCTTTGCAGGATGTGAAGGAAGCGAGCGTTGGGATAAACGAGATAATTAAGGATATAGATGACACAAGGCAGAAGCTCGATGCCGCGGAGGAGAAGCTCCTTCTCGCAGATTCCAGGCTGGACCTTGCAAAGGCGGAGATAGAGGAGTTTTCGGGAGATTTCACAAAGATAGGCTCCCTGATAGGCCAGTCAAAGGAGCTTGTCTCCTCGACCTATGAGTCAAAAGTCTTTGTGCTTGGCGAGTTGAAAAACGCAAAGTACACCTTCACCGGCCTTATCAATACACTTGAGGGGCTGAAGGAGTTCAGCCCCGAGTATATTGTGAATCCCATCAAGCTGGGGATAGAGCCTGTCTATGGGATAACCAAAGTTAGCGCAATGGTTCCTGTGAGCATGGCGCTCATCCTTTTGCTTACAACACTCCTGCTTGCAAGCTCCTCTGTCATAATCGAAAGGGAGAAGGGGATTTATTTCAGGCTGAAGAGCTCCCCCACCAAACACTCATCCTGGCTTGCGGGGAAGATGCTTGGGCAGATGGTCTTTGCGTTGATTGAAGCTGCGATTATCCTTGTGATAGCGTTCTTTGCTTTCGGCGTTCCCATACCTCCAAACATAACAGACTTTGTGATTGCGCTTGCGTTAGTTTCATTCTCGTTCATCTGCATAGGCCTGTTCATCCCGGAAATAATGAAGACACAGGCGACCGCAATCCTTTCCTCGCTGCTTGTCCTGATACCGATGCTGTTCCTTAGCGGGATGGTTTTCCCCATAGAATTCATGCCCCAGCCGATAGACGCAATTGCCTCAGTCCTTCCGTTAACCGCGGCAACAAACATACTCTCGGGGATAATGACCAGGGGGCTGCCGCTTGCCGCGCTACTCTCGGACTTTGCCGTACTCCTAACGCCCTCCCTCCTGCTTTTGGGGATAACTTTGTGGAAGAACCGCGGTTAAGATAGCTTTTTATTCACTTTCCGGCAGAAATTACACTAGGGGGGCTGATATGGTTCTGGATATTATGTTTTGGGGTTTCGTGATAATAGTTCTGGCTGTGCTTCTTTTCCTTTCGATAAGGATTGTTAGGCCGACGCACAGGGGGGTTGTGGAAAGGTTTGGGAAATTCAACCGCATTGTTTCCGCGGGGATACACTTCCTCATACCTTTTGTCGACAGGATGATTTACATCAACATCACGGAGCAGATGGTTGATGCCGAATCCCAGGAAGTTATCACAAAGGACAACCTAAACGCCAAGGTTGATGCCCAGATTTATTTCAAGGTTCAACAGGACGATGAGAGCGTTAAGAAATCGCAATACCACGTCGACAACTACAAATACCAGATTGTGAACCTCGCAAGGACAACCTTGAGGGACATTATTGGAAATATGACCTTGACAGAGGCGAACAACCAGAGGAACAGGCTCAACACAACCCTCGCAAAGGAGCTAAGGGAACAGACCAATATCTGGGGAATACAGATTGTGAGGTCGGAGCTGAAGGAGATTGAGCCCCCGGAGGATGTGCAGGCAACGATGAATGATGTTGTCAAGGCGGAGAACGAAAGGATTGCCGCAAAGGACAGGGCGACCGCTGTTGAGATTGTCGCAGATGGGGAAAGGCGCGCGGAGATAAAAAAAGCAGAGGGGCAAGCAAGGGCTGTTGAGCTGAAGGCCGAGGCCGATGCAAAAGCCATAAAGCTTGTGAATGAAGCTGCGGAGAAATACTTCAAGGGAAACGCAGTAACCTTGAAAAGGCTTGAGGTTGCGGAGAATTCATTGAGAGATAACGCAAAGCTTGTTGTTCCCTCGGGGAGCGAGGTAATCAACATGATAGGCCTTGACGGCGGAAAGCCGAAAATAATTCCCTTAGAAAAGAAGCCGAAGAAATAAGTTTCCTAAGGCGCTTCCTTGAGCCGGCGGCCCCTGGTGAACTTCGCGTACTTCTTTTCGGGGGTTTTTCCGGAGAGCGCTGTGCGCAGCCTTCCCATGGCCTCGCCAGCCCTTTCCTTACAACCGGAAAGGTCGACGCAAAGTATTCCAAAATCCCTAAACAAGGGGAGCTCCTGCAGCATATCGACAGGCACAGGGCAGCTGCCCTGGTTCCGGACTTTCCCTTCATAAATAAAGGTGCCCGGCAAGCGATTAAAAACCCTTGCAGGGGCAATTATGCTGCCCGATGATGACCTGACGATGAACCGAGGGGCTATTCACCCCGATGACGACAGATGAACAGGATAATCCACACAAGTTTTATTCTTGAAATAACAAAATTTTCTTTATTTTGCCTTTTAAGTTTGTTCTATCTGGTTGATAGTTTCGGCCAGTGCGGCTCTGAAAGAATTTAGCTGAACGCCAAGCAATGATTCAGCTTCGTTTATTTCTGCCTGCGAAATTCCTTTCAAGCTTCGGAGTATTTTGTCTTTTCTCAACACTTCAAGCATTCTCAAGGGGGCACTTTCCGGCCCGGCAAAAAGAAGGAGTGCGGCAATGTCGGCAATATCCTTTTTCCGCTTGTCCTCTTTTTGCCTTCCGGGCAGGGACTTGGTTTTCATCGCCAGCAAAAGCCAAGGTTTTGGCAGCCAGAGTTTTTTGTTGAACTCTCCAAGCTCGGTACGGTTTTCCCTATTTGCAAAAACACATTCAAGGAGCGTTTCGTCAAGAAGCAATTTGTGGTTTTTCTCATCGACGAATTCTGGGGCGTGGTCCGCCATGAGGTCAACGAACATTTTGTGGATATCAAATGGTGGCTTTGCTTGCGCTTCCACTTTTGAGAGTTCTTTGCCTGTTTCAAAATCAAGCTCCTTTACCATTCTACCGCCAACTTCCCTGAAGCCTTCTTCTTCAAGCTTTTTCATTGAATGGGCAAAAGCCGATTTCGAAAAACTCTTTCCTTCCTCCAGATGAAATCCCAAATCAATGTCCCTTGAACCCAAATAATCCCTGCCAACGTTGGCCCTGTAGGGCTTATTGACAGTCAGGAATATTGCCCAGCCACCAAGCAGGCATATGGGCTCTTCCAAAACAGAAAGCACCTTTTGCAGGTACTCGTAAGACCGCTTGGTTTCTCTCTCATCATACATCACTATCTCTCCTTCAATGATTTCACGAGTTTTTCCAGAAGCAGGTCGGCAGCTTCGGCAGCAGGCCCGCTCTCGGCATACAAATCAGAAATCAATTGAGGGATATTAACTACCCACGGGCCTTCGCTTTCTTTTTTGCGTTCGGGCTTCTTCGCACTAAAAAATTTCCGGCCAACTACTGTGTCAGATATCCTTTTCTTATTGAAAAGCTCGTCATTGGAAGAAACAATAATCCTTACGTTGCCGCCGCCGTAAGTTCCTATCGCAGTTAACTGCTTGTGCCATTCGTCCAAATCGTCTTTCTTTATGTAAGCCTCAACCCGGTGGCAGAACAAATGCTTTTGCACGAGGTTCTCCGCCATATAAGTAGTAAAGGCGTATTCTTTGTTGGATTTTTTGAATAAGCCAATCAGTTTGTCCACATCGCCAAACGAGTAGATGGAATAACTCCTGGAAGTTGTTTTTTTGGGGTGGAACTTGTGGAATAACCGGAACAGGCCTTTGGCGTCCTCCACAACAAGATTTTTTACAATGCCCTTGTTTTCAAGCTGTTTTATCAGTTTTATTGCCCAGGAGGAATCGCAGCCTGCTTCTTTTGCAAGGGCATATTTGCTGGTTGGTTTATATGCAGGGTCAAGCAAAAGGGCAAACATGCGCTTTTTTTTGGTTCTGGCCATTAAGACTACCAATATATGACTAAGTCAAAGTATTTATAAATAGTAGGCATATATGCCTAATTTGGCTTATTTATAAATGCAAGCCGGCTATTCCTGACACTTCTTAGTTACACAATACATATATTTTGTTACGTCATCTATAGGTGTGCCCGATGATGACCTGACGATGAACCGAGGGGCTATTCACCCCGATGACGACAGATGGGCGGACTGAGGGTACTTTTGATTGCGGAATATTACCGTCCCACTGAATGAAATGAAGTGGGACACATATCTCGGTGCAGCCGGACGAAACCGGCTTGAGGGCGGACTGAGGGTACTTTTGATTGCGGAATATTACCGTCCCACTGAATGAAATGAAGTGGGACACATATCTCGGTGCAGCCGGACGAAACCGGCTTGAGGGCGGACTGAGGGCAATCGCAATGCCCGCGATAAGTGCATCCCATACTGCGTATGGGATTGGCTCGTCCCAAAAGGACTCGCAAACAGGTGCTAAACTTAAATATAATTTCCTCCTAATTCTTAGCATGAAAAATTTTGTTTTTGCGCCGGCAATACTCGCAATCCTGCTGCTGGCGGGTTGTGTTTGCGAAGGCTGTGCCGGGGGAGAAACTTCTGTGATTGATGACGCAAACGCAGTTGTTACAGAGCCTTCATTCGAGGAACTTATTGCGGAAAGCGCAGGCATGGAACTTGGCAGGGTTGAGATTGGGGAGGCAACTATTACCGTCGAGTATGAGGTTGAAGGCGGGGACTCTGAGGAGTTTAATGCTGCTGTCAGCCTGCTGAAGGCGGTTGTTGGAACTTTGGAAAAGAAAGGGGAGGAAAAATCAGAAATTCTCCTGCAGAGCGGAAAGTACAGGCTTTATGTTGGATGGGAAATAGCGAAGCAGTATGCTGACGGAAGTCTGGGTAAGGGCGACTGGGAAAGGATGAGGGATGTTTCCTAGGTTGCCGTTTTTTTTGCCAAATGCCGATAAAAAAGGCTTATTCAGGCTCGCCGTATTCCGGGGGGCGGCAATATACTTGGCAAATAAGGGGCGGTAGCTGTCCCTCCTTTTATTTTTTTACATTGCCGACTTATTTTCTTTCGGGGCCTCTTCTTTAGGTTTCTTCCCCGAATGGTACTTGAGCATAGCGTAGATTATCACCGGCCCCGTGAATGCGGTCGCAATGCTTGCGATGACCGGGGCGATTATGCCCATGTTGATTATTATCATGTCGATTATTCCCGCAACAAGCGGAATGCCGAATGCGACCATCACGAGCTCAAGGCCTCTCTTCGGCGCGCCCTCAACGCTCGACCTTGCCCCTAAAAGGAACCGAATTGAAACCACCATGAGTACGAAGACATAGAGGTAAAAAAGGGGCATTAGGGCTCCCGCAGAACCGACTGTTGTGTAGTATTGTGTGGGAAGCCCCTTCACGAAGAAGCTTGTGAATGCCACAAGAGGCACCAGCAGGGCAAAGGCGGCATAGTTGTGCCAGAGGGGGTACTGTTTTGCGGTGAGCAGCTGGCTGAACCTCAGGAACAGGGTTATAATCAGGAGTATGGTGATTATCTCAATCCTGAGCAGCGCGATTGAGACAGGGGTTTCCAAAACAAAGAATCCCCTGAATAGCCTGCTTGCGTTCCAGGCGGCAACGAACACCATGATGAAGAAGACGATTTGGTATGGAGGGAAATGCGGGTTTTTCCGGATAAGGTAAAATGCAAAGTATAGGTTGATGGCAATTGCAAGCGCGGTTACCATCAAGTAGAAATCCATGTTCCCGCCGGCGAACTATTGTGTTTTCCCATATATAAGGATTCCTGCGGCGTGAAAAAAAGAAAAAGGGGGTTTGGCGTTCACCAAACCTCTTCCTCGAACTCTTCAGAGCCGTATGCCTCTGTACTGTCTATTTCGCCTTCAGCAGGCAGGGTTTCCCCTGTTATGTCGGGAACGTCTGTATCAAGGCTTGGGGTTTCCCCTACATCCCCTACATCGGTTCCGCCTGTTGCAGGCGCTGTTGTTCCGGCATCGTCTGCTTTCTTCGCACAGCCGCTAAGCCCTACCGCAAGGACAACGAAAACTGCCGCTATTAGGATTATTTTTGTGTTCATTCGGATGCGCCTCCTTTGCCCCCATTAACGCCCCAGAATGTTTCCTTAATTTCCTGGGCTGTTTTCTGGAGCAGTGTCCTGAGTTCCTGCCTTGCTGCCAGGGCTCCTGCCCTGTCGCCTTCTTCAGCCAAGGCATCTATCTCGGAGAACTTTTCCTCAATTTCGTTGCAGCTTTCTTCTAATGCCGTAGTGTCAACGCCCGCACCCCTCAGCCCGTCAATGGCTTCCTGCGCACGGCCCATGACCTTCTCTTCGTACTCCTGCGCTTTCTTCTTCACGGCGTTTGCGAAAGCCGTTCTAAGCTCTTTCCAAAGGCCTTTGACCTCGTTGTTTGCTTCCTCGATTTCGGCCCTGTCTTCTGTTTCAAGCGCTGCCTCAAGGACAGGCCTCTTCGCAGTTACCTCGTCGAGCGCTGCTGTTGCTTCGGCTGTGTCAAGGCCCCTGTCGGAGAGAGTGCCTATCCTTACCTCGGCTATGCAGACATGGAAATCGAAGAGCCCCAAAGAAATTTCCTTTGCCTTGCCTTTCGCATCTCCCTTTATAGAGTCTGCCTCGGCCTGTACTCCTTCAACGTTCTCGGCTATCTTTGCCCGGACCTCGCTTTCCTTTCCCTCAAGCTCACCCATCGCCCTTGCTGTTTCCCTGAACTGCTGCAGCAGGCCCCTGATTTCTCCCATAGTGGCGCCGTACATAGCCCGGGTTTCCGTGCTTATGTTATCGAACTTACTGTTCACTTCATCCCTGATGGATTCCAGGCTTGAGGCATCGGCGCCGTTTTCCTCCGCAGCCTCTATAACCCCTTCCATCTGGGCATTCTTTATCATGGCCCTTGAGATGTCGAAAGTGTGCCTCGACTCAAGGAACTCGCTCCGCTTTACCTCAACGCAATCGCTTGCGCTCTTCGCAGAAACTGCGCCCATGGAAAGAACCAATCCCAAAAGGACAAATAGTGCAATTGCTTTCCTCATCACAGATATTACCTCCATTAATTGATAGAATTATGTTTATGTTGGTGCCAAAACCAATATAAATGTGGGGGCGCCTCCCTGCAAAGGGGCGACGGGGTAGGCAGTAGGCTACTCAATTATGCTAATCATAACGTTTTTAAGTGGATTCCCTCCTGATTACTTCATGAACAGGAACAAGCTTATCATAACAGCCGCGATGCTTGCTGCGCTGAGCGTTGCGCTTGAGCTAATTCCCCCGTTATTCAAGTTTGCCGGGGTCATAGACATTGACATTGTCGGGGTTCCTTGGATTATAGCTGTTTTTGTTTTAGGGATGAGGGGCGGGCTTATTACATCCTTTATTTCCGCAATTGCGATAGGCCTTATAGCCCCTTCGGGCTGGGTAGGAGCCTTCATGAAGCTTGCGGCAACACTCCCTATTGTGCTTGCAGTAGGTTTAGTAACCTGGAAGTTCGGGATGGGCAAACTGCACCTCGGGATTGCTTTTGTGGGTGGGGCGCTTGTGCGGGTTGTCGGGATGGTCCTGCTGAACTACTATTTTGCGATGCCGGTGTTCTGGGGCATTCCAATCGAGGACGCAATTGCCCGGTTCCCGCCTGAAATAATTATAATCCCGAACTTCCTGCTCGCAATCATAGACTTCTTCGGGGCATATCTCCTTGTAACCTCTACCAGGCTGAAGGAGCGGCTGTCCCGATAAGTTTCGGCGGGTTGGGGCGGGCCAGATGCTTGAACTTAGGAATGTAACTGTTTCCTTTCCGGGATGCAAAAGCCCCGCGGTAAATAATTTCTCCTTCTCTGCGGGGAAAGGGGAGAAGATTGCGGTCATAGGGGAAAACAGCAGCGGGAAGAGCACGCTTGCCTTGGCTATTGCGGGCGCTATCCCCGAAATTGTTGATGCCGAGGTTTCCGGGAAAATCAATATCGGGGGGAAGGTCGGTGTTGTGCTGCAGAGCCCCTCCTCGCAATTTCTTTCACTTACGGTTAGCGAGGAGCTTTCGCACTGTGAAGAGAAGGGAAGTGCCTCCCACTTATTAAAGAAATCCGTTTTCCGGCTTAGCGAGGGGGAGAAGCAGAAAGTCAATCTCCTCGCAAACCTGCAGGGGACGGACATCCTTCTCCTTGATGAGCCGCTTGAGTTGCTTGACCCCTGTGAGGCAAGGGCATTCAGGGATGAGATAAATTCTTTGGAAGGGAAAACTGTTGTGTGGTTTGACAAGGACGAGAGGTTTGTCAGGGGCTGGAAGAAGGTGAGGCCGGGGGAGGAGGGGAAAGGAAAAAAGACCGGGGGGAAAACCAAAAAAAGGAAATTGGGCCCGGTTGTCCTCGACTCAAGGTTCTCCATCGGGAGAGGCAGTTTCGAAATCGGGAATTTTGAGCTCGGGCTTAGGCAGGGCGAGAAGGCTGCGCTTATCGGCAGGAACGGGAGCGGGAAAACAACGCTGCTCAGGGCGATTGCAGGCATTGAGAAATTTGTGGGAAGGGTGAATTCAAAACTGCGGTTTTCCTATGCCCCGCAAAATCCCTCGCACTTGCTTTTCAGGGACACTGTCAGAGAAGAGGTTGATGAAGCAAACGCAAAGAAGCTTGGGCTGGAAAAGATTATGGATGAATGCCCCTCAAAGTTGAGCAAGGGCAGGCAGAAAATTGTTTCAGTCGCGGGCATAAAGGAAGGCACAATTGCTTTGCTTGACGAGCCGACAACCTGGCTCGACTCTTTGAACAGGGAAAAAGTTTATGGCTTCATAGAAAGGGCAGGGCAGGCGATGGTCATTGCCACTCACGACCCTGAAATTGTTAAGTTGTGCGACAGGGTTTTTCTTGTCGAAAGGGGGGAGGTGAAAGAATGTTCCAGTACAATGGCGAAGGATTTTTTTCTGGCGCAGGGGAAGGGCTGAAACTTCTCTATTTAGGGGCTGTTGGAATCTCCGCACTGTTGATAACAAACGCAGCTCTGCAGGCGCTGCTGTTGGCGGTTACTGTTTCCATGCTGGTTATTGCGGGGTTTAGGGAATTCAAAAAAGTCTTTCTTGTGCTTGCGCCGATGCTTATAGTGACGGACCTTGCGTTCTGGTTTTTCCTTCCGAACCCCGAGCTGGATTTGGGGGCAAGGCTGCTTGTCTCTAACATCAGGATGCTGAACATTTTCCTCAGCGCGGCGTTCTTTGCGTTCACAACAGATATATTCGCGCTCATGAAAACCCTGGAAAGGGCAAGGGTTCCCGAGGTTATAACCCTGCCAACCTATGTGCTTTTCCGCTTTCTCCCGGAGATAGAGCGGGATTTGGCCGAGATAATGGCTGTGCAGAAGCTGAGGGGATACTCTCCAAAACAGCCTATTTCGTACTTTAAGGCGGTTTTCGTGCCTGTTCTGTATACTCTGTTCGAGCGGGCTGACGGGGTCGGCCTCGCATATTACCTGCGCCGGAAGCGGGGCAAATAGCCAAAATTCGCAGGAATGGGCTTTAAAATCTTAATGCCGCCCAGTATATATCTTAAATAAAGGCTATTTATCAGGCATATTTACAGGGAGGAATATACGCATGACCGAGAAAGAAGAGGAGAAAAAGCAGGCCGATGAACAGGCTGATGAGCTTGCCGAACAGGCAAAGAAGGAGGATTCCGGGGGGGAGGAAGACCCCGAGGAAGAGGAAGTTGATGACGAAAAACTTCCTTTCCCGAGGGCCACAATAGTCAACATGCTTAGAAAGTACCTTTCCTCGGGGAAGCAGATTAAGGGGCAGGTCAAGACAGAGATGAACATCTGGCTCGCCAAGATGGTTGAGAGGGTAGCGACGAAGATGGATTCGCACCCCTACACCTATGTCGATGGCTCCATGTTCAGGGAAGCTGTCGAGCCCTACGAGAATTTGCAGGACATCGAGAAGGAGAAGGAGAGAATCATAAAGCAGCTTGAAGCGGTCAAGGCTGCGTGCGACGTCCTGATTAATGAGGTGGACAGGAAGTTCGTGCTCTAAGCACGAGCTCTTTTTCTTTTTTTAGGGGCAAGTTCCGTGAGCAGGGAATTGGACAACGCAATCGACACCTCCAAAAAACAGCGCAAGTGGAACCAGGACCCCAAGGGCTATTTCACAATTAGGCCGTTTCCCGAACGCGGGAAAATTTTTGTGAGGTATTACACCAACAGCCATGAACTTGTCCACACATTCTCGGGGAACAAGACAGTTGAGCTTGTGCATGAGCTTGTGGAAAGGGGCTTGGTCTCGAGGCCGGAGCATGCGGGCTATCTCGGCAGGGAAATCGAGAAGGCGCATATTGCAATGAGGCTTGGCATTGAATATGTGCAGGATAAGGAGCTTGAGCTCGGGAAGGGCTAGCCCCCCAAAATACTTTTGGTTTTCCTTGCCATCGCGCCATTCTTATTCGTAACGAGCAGGGAGGCCAGCTGCAGTGCGTTGTTGCACTTGCGTTTTGTGCTTGCCTTCTCAAAATCGATTATCACCGGAAGGTTCTTTCTCACAAGGATGTTTGTGCCCTTGCCCGCGAGCTGGCCATGGCTAAGGCCTGCCTTGTCGAGGCGTTCGGCCTGCCTGAAGAGTTCTTTTAAGAATTTCTGGAAAACTCTTTTGCAGGGGGCTTTCTTAGCAAAGATGAACTTGTTCAGTGTTTCCCCCTCAAAATACTCCATCAAGATTATCCTGTTTTTCTCGTCGTAATCAACCAGCCTTGGCCCAACATTTACCTTGTTCGCGAGGACAAGGTTTTCAGCCTCTTTTTTTGCCATGTTCTGCCTTGTGCTTTTTGGCCGCTCTATTTTCAGGGCGAGTTTCTCCTTGGCAAGGTTTTGCACCAGGTAGATTTCGCTGCTGTAGCCCTTCCCTATCTTCTCGACAATATCGAGTTTCCGCCTTTTGGCATATGCCTCAAGCCTCTCCTTTACAGGGGAAATCATGCCTACTTAGAGGGGGGAAACTAACTAAAAGGTTTCCCGTTACTTGGACATCCATCAATAAATGATAACTTTTATAAAGGCTTCGCGGGGCATCTATATCATAACTGTCTAAAAAGTTTGGACAAATTTTCCAATTCTTTAGGAGGTATTCAATATGGCAGATAATCAAAACCAACAAGTTGTCTTTCTCCCCGAGGGGGCAAAGCGAACAATAGGAAGGGATGCGCAGCGCATCAATATACTTATCGCTAAGGCGGTAGCTAACGCTGTAAAGAGCACATTAGGGCCTAAAGGCATGGACAAGATGATTGTCGATGATTTGGGCGATGTAACCATAAGCAACGACGGCGCGACAATCCTGGGCGAGATGAGCATTGAGCATCCTGCAGGGAAGATGATGGTCGAGGTTGCGAAGACGCAGGATGATGAAGTGGGAGACGGGACAACCACTGCGGTTGTGCTGGCGGGAACCTTACTCCAGAAGTCGGAGTCAATGCTCGACGACAATATACACCCTTCGATAATAATCAACGGCTACAGGACGGCTGCGAAGAAGGCGAAGGAGTTCTATGCGGAGATTGCGGAGCCTATCTTAATAACGGACAAGAAACTGCTGAAGGAGATAGCTGTTACCTCGATGACCGGCAAGGCGACAGAGGCCTCGGAAGTTCTCGCGGGCATTGTTGTCAGCGCAGTTACCTCGGTTGCCGACGAGGAAAACGGGACTATTGTCATCGACAAGGACAACATCAAGGTCGAGAAGAAGGTCGGGGCAAGCGTTGCCGACTCGGAACTCGTGCAGGGCATAGTTGTCGATAAGGAGATTGTTCACAGCGGAATGCCAAAGTCCGTGAAGAATGCAAAGATTGCTCTTGTCGATGCCGCTCTTGAGATAAAGGAAACAGAGACAGATGCAAAGATTTCGATAACCTCGCCCGACCAATTGCAGGCTTTCCTCGACCAGGAAGAGGGGATGTTGAGGAGCATGGTGGAATCGATAAAGGCAAGCGGGGCAAATGTCCTGGTATGCCAGAAGGGCATCGATGATATGGCGCAGCACTTCCTCGCAAAGGAGAATATCCTTGCGGTAAGGCGTGTTAAGAAAAGCGACATGGATGCCCTTGCAAGGGCAACAGGCGCAAGGCTTGTCACAAGGGTAAGCGACATAAGCAAGGATGACCTTGGAAATGCGGCAGAGGTAAGGGAAAAGAAGGTCGCAGGAGACGACATGGTCTTTGTCGAAGGATGCAAAAACCCCAAGGCTGTTTCATTGCTTGTGAGGGGCGGCTCCGAACATGTTGTTGACGAGGCTGAAAGGGCTGTGGTGGATGCTATCGGCGCAACCTCAACCGCAATAAGGGACGGGAAGGTCCTTGCGGGCGGGGGAAGCTGCGAGATAGAAGTTGCCATGAAGCTCAGGGACTTCGCGAAAGGAGTTGGGGGCAGGGAGCAGCTCGCCATTGAGGCGTTTGCCGAAACCCTCGAAATAATTCCTAAAACCCTTGCGGAAACCGCGGGAATGGACCCCATAGATTCTCTCGTGGGGCTGAGGAGCAAGCACTCATCAAAGGGCGGGAAAACAATGGGCATAGATGTCTACAATGGAAAGATTGGGGATATGAAAGCCCTGAAAGTCCTTGAGCCCTTGAGTGTCAAAACCCAGGCAATAACATCCGGGGCAGAGGTTTCCGAGATGATTTTGAGGATAGACGACCTCATCGCAGGCTCCTCAAAAGGCAAGATGCCTGAAATGCCTCCGGGGGGCATGGGCGGAATGCCCCCGGGCATGATGTAATGGCAGAGGCCCCATCCGCAGGGTGGGGCATGATGTAAGTAGTTGAGTTCCCTCCCGCAGGTGCGGGGGGGCATTCTTTTTCTTTTTTATTGGTTTGCACCCTAATTCCTGGGGGGATGGCATGGCGGTAATAATTGTTGTTGGCTTGGCGAGAAGCGGGAAGGACACTTTTGCGGATTACTTGGTTGAGAAGTACGGCTTCTCAAAATTTGTTTTCTCGGATATGCTCGCCGAAGAGCTTGTGAAGAGGGGCGAGGAAGTTACCAAAGAGAATATGTCAAGGCTCGGGAATGAGCTCAGGGCTAAGGAGGGCATGGATGCTGTTGCGAAGAGGCTTGTTGAGAAATTGAAGGGCGTTGGCAATAACAAGCTTGTCTTGGTCGGGCCAAGGTCTGTTGAGGAAGTCAATTATGTAAAAGGAAAACTTGGGAAAGTTATAGTTGTTGAGACCTACGCAAAAAAGGAAAGCAGGTTTAAGAGGCGCAGTGATAAAGACCCGGGGAAAGAAAAGGAGTTTTTCGGGAGAGATGAAGGGGACATAGAAACCAAAGGTTTGGGGGAAGTGCTGAAAATGACTGACCGGATTTTGGAAAACAAAGGCTCACTGAAGGATTTCTATATGAAGGCGGATAGGTTTATGGAGCAGTGGCTTGAATGATTGATATCGCCGAACTGAAACCGTATATGTACAAGGTTGAGGCGAAGTTCAAGGTTGTTGAAAAGCTTGATGAAAGGGAAGTGAACCTTAAGTTCGACAACGAGGTCCACAGCATAGCGGAGTTTCTGGTGGGGGACAAAACAGCGGCGATAATGCTTTCTGTCTGGGATGCGGACATCGGCAAGGTAAGGGAAGGGAAAACATTTGTCCTCGGCAACGGCTACACCTCTTTGTTCAGGAACTCGATAAGGCTTAATGTGGGGAAGTACGGCAGGCTTGACGAATCTCCCGAAGGGGAAGAAGTGAATGGGGTGAATGAGGATAACAATCTCTCAGAACTCGCATTTCAGCCAAAATAGCCTGATTTAGTTACCTATTTAAAAGTTCTATAATAGTTTCTATATAACGAGCTTATTGGGGCTTGTAAACGCATGCCGCACACAGAATGCGTTTTGGGGCGTATAGCTTAGCCTGGCAGAGCATTGGTCTTATACACCAAGGGTCGGAGGTTCAAATCCTCCTACGCCCAAAGGCAACGGGAGGCCGCCGCAAGGCGGAACTGCCATACGCAGTATGGCAGGATGACGCCAACCACCCGTTGGCGTTCAAATCCTCCTACGCCCAAACTTTTCTTTCGAAAAGAAAAGTTTACAAAAGAAAGGATTTTTGCTAAGGCAAAAATCAAACTAAGGTTGTTTCAAATGCTGGAGCCGTATTCAAGAGAGAAGGAAGAAGGAGTAAGGAAGTTCTGGAAAGACAAGGGCATTCCGAAGAAGGCAAGGGCGCTCAACAGAGGAAAGAAGAGCTTCTATTTCATGGACGGCCCGCCGTATGCCTCCGGGCACATCCATATGGGAACCGCCCTGAACAAAATTTTGAAGGATATTGCGATTCGCTCCAAGAGAATGCAGGGCCTTGATGCCCGGGACCAACCGGGCTATGACACCCATGGTTTGCCGATTGAGAACAAGGTCGAGCAAAAATTCAACATCAAGTGCAAGTCCGAGATAGAAACGTTTGGCATTGAGAAATTTGTGAAGGAATGCAGGAAATTCGCGACAGAACACATCGAGTTCATGAACGACGAGTTTGAAAACTTGGGGGTTTGGATGGACTGGGAGAATCCTTACCTCACCCTTGACAACAGCTACATAGAGGGGCTGTGGTGGACCTTCAAGAAAGCAGAGGAGAAAGGTTTGCTCTACTTGGGAAAGTACCCTGTCCACGTATGCCCAAGGTGCGCTACCGCGGTTGCGTACAATGAGATTGAGTACAGGAAGCAGACGGACAATTCTGTGTATGTTAAATTCCCCCTGAAAGGGGAGGAAGGGAAGTTTTTCATAATCTGGACAACAACGCCATGGACCTTGCCGGGGAATATGGGGATAATGGCACACCCGAAATTTGATTACGTCGAGGTTGAGGCAGGGGAAGAAACCTGGATTCTCGCCAAGGAAAGGGTGCGGCACCTGATGGATTCCATAGAGGCGGGCTTCCTTGTGAAAAGGGAATTCAAGGGAAAAGAGCTTGAAGGGAAGGAGTATATAAACCCGCTTGCGAAGAATTTGAAATTAGGGGAATTGAAGGGCGCTTACAGGGTTATAATGAGCGAGCGCTATGTGAACCTTGAGGAGGGGACAGGGTTGGTGCATACCGCGCCCGGCCACGGGAAGGAGGACTTTGATGCAGGGAGCAAGGCAGGCCTTCCCATAGTTTGCCCTGTCGAAATAAACGGGAGCCTGAACGAAGCAGCGGGAAAATACAGGGGGGGCATAGCGAGGGAAATTGACAAGGAGATAATTGAAGATTTGGAAAAAGACAATGCGGTTGTTTACAGGCACCCTTACACACACGACTATCCGATTTGCTGGCGTTGTAAAAGTCCTCTGCTTATGGTCGCAACCCCTCAATGGTTTTTCAGGATAACGAAGATAAGGAAGAGGCTGATTGAGCTTAACAAGGAGGTTACGTGGATACCTTCATGGTCGAAAGATAGGTTCAAAAATTGGCTTGAGAGCCTGGGGGACTGGCCTGTCTCAAGGCAGAGGTATTGGGGAACCCCCTTGCCTATTTGGGTCTGCGGCTGCGGCGAGAGGAAGGTTGTTGCATCGAGGAAAGAGTTAGAAAAACTTGCGGCGATTCCCAAAGGTTTGGATTTGCACAAGCCCTACATAGATGAGGTTATTTTTCCCTGCGGAAAGTGCAAGGGCGCAATGAAAAGGGTTCCCGAGGTGCTTGATGTCTGGTTTGATTCGGGCGCAAGCTCCTGGGCGAGTTTAGGCTATCCCGGAAACGGCGGGCTGTTCAAGAAATTCTGGCCCGCTGATTTGAACATCGAGGCAAAGGACCAGATAAGGGGCTGGTGGAATTCGCAGCTAATAACCTCGGCGATATGCTTTGATGAGAAGCCGTTCAAGGCGGTGATGATGCACAGCACCATCCTCGATATGGGCAAGAAGAAGATGTCAAAAAGCTTGGGGAATATTGTTACGCCGTTTGAGGTTATCGAAAAGTACAGCCGTGATTACTTAAGATTTTACCTTTCCGGGGAGAGCAAGGGCGAGGACATAATGTTCGACTGGGGCGCTTTCAGAGATGTCCATAGGTTTTTCAATATCTTCTGGAACACCTACAACTACATAGAGCTTTACCTGGGCTTGGACCCCGGCATTGTGAAGGAGAAGGTTAAGCTTGAGCCGGAAGATAAATGGTTATTGAGCCGGCTTAACAGGGTTATCGGCGAGTGCAGGGAAGCGTATAACAAATACCATTATCCGAAGATACGGCAGGGCATTGAGCAGTTTGTTATGGAGGATTTAAGCAGGACCTACATAAAACTCGTCAAGGACAGGGTTGGAACCAAGACAGAGAAGGCTGCGAAGAAAACCCTGAATATTGCGCTTATGGAGCTTGTCAAATTGCTTGCGCCTGTGACCCCCCACATTTCCGAGTATGTTTACCGGGGCTACAGGACAAGGGGCATGGAAGAGAGCGTGCATCTGCTGGAGCTTCCTGAACAGGATAAAAAAATGCCGAATAGCCGGCTTGAGAAGGAGATGGCGGTTGTACAGGCTTCCGCACAAGCCCTGCTTTCCATGAGGGAAGAGAACAGGCTGAGGCTTAGGTGGCCGCTTAAGGGAGTTGTTGTCGAGAGCGGGTCGGGAAAGGAACTTGCCTCGCTGAAAGGGGTGCTTGCGAAGATGATTAATGTCAAGGAAGCGAGTGAAATGAAGAAAGCCCCTTCCGGGGGGAATTACGCCGTGAAGGAAGTAGGCAATGTTAAGGTCCATTTGAATATTGATTCTGAGGGTTTGAAAGACGAGTGGGAGCTGAGGGAACTTACAAGGAAGGTGCAGGCCATGAGGAAAGAGGCAAAACTTAACCCCAATGACAGGGTTGAGCTGTTTTTGGGATGCAGCGACCCTGCGTTCATTAAGAAGTTTGCGAAAGAAATTGAGAAGGACACAAACTCAAGGATAAAAGATAAAAAAGGCAATATGGAGAAGTTACTTGACAGGCATTTTTTCATAGAGCTTGGGGAGAAGGCGAAACAATGGTGAAGAAGCTTTTCATGGGAAACAAGGCTTACAAGGAAGAGGTATTGCAGCAGGATGCGTTTTACCACAAGCTTTCCAAAGGGCAAAATCCAAGGGTGTTGTGGATAGGCTGCTCCGATTCAAGGGTTGTTCCCGAGAAATTGGTTAATGCGAAGCCCGGCGAGCTGTTTGTGCTAAGGAATGTTGCGAACATAGTTTCGAATGACTATGCTGTGGGTTCGGCAATAGAGTATGCTATCTCCCATTTCTCGCCTTTGGACATTGTTGTCTGCGGGCACTACGGCTGCGGCGGCATGAAAGCCCTTCTGGAACTTAAGAAAATCAGGAGCAAGCCTGTGAAGAAATGGGTCTCAAATTCCAAGTGGATTCTGGGGAAGGTTGAGGGCCTGCTGAAAAAAAGGAAAATTGACCTTTCGTTGAGTGAGGAAACCATGTGGAAAGCGATTGTCGAGGCGAATGTCCTTTTGCAGGTGCATAACCTCAAGAAGTTCTACCTGAAAAAAATCCCCAAACATATTTCTGTTTACGGCTGGGTTTCGGATATTGGCACGGGAAAAATAAGGGCCCATTTCCCAACATTAAAAAAGCTTGGGATAACCGATTCCATGGTTGCGGAGCTTAAACTTAAACCTTTGGGAAGGGGAGAATTTGGCTGGTAAGGTAAAGGACATTTTTCTCAAAGAAAAGATAAGCGTGGGGGAGCTTGTCGATTCCTTTTCCTCGGCAGGTTTCCAGGCAAGCAACCTGGCGGATGCGGTGAGGGTTATCGGGGCGGCGAAGAAAGAAGGCTGCACTATTTTCCTTGCCTTCACGGCGAACCTTGTTGCAAGTGGTTTGCGCGGGGTTATCGCAGAGCTTTGCGAGAAAGGGTTTGTCGATGCCGTGATAACAACCGCGGGCAGTATTGACCATGATGTGATTAAGGCTTCCGGAGAATATGAATTAGGGGTTTTCGGGGCGGATGACGAGCATCTCCATAAAAAAGGCATCAACCGCCTTGGGAACATTTTCATAAGCACAAGTAACTTCGAAAGGTTTGAGAAAGAGATAAAAAAGGTGCTTGCCTCCGCATACAAAGATAAGAAGGTATTGAGCCCGAGGGAACTGACTGCGAAGATAGGGGCGTCTTTGGAGGACGGGCACTCTTTCCTTGCGCAGTGCTCAAGAAATAACATACCTGTTTTCTGCCCGGGAATAGTTGACGGGGCAATAGGCCTGCAGAGCTATTTCTTCAGGCAGGACAATAAGGGGTTTGGGCTGGATGTAACCGCGGATATGCAGGAGCTTGCCGACCTTGTCATAGGGAGCAGGAAAACAGCGGGAATTATTTTGGGCGGAGGGATAGCGAAGCACTTCACAATCGGGTCGAACCTTCTGAGGGAAGGTTTGGATTACGCCGCCTATTTTACAACCGCGCAGGAATACGATGGGAGCTTAAGCGGGGCGTTCCCGAAAGAGGCGAAGAGCTGGGGCAAAATCAAAGAGAGAGGGAAAACAGCCGTTGTTTACGGGGATGCAACGATAAACTTCAGCCTTGCGATTGCCGCGCTGAAAGAAAAAGGCCTGCTCCGGCTATGACATCATATGCAGCGCCACTTCAACCGCTATGAAAGCGATTGTCACTATCATCACGAATTCGGGCGTCATTTTTGGGCCTTCCATCTCCGAATCGAAAAATCTCATGATTCCCAATGAGGAGCTTGGGCTCGATACGCTTGGTCCCCTGTTCATTTTCATAGTATCTGAATTATATGCGTTGGCTAAGGTTTAAAATGGTTGCTGGCTCGCCTCTCCGAGGGGGGGGAGGGGGTTGTGAGGGTTTTTATACTAGTTTAAGCATAAATCTATTTGATAACATGGGCCAATTTGACAGGATGATGCAGGATCTGCCGAAAATAGCGCTTCTTGTTGTGCTGGTTTTTGGGCTTTGGTTTACCCTTGTTTGGACAAGCGTAATTTCATGCTCGCTTTTTCCTTTTGGGTGCGAGGTTTATTGGGGAACGCTGCACTTCTCGGAGGGGGGGCAGCCCAAGGTTCTTATTGTGCACGGCCCCGCATCCGACACAGGCCTTGGAGATCCGGAACTGCTGCAGGCGATGATGGAGGACCCCTCCTATATCAGGGTTAGGCCGAGGACGATGTTATTGGATGCTGTTACAATCGGAAATTTGCGGAACTATGACCTGGTTATTGTTACGAGGGCAAAGAAGATAAGCTCCGAGAAGCTTGAGATGTTCATGGAGTATGTCGGTTTTGGGGGCAGGCTTGTCTGGACAGGGGATGCCGGAACCGAGAAAGGCAATACAGACGAGTACCTGCAGTTAGGGCAAAGGGAGGAGGGGGGAAGCGAAGAGCCGATAGGACCGTGGGCGAGGAAGAAGTTTGATAAGCAGGTTAGTTTTGACCGGTTTTTGGGGATTAACTACCTTGGCAATTACTGCGGCCTTTCACCGAACAGCTGCTCTGATGAGTTTCCATGGACAGGGGTTTACGACCCTGCGGAAAGGAGCCATCCTTTGGTAAATTCGATAAGGCCCGGGCTCAAGGCCTATGGCAATACAGCGATAGTCAAGGCGAGAGGGGATACCCCCACCACGGTTGTCCTTAACCTTGATACAGGGGGGAACATCCTGAAGAAAGGCGAGGAACGCCTGGGGAGGATATTCCCGGCAATTGTTGAAAGCGGTTTTGGGGGCAGGGTGGTATATTACTCAATACCGCCTGAAATGCAGCTTTCGGAAGGAATGCCCGAGAGATACTCGCTTTTCATGGAGAACATGTATTATGGCATGCTCCATTGAGGCTCGGCAGGGCAGCCCGGGACAGGCACTAAGAAAGCTTTAAATAGGACTTTCGGCTTATAATAAAGCATATCTTTATAAGGAAAAAGATAACAAGAATATATAGGAATTAACAGATTAATTACAAAAGGTGAAAATGAATGTATCCTGAAGGCGGAGGAGATGCTGCCCCTGCGGCAGACTACTACAGCGAACCACGCGGGGGTTTCCTTTCCAAGAATCTTGAAGGGTTTATACCTCTGATTTTAATCCTGATTATCGCATTCTTTTTGGCGATAAAATTCGGAGTTATCGGCAGCAGCACACCAATTATCGGGGTGGTTGCGGACGTTTTCGGGGGAGGCGGAGGGCCTGCCAGCATGCTTATTATAGGAAATTCCTCACAGGAGACAATCAATGTGCTTAACGAAAGTGCGGACCTTGTCCAGTTCAGGGTCAAAAGTGCTGAAGACCTTGAGCGAAATCCCAAGGAACAATTGGCGCAGTACGATATCATTCTCCTCGACCAGTCCATGGAAAGCAATAAGACAGTTTCAAGGGCTTTGGGGGAGGCGGTTGAGAACTATGTCAAAAGCGGCGGAAAGCTTATTGTGGTCAAGAATTCCGGAATTTACCGAAAGAACGCCCCGGATGTGATAGGCTGGGAAGCAACTTTCGGGGATGTTGTTCCGGTTGAATGCGACAGGGTTGTTGCCGGGAAACCGACATGCACACAGCCAATAGTGGTCAAAGGCAAGATTTACAGGGAAGACGAGGACCATCAGATTATGAGGGGAATAGAGATGGCGCCTGCAGACCCTAACTTAGATATTGTTGTTGAGGCTTTCGATGTCTCAAGGACAGGAAAGGAAGTCGCATACATACAGGACGCTGTGACCAAAAGGTACTACACCGCCATCGTGGAGAAGAACCTCATTATAGGAAAGAGCATATACTTCAACTACAACCCGGGAAAAACTCCCGGAATTTTCCAGGAAACGCTCGAGTACTTTAGATAACGCTTAGCATTAAAGTCTTAGGAAAGGCTTAAGCAAAGTTTAAGATGAGGGGGTAGCATGGTTGAGAGAAACACAATATTTATCGGCAAGAAGCCCGCAATGGCTTATGTCCTGGCTGTTATCACGCAGGTAAACCAGGGTGCGCCGGAAATCAAGCTCAAGGCAAGGGGAAAAGCCATTAGCCGGGCTGTTGATGTCGCGGAAATAGTGAAAAATAAGTTCGTGCGGGATATCGGCGTTTCAGGCATCGTTATCAGCACAGAAGAAGTGCAAGGCGAGGAAGGAAGCGCCCCCCTGAAAGTTTCCGCTATCGAGATTTCTCTCAAGAAGTAAGCATCTTCACCATTTTCTTTTAACCTTATCCCACAGGGGTTTCTATATGAAGACAGCGATTTGCATGCCCGACGCTATGCGCGACACCCTCTGCAGCAAATGCAGGGACAAGGTTGAAAAGGGCGAGATTTCAGAGAGGGATGTCAGGCTTTCAAGGATGCTGGCAAGGCTTTCCAACAAGCATATCTTTCCGGATGTTGAGTTCCACAGGAGCATGGACTTAGGAAAAACCCTTGTCCTGCTATGTGAGGGGAATGTGAATTGCATCTCCTCAAACAAAAGGGTTTTGCGGGACATGGAGAAAGTTTTGGGAAAGAAGATTGCGGTTGTCGAGAAGACCAAGGATGAGAAGAGGCTTGCGAGGAGCTTCTTTCCCTATGCGAGGATTCTCGGGGTTAACAGGGTGTTTACGCCGGAGGGCGCAAGGACAAGGATTATTGTGAACAGGAAGGACTCCTCGAAGGTGTCGGGGAGGAAGGATGCGGAAAGGACGATGGGGCAGCTCCTCGGCTCCCGTATAGAGATAACATTCGGCTGATTTTTATAAGCCTAAAATTGCCTTTACCCTTTCCCGCGAGGGGTTGAGGGGATATACTAGGCATTCGATGCCGTCGTTCTCAACTGCCGCACTCGGTTTCTCGGTGCAGAACCTGCTGACAAGGCCGCGGTAGGCCGCCGCCTGGCCCACGGGAACATGCAGGCTGACATGGAGCCCGCGCCTTATTTTTTCCCGGTTTAGGTGAAGGAATTCGGCAAGGAGGAATTCGGAAGGGTGGACATTCCCGAGCCTCTCCCGGAGCTCCTTGCTCCTCGCGGTTTCCTTTTCCGCATCCCAGTAAAGCCCGTCCTTTCCGGGGGCGTATGCAGTGCGTTCCCGCTGTATGGAAAATATCTCGAGTGTGTGGAACGGGGTTTCCGCAAACCTCAGGGTGAACCTCGGCTCCCTGTAGCGGTCCCTCAGGACCAAGTGCTGCATGCCGCTGTGCATCGGCTCCATTGGGTTTTTCGAGCCGGCCCTGTCCTCGTAGCTCCAGCCATTTGCCTCCTCGATATAGTATTCGCCGCTGCGCGCCTTGTCTTTGTAATAGGTAGGGGAGCGCGGCGGGGCCCTGCGCCCTTTCGGCCTTTCCTTCTGCAAGTTACTCCTGCCCCGGGGCTTATTTCCCACTGCGCCGGGCTTTTTCGGCCTCTCGATTCCCATGTTACCGTAAGAAAATCCGCCTTGAAGTATATAAACCTTCCCGGCGTTCCGGAACATCGCATTGATACTCCGGATGGTTGCCGGCTCTTATTTTGCGTCGGGGCAATACGGCGATATCCCGATTGCCGCAGGCTGCATAATGATGCTGCTTGGCCTTGGCTCGTCAGCGGCGCAGCTGTTCGGGGGGGAGGGAGGCAAGGGGGCTGAATGCGGCAGAGAAAGTTTAATAAGGTGTCTTGCGAAATTATTTCGGTGGTATGGGTGATTGTGCTTCTCGCGGCTGCGGCGGTGGCGGCCTTCGCGCTGCAATTCCTTGACGCTTCGGTCGGGCAGGGTTATGGGGTGATGACTCCCCTGCTGCTGCTGCTCGGTTTCCCGCCGTTGGAGGTCGTGCTTGCGGTGCTTGCCACAAGCGCCGTGCTCAGCACGATAACAGGAGTTATGCACCACCAGGCAGGCAATGTGGATTTCGGTCTGGACTCCAAGAGCCTCAAGGTCGTGGCGCTCCTTGTGGGGATGGGGCTTGTCGGGGTTTCGGCCGGCGCGCTGGTTGCGGGGGAGCTTCCTAAGGCAATGCTTGAAGCCTACATAAGCGGGGTGATAATCATAATTGGGGCGCGGCTCCTCACCACAGGGCGGAAGGAGTATGTTTTTTCCTGGGCGAAAATGGGCCTGCTCGGGGCGCTTGCGGCCTTCAACAAGGGGATAACCGGGGGAGGATACGGGCCTGTCCTGGCAGGGGGGCAAATAATAGCGGGTGTAAAAAGCAGGAAAGCGGTGGGGATAACCGCGATGGCGGAGGGCGCAACCTGCATAGCGGGAGTTGCGGTATATGTCGCGCTAAACGGGCATGGGCTCCTCAACCTGCCGCTCACCGCCTCGCTGCTTGCAGGCGGGCTCATCGCAACCCCCGCCGCCGTGCACACGGTAAGGACGCTCGACCACGGCAAACTCAGGAAAGCGGTTGCAGCTGCGAGCATAGTGGCAGGAACTATGATGCTTGCCAAGCTTGTGCTCGAAAACGCAGTGTAGGGGGCAGGCTTTTATACCAAAAAGGCGTTATCCATTCATGGGTTCGCACGACAAAACCTCCGGCATAGTATTCTGGCTGTTTGTGCTCATCTGGGGCATAATCTGGCTGGGAAACGAGATGACCTGGTGGGCGATGAACTTCCCGTTCTGGCCTGTGCTCGTCATCGTTATCGCCCTCGGTTTCCTGTTCAAGGCAATAAAAAAAAGCATGTCCTAAGCCAATGCCCAAAGATATGCTTTTATAGTTCTAAGTATTTTAATTAGCCTATGGCCAATGGCAAGGAATCATCGCAGAAAGAGGAGCCGATAGGCCCTCCCCCAATAGGCAATCCCAAGGACTGGGAAGAGTGGGGCAGGAAATGGGAAGACTGGGGCGAGAAATTTGGGGACAGTATGGGGGCGAGGTTCTGCGGCAGGGAATGGCGGTTCCACCCCGGTCCGAGCGCAGGCGGGATTGCCTTTGCGCTGTTCCTTCTTGCGTGGGGGGTAACATGGCTCGGCACCGAGCTCGGGATGTGGAGCCTTGAGTTCCCTTTCGTCCCTGCGGCAATCATACTTATTGCACTTGCGATACTTTTCAGCGAACTGAAAAAACTTTTCAGGAAGAGGGGATAAAATGAGGAAGATATTGGTTTTGGCACTGGTTGCGGCGGTTGTCTTTGCAAGCGGCTGCACTTTCGGGAATCCTTTGGTAGGGGACTGGGAGACAAGCGTTTTGGGGCTGAAAACTGAACTTTCGTTCTACGGAGATGGCACGGGGGTTATCAAATCAAAGCTCGGCACTGTTTCCTTCGACTACGAGATAATCGACGGCGAGACAATGCAGGTAACAGGGGATATGTTCGGCACAACCGCAACAGAAAAAATTGAGTACGAGCTTGTCAACAACAATACTTTGAAATACAAGAACCTGACCTTCACAAGAAAGAAGTGACCGCACTGCATCTACTCGACAAGTGCCGCGAAGTTCTTCGCAAACCGCCTTATCTTTGAAAGGTCGCGCAGGTCGTTCTTCCCTTTGGGATCTATTTTCCTCCCGGACTCCTTCGCCAGCGAGGGCGCCGCCTTCCGCATTATGGCCTTCATGATGAAATTGATTTTAGAGGTTTCCGAGAAATCGTAAATGCCGGGGAACGCCTCGGCAAGGTCCGGCCTAATTCCCTCTTTTTCCATAACCTGGGTTATATACTGCTGTTTCGCCCCATCGGAATCCCCAAGCGCCTTGCCGCAGCTGACAAAGACCGCTAATGGCTTCTTCCCCTTACCCAGCTTTTCCCTGTTTTTCCTTAGGAATTTTTTTGCATCCCCTGTCCAATTGCCCGCGGCAATGCCCGAACCGACAACAACCGCATCAAAGCTGCCGACCTTCGGCGCCTCTTTTTTCAAATCGGCAACCTTCGCCTCAAGGCCCGCAATTTTCAGGGCATTCGCTATGTCGTTCGCGGTTTTCTCGGTTGCACCGTATCTTGTCCCGTAAGCAACCAAAACCTTCTTCGCCATCAAACCACCAATTGCTTATAAGTGCAAGCATATATTTAATCCTTGCCCACATTTTTCTTTGGCAAGGCAGGCTTCCTTCGGCCAACAAATGTTGCCTGCATTTCTCCGGCGAGGAGAAATACGAAATAATCAAAAGCGAGGTGGAAAAGGCGCTTTCCAAATGTGTTGTTCTGGAAAGCAAGCTGGGAAAGGAGAAAGCGGTCTGCAGGGTTGGGGGGGGTTTATTGCACGGCAATCTTTGCGAGGATGAGATTCGGCATAAAGATTATAACCTGCTGGAAAAGCAGCGAACGGGAGATTAAGGCATATGACTCTGAAAAGAGGTGAGAAAATGAAGTGTGTGTGCGGAGGAAAATTGAAGGAGATAAAAACAAGCATGGAGCTCTTTGGGGGGAAAGTTGTGATAAACGACATTAAGGCCCATTACTGCCCTGACTGCAAAGAAGAGCTGTTTGACTCAAAAAAAGGAGATAAGCTTTACGAGGAAGTCTCCAAGCTGGGCATTTTACAACCCTTTGAATCCAGAAAGAAGATTACTAAAGTAGGAAACAGCTTTGCTGTGCCTATCTCCAAGGATATTGCGGATTTCATGCAAATGAAGAAGGGCGGGGAAATCCGGATAAAGGTCCAAAGCCCGAAAAGGCTTGTCGTAGATATTGGCTAATGCTGTGTTTTTCGGCATATGGCGCGGGTTTGCTAAATGAAACCGAAAAGTATATAAATATCATGATACTATCATGATACAACATGAATAGTCATGATACAATCAAGGCATTGGAAAAGGAGCATGATTCAGTAGCCAAAATAAGCGAAGTGTTTAAGAGCTCCACACAAGACCTTGAGGAAATCATGGATAACGCTGAAGATCCGAGGACGTTGGCCGCACTGCTCTTCAAGGTTGCCCAGGAAAGGGAAAAAACCAACAAGGTTCTTGAAAGCATCAACGACAAATACGACCAGATTATGCTCCAGTTGAAGACAGGCAGCCCAAACTTACAGCAGGAAGAGCTGAAGGGAACGCAGTATGAAATACTGCCCGAGCAGGACAAGCTCATCCTTGAGTTCATTGGGGAAAGGGAGCAGGGAACAGCCCATGACATAATGTCGGTTTTGAATTACAGCGGATTGAATGGAGCTTCACAGAGATTGAATAAACTTTGCAGGGAGGGGTATCTCCAGAAGGTGAGGTCTGGAAAGAAGGTTTTATACTTGCTGAGGCACTAGTGCGAAAGCACTGGTGCAAAAGCTTTGAGGAAGGAAGGCGCCCTGGCAATTGACCCCACCAAATCCTTTGCCTTTCGAAACGAAGGATCCGGGGTGCCGCCCCTCCTTAACCCCAATACAAAAAAATAAGAAGAGTTAACTTCAATACAAAAAAACAAAAGAGAAGAAAGGAGGGGTTTCGTGAGGTGACCCCCTTTCTTCAATTCTCTTCCCGGAGGGGAGAGAAATTGCGGTTTTGCCCTGGGAATACTAGTTTCAACCCCCACCAATTTTCAGGGCATTACAGTTGTGCCCTAGGACTAGTTTCAACCCCCACCAAAACCTAGGGCATTACACTTATTTCTTTACAATCAGTTTTATTTTTGGGAATCTTGGACCGATTCCCTTAACTGCCCTACCATCTTCTTGCTCATCTTGAGCTGCTCGAAGGCATCCTCGCTCTTCTCATCTTTAAACTCAAGCCGGAATTCCCCTGTGGGGAGTTTAGCGAGGGAAACATTATCCCCGTACTTATCCTTCAGCTCCGCGATTAGCTCCTCCTCCTTTATCACGAGATTGAGCCTGGTTTCTATCAGGCTCTTCAGCTTCGTAAGCTCCATTATGTGCTGCCTCGTTTCCTCGTAGAGGTTTTCCGAACTTTCGGTGTGGGGGGTTATGTTCACGGGGATGTTTGAAATTCCCTTCCCTGCAACAGCCTCGCTTAGTTCATCCTGCCTTGCCTCAAGCGCAGACTGTATTTTCCCGAACTTTTCTATCTCCGTGTTTACCTTGGAAAGTATGAATTTCAGCCGTTCTTCCCTCTCTTTCAGGTCAGCCATGCAATCGCAAATATTTGGGTATAAGTCTTTAAATAATAGAACGTGCATTATTAGGGCATGGCCCTCGACATCAGCGAAAAAAAATCCATAATAGGGCGCTCTTTGGGCGACATCGAAAAATACGGCGAGCGGGGAACCGCCTATTTGGGAAAGGTGGTGATGAGTTCCGGGGAGAGGCCTGTCCTCGGGAGGAAGATTCTAAGTGATGTCACGATGCCGCACGTTATGCTTATCTGCGGCAAGCGCGGAGGCGGAAAATCGTACACTATGAGCGTTGTCCTTGAGGAGTTTGCGAGGCAGCCCCCCGAAATCAAGGAAAGGCTTTCCGTCATAGCAATAGACACTGTGGGAATTTTCTGGACACTGAAGGTTGCGAACAAGCTGGACAAGGAGGAGCTTGAGAAATGGGACTTGGAGCCCGGGAAAACCGATGTAAGGGTTATGGTTCCTAAGGGAAAGCTCGATTTCTACAAGGAGAAGGAGCTGCCTGTCGATGGCGCATTTACGATAAAGACATCCGAGCTTGACGATACCGAATGGCTTGCGATGTTCAAGCTCACATGGAAAGACCCTGAAGGGGTGCTGCTCACAAGGGTAATTACAAGTGTGAAGGAAAAACTGGGAACCTATTATGGTATTGATGACATCATAGCCGCGGTCAAGGCCGATACCGAAGCCGAGGAGCTTGCGAAGAAGGCGCTTATCAACAGGCTTAATGTTGCAAAGACCTGGGGGCTTCTTGAGAAGGAGGGCACTAGGATGTCGGAGATTGCGAAGCCCGGCGCTATTACCGTTATTGATGTTTCCGCCTACCGGCAAGCGATTGGCATGGAAGGAACAAGGGACATCATAGTTGCTTTGCTCGGGAAGAAATTGTTTGAGGAGAGAATGCTCTTCAGGAAAGAAGAAGAAGTAAAGCTGATGAAGGGAGAAGGAAGGAAGAGTTCGATGCCGATTATCTGGATGTTTATCGATGAGGCGCACATGTTCATGCCGAAAGACGAGGAGAACATAGCGCTGTCTGTCCTGCTCGAGTGGGTGAGGGTCGGAAGGCAGCCCGGCCTGTCCTTAGTGCTGGCAACGCAAAGGCCGAACAGGCTTCATCCCGACTGTATTTCGCAGTGCGACCTTTTCATCTCGCACAGGATGACTGCAAAGCCGGACATAGAGGCGGTGGGGGCATTGAGACCAAGTTACCTACACCAGGATTTGGACAAGTACTATGCGGAGATGCCCAACGCAAAGGGGTTTGCGCTTATTATAGACGACAACACGGAAAAAATATGGATGGTCAAAATAAGGCCGAGGCTTTCCTGGGACGGGGGCGTTACCGCAACCGCCTTCACGGACTGAAGGCGCTGAAAGGTGGTTTCTATGGCTAGCGAAAAACAGCTCGGTTTGCTGGGCGGGGTTTTCATAACACTCCTCGTCCTTTCGGCGATTAGCAGGGACTTTCTCTTAATCATGCACGGGCTTAGCGAGCTTCTTTTTGGCGGAACCTCGATGGGAAAAACATTCCTCACCCTGGGCTGGTTCTCGGTTGTTCCATTGATAGGAGTTCTTTTCAGGAGATTCATGGGGGATAAAGGCTTTGGGCTTATAGGAAATATTTTGTTCATAGTTTTTCTCGTTGTTTCCGCATTTGGTTTTATTTCGGGATATTCGCTCTTCAACAGCATTTCCCAGGATTTTGGGTCTGGCGGGCCTTTCATTTCATACATACAGGAAGAAAGCCACCACGGGGCGGAGCTTTCCTGGCTTGAGCACAACCACTTTCCAAAGGTTGCGCTTGCGGCATTTTCTGAAATTACAGGAATAACATTTCCCAATACGCTTGACACTGGGCAGCCGTTATACGATGTTCTTGATAATTCTCTAGAAATAGGGATTACTTTCATGCTCCTCTCCATAATTATTGTTCTTGCAGGAGTTGGCTTTGCCACAATCAAGGCAAATGAGCTGGGCATCGTTGATTACACCGCGCTAATCGCGGCGGTGTTCGGGATTGCCGTGCTTATTGTGGACGGGGGAATGTTCAGCACATACATGATTGTTGCGCTTTTCTTCCTCCTGTTTTTTATCGGGAGGAACATGCTTGAACTGGAGGGCTGGATTGAAAGGCTTTTCCCGCTGCTTGGGGTTTCGCTCTACACCTTCATTCTGGGAAATGTGAACTACGAAGGTTTTGTTTATGCAAGCGGCTGGAGCGTTGCTGTTTTCCTTACTGCAGTTATTATCCTTGTGCAGGCTATCGGGGTTCCTGAAAAGGGAGACCTGATAAGGACCGGGGCTCTTGCTGTTGCCGCGATTTACCTGCTCTCAATTTCAGCAATGCCTTTGGGAGGGGCATTCCTCAGCAACGCCTATGGCGAGGTTATCACAAGCGAAGCTGTTATCTATGTTTACGGCCTGCCTGAAGGGACAACATCAGACGACTTGCACAGCGCAGCCTCTGAATTTGGCGAGGTTAGCGAGGCAGATGTGCTTGGATGGGCAGGTTACTTCAGGCTTTTCCCCGACCGGGAAGATTACAGGGCAAGGCAAATTGAGGATTTCTTCCGGGGAAAATTTCCAACAACAACATACCTTATTGCGGAATATAATTTCCCTGTAAAGAGGATTGTTGCGGCCAAGTTCAGATGGATGGACGGTGTTCCTGATGCGGAAATGGTTTTCCGGGGGAATCTCCTTGACCTCAGGGTTATGTCCCTTGAGACAAAGGGAAACGAGACAACTGTTTATGTCGAGGGGGAAACTCTCCCTATGTTCCAGCTTATGACCATAATGGCAAAAGTTAGGGAGAGCGGATATTCCGGGAAAGTCATTGCCGGAAGGGTTTAATTAAGGAATTCTGTTTTCGCCTTGAGTATCTTTGTTTCAAGATTGCCGCAAGCAAATCCCTGCGTTACCGGCAGCAGGCCGAAAGGGCAGGGCTGGTAATAGTTCAGGGAATAGACCTTGTTAAGGTAGGGCTTTTCATCAAGGTGGGAAGTGCCCCTTACTTTCTCGTCCTCAAAGTTCAGGAGGATGTACTGCAGGCCGCTTTCCCTCACGTAAGCCTGCTCATCTTCCAAAGGCTGGTTGCCAAGGTACTTCAAGGAGGATTCGACAAAATTATTTTCGGTGAGGGTTTCAAACTGCAATGCTGTCATTATCTGCGGGGCGAGGGAGGTGCGGTTTGCTATCTCCTCGGACAGGGTGGGGTCTGCAAGAATGTTTCCTTCGGGATTTTTTGATTCAAGCCAGGAGATTGCGTGCAGGTCCAATGAATTTGTTTTTGGGTAGGCAATCTGGAACGCGCTTAGCAAAGAGGCGAAAAAGAAAATTATTATCACTGCGTAAACGAATTTCTTGAAATACTTGCCCGCGACAATCGATGCTGTGAGGCAGGCAATGCCAAGTGAGAGGAATTTTGGCTGCTCCCAGCTCCGCATTACCGGAGTTATAAGATAGCTTACCAGGGCAATGCCGGAGGTAAGCGCATAGAGATACCAGTATTTTGCAGCAGGGGTTGTTAGTTTCTTCGCGGCATAGGCAAGGAAAACCAGAAGGATGAGGCCCGAGTCAAGGACAAGCGAAAGCATCACATCCTTGAGGTTATTCGCAACGAAGGAGGTTCCCGAGCTTACGCTGAACCACAGCAGGGCATCGGGGCCGTATGAAAGCAGCCAGACTAAGGCGGAAGCCAGGAGTGCGAACAGGAAATTAGGGAGAACCTCCCTTCTCCATGCGAATGCCAGCAGCATTGCCGGCAATGAAATAAGGAACGCAAAATAGTTCCAGAAAAGGCAAAGCGAAAAGAGAAGGCTCCCGAGGAACAGCCTCCCTCTCGCAAGGAGCATTATTGACAGGGGGAGGAGAAGGAAAGCCGCGTTTTCAGGGGAGTTGTAAGATGCCATTGTCAAAGCCGAGGCGCATGCCGCCATAAGCGCAACAACTAACGCCCACGTCTCGCCGGAAAATTGCCTTGCAAAAATATAGATTGCGGGAACAACAAGGAATGAAATAAATGGGAGGAGAAAAGGGATTAGTGTTTGTACTGGCAGTCCTGAAACAATTGAAAGGGAAGCGAGGAGTATGTGGTAAAAGGCGGGGTAGGTGTAGGGCCTTCCCCCCAAAATAGGGTCTTGGCCAGGGACAGCACCACTGTCCTGAATTATCTCCGACATCCTAACATGGTAGGGATTGTCATATCCTATTGGCATTCCGTCAAAGAGGAATACAGGCCCTATCCTAAGGGACACAGCTATCAGAAGTATGGCTATCAGCGTCTTTGTGCGGGTTGAAACCATAAAAGAAATATGGGGGAGGGAGGTTAAAAACCGTTGCCTATCTGGCAATGCAAAGTCCCCTCTGCGAAAATATGGGCCCGGGCGGAATTGAACCGCCGGTCTCCGCCGTGTGAAGGCGGCGTCATACCACTAGACCACGAGCCCGTATTATTTGCCGGAGTTAAGGTAGGCCTCGAAGCTCCGGTCGTACGTAGCCTCGGTCTTCGAATCGAAGTAACAGGCAGGAAGCTCCCCCCTTTTGCGGTGGTAGGCCACGCACTCGCAGCAAATGCCCTTCCTGCCGCAGGGATAGGTACAGTTGCACCCCCTTGCGTTCTCCTCTTTTTTGCACTCCATAATATGAAAGGGGGTGGTTAAATCTTTTAAATAAAACTATAGTTTCACTATCTTGACGGAGGATATCTTTGCGCCCTCGACCTTCTCGGTCTCGATTCGTATCTTTTCGAGGATGATGGCCTCGCCGCTTTCAGGAACCCGGTCAAGCTTCGCCATAATCAGGCCCGCGATTGTGTCAAACTCATCGGAGGAGAGTTTTGTTCCCAATTCCTTGTTAATCAATTCAAGTTCCATATTGCCCGGAACCCTGATTGTTTTTTCATTGAGCCTCTGTATTTTAGGTTCCGCCTCAAGCTCATCCACAATATCCCCGACAAGTTCCTCAAGCAAATCCTCTATTGTCACCAGGCCAAGGACTTCCCCATACTCCCCTGCAACAATCGCAATGTGGATGTGCTTATGCCTGAACTCCCCAAGGAGTTTTTCAAGGGTCTTTGTCGGGGGGATGAAATAAGCCGTCCTCATTATCTTCTCCACCTTGAGGTCGCCCTTCCCTTTCGACATCCTTAGAAGGGCATCCTTGACATAGAAAATCCCCACGATGTTGTCTTCGCTTTCCCGGTAGACAGGTATCCTTGAGAAGGGGGATTTTTCAAAGACCTTAAGGATATCGGAAACGTTTGAGTTGTGCGGCACGGCAACCATTTCAGTGCGGGAAGTCATCACATCCTCAACCGGAATGTCATTGAACCGGAAAACCCTGTGGATTATGTCCCTTTCGGCCCGGTTAATCGCGCCCTCCTCGGCGCCCATCGAAACCATTGCCTTAACCTCGTCTTCAGTGAGGCCCTTCTCTATCGAGCTCACCCCGAAAACCATTACGATAAGCTTTGTTATTTTCTCGAGGACAAATATAACCGGCCCGAGGATGTATGAAAGCCAGAGAAGCGGACCTGCCACAGCCAGGGAAATCCCTTCCGCATGCCTCAACGCAAGTGTCTTCGGGGTTATCTCACCGAATATGAGGACAAGCAATGTCATTATTCCTGTCGCAACCCCTATTGCGCCGTCGCCAAACAGCTGAATTGCGACAACAGTTGCGAAAGAGGCTGCCCCTATATTGACAAGGTTGTTCCCTATCAGGATTGTTGTTATCATCCGCTGGGGCTTCTTCTTCAGTTTTTCGAGGCTTCCGGCGCCCCTGGCCCCTTTCTTAAGCAATATCTTAATCCGGTATTTGCTAAGTGAAACCAATGCTGTTTCCATTCCCGAAAATACTCCTGAAAAGAACAGCAGCACGAGAAGTATTATCGCATCCTCAAATATCGCCAACCAAAGCACCTTTTTGAATTAACTCACAATTATTGGCTTTTTGGGTATATAAGGGTTTTGGAACAAATCTCCGGCCGGGGTTAACCGATCCTTTTTACGCCTTCCTTGCTGAAACAGAGTATGTTGCCCTTTGAATCAACGCCTCAATTAGGCTCGCAACCTGATTTTTGCCAACTCCTGATTTTTGTCAACTTTTTGGAAAAAAGTTGTGCAGGGGGGCGGATTCGAAAGGCGACACGTCCGCCTGGTACGTGGTCTATACTTCGCTCTGCTCCGTATAGACCGAGCTCGCCTTGATGGGGCTCGCACCCTGATTTTTGTCAACTCCTGATTTTTGTCAACTTTTTGGAAAAAAGTTGTGCAGGGGGGCGGATTCGAACCGCCGAAGGCACTAAACCACTAGGCCCTAAACCTAGCCCCTTTGACCGCTCGGGAACCCCTGCCAAAACACATTCTGTGCGCAGCGTGCTTTTACCGGCAGCCTGCCGGCAATATGCCATCTTGCCTCGGGAAGGCCCGCAAACCGCACAAATAAATAGTCGATGAACAGTATTTAATGGTTGGGGAAAAGCATGGCGATAAAAAAGGGGAAAAAAGCCGGGAAAGGGGGGGCAAAGCAGGCCCTGAAAAAAGCCGCGGGTAAGATAACGGCAGCCCCCCACGAAATCGGGAAGCTGCTGCGAAAAAGGGAGGTTTCCGCTTTCGTGGCATCCAAAAAGAGGGAAATGCCGCCGCGCCTTAAGCGCCACTTTGTCTCCTGGGGCAAATCCTACCTTGACAGCCTTGTCTCAAAAGATAAGTTCGATTTGAGCAGGCGGCACCTTTTCAGGCTGACCAGGGAGTTGGGGGGGAAGGAGGATCCTCTCGGGATTATGCCTGTCTCGATTGTGCGGGAAGCAATTGGTTATTATCTCCAGCAGGAGTGCGGCATACCTTACTCGCGGGAGGGGGAAAGCCTCCACACAAAAGCAAAGGGAAAAATGAGGGCGGAATTTATTGCGTTTGCCGGCAGGGATATAAACACCCCGGAAAAGAAAATTATGGGGTTTGCACGGGCGTTTGATGATGCGGTAATGAAATTGTCCGCGCGCTACCTTGAGTGGGAAAACCGGACAGGGCGCTAAAGGAAAGCGCAGAGTTTCCTTGCGGCAAGCGCCCTGTGGGAAACTGCGTTCTTTTCCTGCCTTGACATCTGCACCATCGGCTTTTCTCTCCCCTTGGCTATGAAGATGTGCTCATAGGGCATTCTATGATCGCTTGGTCTGTAAACCTTCTCTGCTATTTTCCCCTCGAGCTTTCCCGTGAAGGTTTTGTATTTTCCTTTTGAGGGGCAGTAGCAGATTGCTACCTTCGCATAGGCAGACCTTGATTTTCCTTTGAGCAGGCGGAACAGGCCGTCAAAGCCAAGTGCGTTGAACATCTCCTTTGCGTTTGTTCCCGGAAAGTTTTTGTATGCTTTGAAATAAAAGCCGGTGTCTTCGGTAATCAGGGGCTGTTTGTATTTTTCATACGCTTTTTCGGCCTTGCGCCTTGCCTCCTCCTCCAAGGAGAGGGTTGAGCTTTCGATGAAATCCATGTGCTTTTGCCTAAGCAAAATGTTGTGCTCGGCGAGGACTTTCCTGACCTCGCCGAACTTGTGCCTGTTCGAGGTCACGAACAGCAGGGTTTTTCTTTTCTCCATATTATACTTGTTAAAAGCGCAATTATTAAATACCCTGCAATACAAATAATATCCCGTGGTCCTGATGGGAAAACCGCATATTATCCTGTTGCTTGCGTTGCTCGCGCTCCCGTTATTGGCGGGAGGTGCATTTGCGGAGCCCGCGAAGACGGTCGGGGTAAAGTTCTTCTACGGGCCCGGCTGTCCGCACTGCGCGAATCTATCCCAGCACCTTGACTCGCTGAAGGGGGAATACGGGGACGCGATAAGCGTCGAGAAGATAAACGTGAACGAGGGCTGGCAGGAATTCCTCGGGCTGCAGAAGCAGCACGGGATACCTGTCTCGGAATACGGCTCCGTGCCTAAGGTTTTCATCGGGGACTTCTACTGCATAGGGGACAGGCCCTGTATCGAGTCTGTGAGGGGCGCGATAGAGGAGCATAAGGCGTGCGGGCCGCCCAATGGCGGGGAGGAAGAACCGTGCCCGCCCATAGGGGAGAAGGGGCACAACATAAACATCATCGAGCTCGGCGTCCTTGCATTCATCGACGCAATCAACCCCTGCGAAATTGCGGTGCTTGTTATCCTGCTCACCTCGATAATGACGAGGTATCCGAAGCAGAGGAGGAAGGCGCTTGCCGCGGGACTCGCCTTCAGCGCAGCCATCTTCATAATGTACTTCGTTTTCGGCCTGCTCCTGATAGGGGGGATACAGGCTGTCGGCGGGATGTCGGGAGGCCTGAACGTCCTCATGGTGTCGTTCACCGGCCTGACTTTCTACCAGCTGCTGGGGATACTTGCGATACTTATGGGCCTGCTGAACATAAAGGACGCAATCTGGTATAAGGGCGGGGGCTTTGTTATGGAAGTGCCGGAAAGCTGGAGGCCGAGGATGAAACAGATACTTTACAGCGTTGGCGCGAAAAAGAGGGAGAAACCGAAGAAGGGGGAAAAGGACTGCCCCGGCTGCGGCGTGATGGAAACCGACACAATAATCGGCCTGCTGAAAAGCAAGTCCTATTTGATAGGGGCGTTCCTCGCGGGGATTATTGTCAGCTTTTTCTTAACTCCCTGCACGGCACAGGCATATGTGATTGCCGCAGGCATCCTTTCGGAGTTCCCGCTTATGGTTATGCTCCCCTACCTGCTCTTTTACCTCGGCATATTCATAGCGCCGATGGTCGGGATTACGCTTGTCATCTATGCCGGCTTTGTCGCGGTCGAGGATGTGAGCGGATGGCGGGAGAGGAACATACAGAACCTTCACTGGGCAGTGGGGCTGCTCCTGATTCTTCTCGGGCTGGCGATTATTATGGGTTTGCTTAGGATGCCTATTTAGTGCCTTTTTAGGTTTTCTAGAACCCCAGGCCCTGGACAAGGAACTGGAGTCCCCATGCTATTGTAACCAAGCCCATCATCGTGGTTAAAACCTGCATCCCTGCCCTGCCGATTATCCTGCTTATCCGGGTGGCAAAGAGAAGGGCTGCGAGAACCATTGCGAGTGCGATTGTTCCCGCAAAGAGGGTTGTGAAAAGGCCGGTGTCGCTAACAAGGACTATGGTTGCGGAGATGGTTGCAGGCCCACTTATAAGGGGGGTTCCTATCACAACGGCGACCTCGCTTATCTCCTCGTTCTTTCTGGGAAAGGAGAGGCCGAGCGCAAACTGTAACCCGAGGAGTATGAGGATTATCCCTGCCGCAGCCCTGAAACTGTCAAGGGTTACCCCAAGCAATTGCAGGGCGAGTGAGCCAAAAAATGCGAATGTGAAGAAAACAAGCGAAGCCACGATTACCGACTTTACCGCTATCTTCCTGAGCTCATTCTCTGTTTTCCCCTTCCCCATGGATAGGAGTGCGGAAATCCCGACCAGCGGGTCCATTATCACGAGGAAAAGTATCAGCGGCTGGATTATGGAAAGCATAGGCGCAATATATGCGGAAAGGATTAAAAGGCGGAACCCGGTGCCGAATAGGCGATATTTCGCCTATTGACTTAATGGCAAACGGCAAATGCCACAAGCTTTATAAGGGGCTGCGCAATTGAGTATTTCCATGCATACGAAGATTGTCGCAACTGTCGGACCTGCGAGTTTTGGCACCCGCACCATAAAGACTATGATAAGGAACGGGATGGATATCGCGAGGATAAACACAAAATACGGCACGGAAAAAGAGTACACCCGAATTATAAGGGTGCTTAAGCCCCTGGACTGCGAGCTGATGTTCGACATCATAACCAACGAGCATATCGGCTGGCTGAAGGGCAGGGAATTTGACTACATTGCGATGGCATTTGCGGAGAGCGCGGAGCAGGTTGAGAGATTAAGGAAGAAGTTTGCGCCGCGGGAGATTAAGGTCATTTCAAAGATAGAATCGGCTCCGGGCCTTGAGCATTTGGAGGAAATAATAAAGGCAAGCGACGGGATTATGGTTGCTAGGGGCGACCTTGGGAAAAACCTTCCGATGTGTAAGGTTCCCTTCATACAGAAGGAGATAATCAAGAGGTGCAGAAAGAGGAGAAAGTTTGTTATTACTGCGACCGAAATGCTTATGTCAATGACAAAGAACAGGATTCCGGTTAGGGCGGAGGTGAGCGACGTTGCCAATGCTGTGTTGGACGGGACAGGCGCGGTCATGCTTTCGGAGGAAAGTGCACTGGGAAAGCACCCTGCACACGTGGTAAAGGTAATGGAAGAAATAATAAGAGCCGCAGAGAAGTACAGGGACAGGCCTCCAAAAAAATGCTTTTTCAGGATGCTGAAGGAGGAGATCGGGGAGGGCTGCTTTTTGCGAAGGAAAAACAAAATGTGAAATGATGAAACTGCCGAAGGTCTTTGCAGGGTTGCCTTTGGGGCGATTGCCGGGATACTTGATGTTATGCCGATGGTTTTGCGGGGGCTTGGCCGGGATGCGAACATCTCCGCATTTTCACTTTGGGTTGTTTCCGGTTTTTTATTTCGGCCTCGGAACTTAAGATTAATAATGCGTTAAAGGGGATTTTGGTTTCATTCCCGGTTTTTCTTCCGGCGGCAATACTGATAGGCTAGCAGGAGTTGGTAAGCCTTGTGCCGATAAAGATAATGACACCGGTGCCGGGGGGCTTGCTTGGCTATTTTGTAGGAAGATTGGCGAATAAACAGGCAAGGCGGTTTCCGCATGCTTAAAAAGGCAGAACTCCCCGCAATTGCATACTACAAACAGAAAAACATTTAAATATTGATTTATATCAATATGTTTTACCGGTGGCCGGTGGATATAATGCGAGTTCATAATTTGCAAAAAAAAAATAGTTTAAATAATGTGATTCTTGCCGTTGGGTTGGTGATGGGTTTTACCTTTATCGTTATGCTGTCAATTTATCTTGTAAGGGAACTATATGGTTTGGATTGCGGTTGCAGGGCATCCTTGCCGATTGTAATTGCGGCATTATCCTCTTTAGGCGTGTTTGTCGGGATTTTAACATACTATTTTTTATCCGTGTCTTTTTCAAAAGAAAAGAAGCAAATTTTTGGCGACGTGGAAAAAACCCTTAATTTTTTAGCCCCTGAAGAGAGGAAAATATTGTGCGAAATAATTAAACTAAGGGGGGAAGCCACACAGAGCCTGCTTGGCGGGGCAACTGGTTTGAGTCCTGTCAAACTGCATAGGCGACTATTGGCTCTAGAATCCAAGGGCATACTGCAGAGAGAAAAAAAAGGCATGACTAAAAAAGTGATTTTGAATAACGACTTCAAGGCACTTTTCATAAAATGAAAGGATCAAAACAAGCAATTTCATTTTTTGAAATAAATCTTTATAAAGGATTTCAGCACAAATTAAGTTAATTGCGGAGGAATGAAAATGAATGGCTTAAAAAATGCAGGGCGACTATTGTTTCTGGTTTTATTGGCGCTTATGTTGGCTTCGCCAGCACTGGCTCAGCCAGCACTGGCTCAAACAGATTCTGATAAGGTAACAGTTTATTTCTTTTGGGGCGACGGGTGCCCTCACTGTGCTGCCGAAAAACCATTCCTTGAAGAAATGCAGAAGAAGTATCCGGAGATAGAAATAAAAATATTCGAAACCTGGAAAAACCCGGAAAACGCAAAACTATTCGACGAAGTCGCAAAAGCTTACGGCACAACGGCGCAGGGGGTTCCAACAACATTCATTGGGGACAAGTACTGGATTGGCTATGCAGACCACATGGCAAAAGAAATGGAAGACAAAATCAAATCCTGCATTGAAAACCAATGCGCAAGCCCGGGAGATATGCTGGCAAAAGATAACCCGACAGATAATCCGCTTCCGGCCCCCTCAAAAGAGGTTCCCTGCATTCATGTTTTTATCATCGGAGACTGCCCGCAGTGCAATTCGGTTCTTCCTTATATAGGCTCTTTAAATGCCCGGCAAGACATTGAATTAAAAATACACGATGTTTCCGATGAGGGTGAAAAAGAATTATACTCGCAGTTTAAGGAAATCTATTCGCTTTCTGACGCCGGATTTCCGATAGTTTTTATAGGCAATAAATATTTGGCCGGGGAAACCGCGATTTTGGAGAATCTTGATTCAGAAATAACCAAGTGCGAGGACGCCGGTTGTGTTTGCCCGGCAAGTAAAATCAATGGCATTACTCCATACCCGCCTCAACCAAAAGACATTACTCCTGAAGAAAGCACTGTTGTTGAGTTGCCTGTGCTTGGCAAGATTGACACTGAAAATATGCCTTTGCCATTATTTACAATAATAATCGCGGGGCTCGATAGCTTTAACCCCTGCGCTTTTTTTATCCTTTTTTTCCTTTTAAGCATGCTGATATACGCTAAAAGCAGGAAAAGAATGCTTTTGATTGGGTTTACTTTTGTGTTTGTTTCTGCTTTAATGTACTTTTTGTTCATGGCGGCCTGGTTAAATCTTTTCCTTTTAATAGGCGAAATCATGCTGGTCACAACAATTGCGGGGGCAATCGCATTGGTTGTTGGATTAATCAATGTCAAGGATTTCTTTTTCTTTGAAAAAGGAATTTCATTAGTAATCCCTGAGAGCGCAAAGCCAAAATTGTTCCAAAAAATGAGAAATTTGCTTAAAGCCACATCCCTTACTTCAATGATGGCAGGCACTATTGTATTAGCCATTGCGGCCAACAGCTATGAACTTTTGTGCACCGCGGGGTTTCCAATGGTTTTTACAAGAATTTTAACCCTTAACAACATACCGTCAACAGAATACTATCTTTATTTGGCACTATACAATTTGGTGTATGTAATTCCTTTGCTCATAATCGTGCTAATGTTCGTGATTACTTTGGGCGCCAAAAAGCTCTCTGAATGGCAAGGGCGGGTTTTAAAGCTGATATCGGGAACAATGATGCTTTGCCTTGGTTCAATACTCTTGATAGACCCCGCATTGCTCAACAACATATTTATTTCATTTGGGCTAATGGCAACAGCAGTAATTATTGCGGGAACCATCATTGTTGTCACAAAAATAACTAAGAAAAAAAACAGGGGTGAAAAAAATGAGTGAATACAAATTACCGAGTAATCTGAAATACAACAATGATTATTCTTGGATAAAATTTGATGAAGACACGGCAACCGTTGGCATTACAGAGCCTGCGGCAAAAAAAGTCAAGGAATTTGTGTTTATTAAGTTGCCGGAGAAAGGAAAAAAGCTGAAAGCCGGAGAAACATATGTTTCCCTTGAGGCTGTGAAATGGTCGGGTCACCTTTCAAGCCCGGTTAGCGGAGAAATCATAGAAGTGAACGATTCTTTGTTTGACGAGCCTTCAAAAATCAATAAAGACCCTTACGGAAGTTGGATAATGAAGGCCAAAATAGAAGATAAAAAAGAGACGGATAAATTGTTGGATTCAACAGAAGCAGAAAAAGCATACAAGGTGAAAATAAAATGAAATACGCGCATTTGTATTTAGGGTTAGTGATATTGGGGGCAATAGTATTAGCAGGATGCATTTCGGATACGCAAACAACGCCGGCAGGCAATGTTGTCATGGCTGACAATGATGACCCCGGCAAGGTAACAGTTTATTTCTTTTGGGGCGACGGGTGCCCTCACTGTGCTGCCGAAAAACCATTCCTTGAAGAAATGCAGAAGAAGTATCCGGAGATAGAAATAAAAATATTCGAAACCTGGAAAAACCCGGAAAACGCAAAACTATTCGACGAAGTCGCAAAAGCTTACGGCACAACGGCGCAGGGGGTTCCAACAACATTCATTGGGGACAAGTACTGGATTGGCTATGCAGACCACATGGCAAAAGAAATGGAAGACAAAATCAAATCCTGCATTGATACGGGGTGTGTAAATCCAGGAGATAAATTAAACCGAGGTGAAACAAAATGAGTGAGAAGCCAAATGCTACAATTGACGTGAGGGGAGAAATTTGCCCTTACCCCGATATTAAAACGAGGAAAAAAGTAAAGGAGATGAAATCCGGTGAGATTCTTGAAGTTCTCACTGACTACCCTTTATCGCTTGAGAGAATCCCAAGAAACACGGAAAAGGAAGGGCATAAGGTCGTTGCTGTTGAAAAAATTGGCGGGGCAGACCACCGGATTTTAATAAAAGTGAAGTGAGACAATGGAAATAGCCGGAATTATAAGCGGGTTGTTTGTAGGATTGCTTTTCGGCTTTGCCTTGCAGAGGGGGCGGTTCTGCATGAATTCAGCATTCCGCGACCCTTTGGTATTCAAAGATTTTACACTCTTGAAGGCAGTAGCATTAGCATTGATTATCCAAATGATTGGATTTCATTTCCTTTCGTATTTAGGAATTATTGCCCTTGCTCCAAAAACATTCTACCTGTTTGGCGCCATTATCGGGGGATTTGTGTTCGGGGTTGGCATGGTAATTGCAGGAGGCTGCGCTAGCGGCACAGCTTATCGTGTGGGTGAAGGAATGGTGAGTTCCATGCTGGCTTTATTCTCATTTGCATTAACTGCTTTTTTCTTTAAGGACGGCTTCCTGTCAAATATTACAGAATCTGTTCACCAATTTGATTTAGGAGAGATAACTTTATCGGCCTTGACAGGGGTTCCGAGCCGGGTTTTTGTTGTTATACTTTCAGCAATTGGATTTTACTTTCTATTCCGAAAAAAAGAAGGGCTTGTCGAAAACAATAAGCCTTTTTTTGAAAAATGGTTCAAGACAGGGTGGACGTGGAAAAACGCGGGAATAATCATAGGGCTCATAGGGATAACTGCTTTTGTCGCTTCTGCTTTTGCAGGCAGAAATTACCCTTTAGGCATAACAACGGGTTTTGAAACCATCGTGAAATCGATCGTTATGGGAAAAAACTTTTTAGTATGGGAATCTTTTGAGGTTATTGGCTTGATAATAGGGGCTTTTATTGCGGCGTTAATAGCTAATGAATTCAAGATAAGATTGCCGCCAGCAAAAATGGGCGCGCAGGCGCTTTTTGGAGGAATGCTTCTTGGATTGGGCGCGGTGATTGCCGGCGGCTGCAACATAGGCCATATTTTGAGCGGGGTTCCGCAATTAGCGGTAAGCAGCATCACAGCAGGAACATTTATTGTGCTTGGAGCATGGGCGGCAGCATACTTTATGTTTATGAGAGGTGAAAAACAATGAAGCTGGGATTGATGCTTATAAGGCCGCCATACACTTACCAAGATATGGACACAGCATATTATTTGGCAAAGGCAGCACTTGAAAAAAAGCACGAGGTCAAGATTTTTCTTTATGTTGACAGCGTTATTGCGGCAAACAAAGAGATAAACTCCGGGAGTGAAAGAAACCTTGCAAGAAAGCTTGATGAATTGACAAGATTAGGTGTTGAAGTAAAAATTTGCGGGGTTTGTGTTCAGTACAGGGGAATTAAAAGAGGCCAGCTTATAGAAAAAGGAGAGCTTGAAGGCCTCCCAGGGCTTGCAGACTTAATAAAGGAATGCGACAAATTCGTGAGCATATGAGGTGTCAAAATGAAAAAAGTGTTAATAATGGTTAACAATGCTCCTTTTGGAAGCGTTTTTGCGGCAGAAGCATTGAGGGCAGGCATAGCTTTTGCGGGCATGGACTTGGAGACAAAGCTTGTTTTTTCAGGCGACGGCGTATTCTGCCTTTTAAAAAACCAGCGCCCGAAAATCGCTGAAATGACCGGATTGGGGGAGGGATTTAGCAATGCTGAAGAGTTCGGGCTAAAAATATTCGCCGATGCCGATTCCACCTCTGAGAGGAACCTTAAAAAGGACAGTTTGATTGGGGCAAAGCAGGTAACTTCACGGGAGATTAGGGGATTCATCGACGAGGCTGAAGCAATCATTAATTTTTGAGGTGAAAAATGGTGTTATTCATAATAAAAGAATCTTTGCTGAAAGGAGAACCAAGCGCGATTAGGCATTTGAATCCTAAAGACAAGGTTCTGCTGATACAAGACGGGGTGTTGGCATTAAATAAAGACGCTTCAGGCATTCAGGCCTTAAAAGAAAAAAAGGTCGAAGTACTGGCATTAAAAGAAGACCTAGAGCTTCGGGGAATCCAGAACAACGCGGAAGCCAAGCTTATTGATTACCACGGCTTTGTTGAATTAATAGAAACCGAGAAGGTGTTTTCCTGAAAATGCCTGTTCCCAAAAATGTTCAGATTCCTGATTATGACAGAACCGCGTATGTGAAAACAAAAGAGCTGATTGAACAAAATAATCTGATAACTGTGTGTGTCGAGGCAAACTGCCCAAACAGGTATGAATGTTTTTCAAAAAAGACTGCCACGTTTATGATACTGGGGGGCACGTGCACAAGAAATTGCCGTTACTGCAACATCAAAAGCGGCAAGCCGGCAAAGGTTGATGCTGGCGAGCCGGCAAGAATAGCTAAAACAATTAAGAAACTGAACTTGAAATACGCTGTAATCACCTGTGTTACAAGGGACGACATCTCTGGCGGGGGGGCAGGGCATTTCGTTAACACAATAAAGAAAATCAGAGAGTTAAACTCTGGCTGCAGAATCGAGGTGCTGATTTCAGACCTTAAAGGCGACTGGAATTCGCTGAAAGAAATAATCAATGCAAAGCCAGATGTATTAAACCACAACAT
>CAZILS010000003.1:33930-130351 GCA_964540145.1 uncultured archaeon | reverse complement strand
ATCAATGCTTTTGATTGTTTCTTTGAATGATGAGGTCTTAAAGATTTCTTTTGCTAAACTTTCATCTTCAATTATTTTACATTCTTTTCCAGAAAATGGAAGCTCCCAAGAGGAATTAAAATCAATTATGTAAAAATCGTTTGCATTAAAGAAAAAATCGTCTTTTACTTCTTTGAACCCATACTCACTTGAAAACTGAAGTAATTTGTCTTCACAGTCGTGCTTTTCAAAGTCCCCTAACTCTATTTTAGAGCCACTGTTAAGCCCCCAAAAAATAGCCGCCAGAGCGATAATCACTCCTGCCGCAAGCAACAAGAGAAAAATATTCCCAGCTGTATCTCCCTTTTGATTCAATTAACCACCTGTTCAGAAACATATTTCTTTTGCACCATCTGCCAATGCTTTTTTGACTTTCTCAAATTCCTCTGCGGTCAGCTCAACAAGATTGGAACTCTTGCCTTCCATTTTTGCCAAACCAATCTTGCTTTGAAGCGGCTTGGCCAGCACCCCCTTTGTCGTTGGGTTGTTTGGTATTTCCAACGGCTTAAGCTTTACCTGGAAAGGATACTTTTTCTCCCAGCCATTGAATTCGCTTTCAACTAATGCAACTATTTCAAAGACCCCGAAAACCAGACTCTGACCAAAATAAACAATTCTGTCGCCAACAGCAATTTTATCCCGCTCCGCTTCCGAGATAAAACCACAGTATTCTTGTGTTCTGCGGAAAGACTCCCAGGAATGATTTACAAGCCAGAAGGTCATTGTAACACCCCATCAAGATCAATTTTTTGCATTTCAAAAAATTTTTTTACATTTATCTCAGTCGGGTCTCTTTTGTTTAGTTTGCAATGGGAGCAAATTATGGGAAGATTATGTTTCTCTTTTAGTTTCAGTTCTTCTTCTGAAAATCCTTCAAAAAATTCAGATTTAGGAATTGTAAGTGCGGTTATTTTTGCGTTTGGGTCTTTTGGGTTTTTAACAAGAGCTATGTGGTCAATATCTACTTTGTGTATGATATTTAGACATTGTTTGCCTTCATAGGTTTCTCCTGGGATGTGACCGCAAGAGTCATCCAAGATATTCTTTCCGCAGATTGAGCATTCTGCTTCTTTAATAAAAAATGCGGGACTAAATCCAAATTGCCCCGCACCCATGGTGCTTATTTTTATTGGACAAGCAATAAGCATTCCTTCATTAGTTTCTGGAATGATACAACCAAATCTTAGGATTGTTTTATCAATTATTTGCTTTATTTTTTCATTCAAGCAGCCAAATTTGTTGTCAAGCTTTGATGTTTTTAAGAGAAGGGCAATTGCTTTCAAGGCATATTTATGGTTTTCTTGAAGATTATCTTTCAATAGATTAGCGTTAAACCAATAATATTCTGCCTGTGTTGTCCACAATTCTGATTTTGTTTTTAGATTACTCTCTTTTTCGTTTAAATCACCTAACAATTTAATTGCATCTAAATAGTTGTGCTCTGCTTCTTCAAATCTCTTTTCTTTTATGCTATTTCTAGCACTTTGAATAAATTGCCAAGCATATTCCATTAAAATCACTTCAACGACTCAATAATCTCTTTTCCCACATTTGAAGCAGGACCTTCAAACTCAAAATATCTTTTCGTTTTTGTCTCATAGACTTTCACTTTTACTGTTGGCTCGCTAATTAATGGATTATTAGGTTCCTTCTTTTTTCTAGCTAAAATTGCGTCTGCTAGTTTAAGCAAGGCACCGCTGATTAGGCCACTTAAAATTCCTATAGCCCAGGGATTTTCAATTAGGAATAAAGGCAATTCAAAATCAACAGAACGGAGGTCCATCAATTCTGTTTTTTCTTTATCAAGAATAGAACTCTTCGGTATTTCTTTTTTGATTTGTTTAAGTAAAATTACACTTTCTATGGGTATAACAACTTTACCAGTTTTAAGTTTCTCAGGAACAATCAAAACCTCTTTTCCGCTAATTTCTCTCAAAACTTTATCCTTAAATTCAGAGTCAACTATTTCATTCAATTCTCTCGTCTCAATTTTAACCATGTTACCACCTATAGCAAAATATTCTCCGCTTCGATTCCTTTCTGGCTCAGGTATGCTGCCAAGAGTGATTTGAACATTTTATTGTGTGTTGGGTATTTCAGGTGCAGGAGCTCGTGGACAACTGCTTTGGCTCGCACTTCAAATGGTTGTGTCAGCAAATCGTATGAAAAGCTTAGCCTGCCTCTGCTGGAACAGCTTGCCCATTTTCTTTTCATTTGCCTTACATGAATCTCTTTTGGTTCTGTGCCAATCTCTTGGGCCCAATCCAAAACCTCTCTTTTGAATTCATGAGCTTCAATCATTCAGAGGCCTCCTTGAGCATTGCCAAGGCCTTTGAAGCCAGGCCAACACATTTCTTTACATTCAAGCCAGATTTTGTTAAAACCTTCAAAATTTCCTGTTTAAGCTGTCTTTCATGCTCTTCGCTTGTTCTCCAGTGAGGAAAGTGCTCAAAAGCCCGCTTCATAGAATTGGCTTTCTCTTCTGGTGCAGCAACCTCTTCGTTCTTCAAGAGCCAGTAAACAGAAAACACTTCAGGAGTCATGTTGCGGTTCTTCATTTCCCCTTTAGCCTCGTTAATCTCCTCAACCAAGCCCTTCAATTCTTCCAATGTTTCTTCAGTATCCTTCTGCCTCTGCTTGTACAACAAAGAAATCAATTCAGCTTTCTCTCCAATGGAAACAAGGAAAGGGTTTGCACCCCTGTTTCTTTCAACATTCAAGCCAATGCTGCGCAACAAATTGAACACTTTTTCAGTATCAGACTCATCCTTTGACTCAAGCTTTTTGAGGGTCTTCTCATTTATTTCGTAAACATCAAGAGAAGCCTTTATTTTTCCACTGTGCGTATGCTCCCTGACCAATGCAGCGGTTTTCCTTGCAAACTCCCTGTCAACTGAAATGCCTGGCTCAAAAGCCTCTTTTAGGATACGGTACATTCTGGCCAAAGTATCAAAATCATCAATATAAGGCCTCAGGAAGGCGTCAGGGGAAAGAATTTCATAAATGTCTGAAAGCTCTTTGAAAAACCTGTAAAACTCCTGTCGCTCATCCTCATCCTTAAAGTGCTCCAGCACTGCTTCAACTGCCTTGTCCCTGCTCTTGCCCTTAATCAGCTTCAAATAATCTGCTTTAGCTCTTTTAATCAATTCAATAAAGCGCTTTTTCAAAACATTAATGTCTTTCACAACATCTGTTACATCGCCTGAATCAAATGCAAGAGCTTTCTCAAGCTTGTCAAATATTCCAACAAAATCAAGCACAAAACCAGAAGGCTTTTTTCTTCCATCCTCATCCTCATAAGGTCTATTAACGCGGGCAATTGCCTGCAGCAGAACATGGTCACGCATTGGCTTGTCCAAATACATGCAATAAAGAATGGGAGCATCAAAACCAGTCAAAAGCTTTTCAGTAACAATCAGAATCTTTGGCTGCTTATCAGGCTTCCTGAAAGCTTTCCTAATTCTTTTCTCTTTTTCAGCAGACAAATGCAGTCTTGCAAGCTCTGCACTATCGTTTTGCGCAGGGCTAAAGACAACTTCAGAATACTCTCTTGGCAAAAGCTTGTCCAATTCCTTTTTGTACATGGCACAGGCCTGCCTGTCAACCGCAACCAAAAAAGCCTTGTAACCCATTGGCTCAACATTGTTCTTGAAATGGTCAGCGACAAATCCTGCAACCTTTTTGACACGCTGCTTGTTTTTCATCATGTTTTTGAGAGTAACAGCCTTCTCCAGCACCTTGTTCAATACCTCTATATCGCTTATTCCTTCTGCTTCTGCAAGGTTCAAGAACTCTTTTTCCAAGACTTCTTTTTTTGGCCTTAGCTCGTTTGGAGCCAGAGTATAATGCAGTTTTACCGTTGCTCCGTCTTCAATTGACTCTGCAATCCCATACTTGTCCAAGTATCCTTTTGGCGGGTCATCCTTGCCAAAAACAACAAAGGTTCCCTTGCCATAATGTGTTTTGTCAATTGGCGTTCCAGTAAAACCTAAATAAGTAGCGTTTGGCAAAGCACCCATCAAATAATTTCCCAAGTCTCCGCCAGTTGTCCTGTGCGCTTCATCAACCAAAACAAAAACATTCTTTCTGATGTTTGCATCTGCAGGCATTCCCTCAAACTTGTGAATCATTGAAACAATCAGGCCACGGGAATCATTCTGCAAGAGCTCTCTTAAATGCTTTTTTGAGTTTGCAACCTCGACATGCTCAAATCCAACAGAGGAAAGGTTTCCAAACATCTGGGTTTCCAATTCATTCCTATCCACCAACATTATAACGGTTGGGTTCTCAAATACCGGGTTTTCAAGAATTTTTTGAGCTGCAACAATCATTGTGTATGTTTTACCAGAACCCTGCGTATGCCATACAAGCGCTCTGTTCTTTTCCTTGTCAACTGCCCTTTCAACAAGCTTATTGACTGCACGCATTTGATGCGGCCTTAAAACAATTTTCTTTAACTCGTCATCCTCTTTCGTGAACATGATAAAATAAAACAGGGTTTTTACAAGCCTTTCCCTGTTAAAGAATTCTTTTACCAGTTCCTCATAGTTTTTTGCTTTTGTTTCAGCCTTCCAGTTAAACACGCTTTTTGCTGAAAGGCTCCATGTTGCAGCATACAGGAATTGAATAATGTTTGTTGCAGTGTAAAGCTGGAACAAAGTCATTGCTTCCGGGGTTTCCCTGTGATACCTTCTTATCTGGTCTAATGCTTCTGCAGCGATTGATTCCCTGTCAACGCTTTTTCCCAAAAACTTTGCAACCGCCTTGGTTTCAACAAATAAAACAGGAACACCATTAACCAAAAAAACAACATCATAGCGATTAGTGTGCTTTCCATTAGTATAAGAAAACTCGTCAGTAACCTGAAACACGTTTTTCTCTATTCTTTCATCAATCAGCTTAACGTTTCGCTCTCTTTTCTCTTTTTTCACAAAAACAGTTTTGAGTCCCTTCAAATATTCCCAGGCCTGTAGGTTTCCCTCAATGCGAGAAGGAAGCCGCTCCAACTGCTTGGCCAAATCCTCAATCATTTGAGAATTCACGAATTCTGAGTTGAGTTCTTGCATTTGCTCAACAAAAACCTCTTTGAACAACAGGCCAGTCTTCCCACCCCTCAAACGCAATGCTTCATCAGGCTTAACGTAATCCCAGCCAATCTCCGAAGCATACTTTATGAGAGTATTCTGCACTGCCGCCCGTTCATTGCCCAGTTTTGCCATTTTTATCCTTCCTTTTAAGAATATTTTTTATTTTTTCAATAAGCCATTTGAAAGCCTTCTTCTTTAAATCCAAATTCAAGATATTCACTGCTAAGAAATCCCCAATTATCAAGAACACCAAAAAGACGTTTACAATAATCAGAATGTTGAAGTAGTTGTTCACAATATTGTTGGTGGTTGTTATACTGTTGTTTACTGATTCAAATTTTTGGTTCAGGAACACAACCTTTGATTGTAACAAATTAATGTCCTGCGTTATTGTTTCAACATCATACTTTGTTATCTCTTCTGTTTTCAAGCGGTTTAAATCCTGAGCACACTGCAAAAAATTGGCATCCAATAAGTCCTTTTCAGCTTCACACAAGCCAATTTCGGCATTCTTTTGCTCAATCTGAGAAATATACGGAGCACACTTCTGCTCAGTTGAAATAGCAACAAGATTCAGCAGAATAGGCACAAAGATTATCAGAATAAGGATCGCAACAGAACCGCCTACAACCGCTCTAATAACATCGTCAGCCATTTGTCACCACCAGATTATTCACTCTAACCTTTGCAGTCATCAAATCACGCAACATAGAATTAAACAATTCATTCAAAGCATTGGCCTTGTTTTGTTCTGATTCAATGCGAGCATCGATTGTAAACAAAGCGTCTGCAATCTCTTTTTGAACTGAAAGAGTGGGAAGTGAAATTTTCTGTCTTTTGATATCTGAATCAGTTACTGCAGGGTAACTTGCCCCTCTTTGTATTGCAGATAAAACATCAAAAAATATTGGTCTTTGAATCGAGTAGAATAAATATTTTGAATTTAGTTTTTGTTCAGTCACTCTTAAAACACAAAAAGCAGTAGAGCATATTTGTTTGTCATATTCCTCGGGAATCAAAGCCAATCTTCTAAGCGTAGGCCTAACGGTTGCAACAATTACATCATTCTTATTCACTATTTTTCTAGCTCTACTTGGAGAAGATTTACCTTTGTGTAACGTGTGTCCAGATATTCTCAAGGATTCTCTATCTATGCTTGAAACATCAACATATCTGAACTCAACTTGCTCTTTGCGCATGTCTTTTTGTTTAGTTTTTTTAATTAATTTGTTGATTTCTTCTAATCCCCACTCTTTCGGCATCTTCCCTATTTCCGTTTCTTTCAATTCAATATTTTCCGCTTCTTCAATCGGAACAGGCCCATAAGTGAACAAGTGCTTCATTAAAGAACGCTTGGTTTCCCGCAAAGCAAAAACAACCGCATCAGTTTTCTCTTTTGACTCTTGGACTGAAGAAAGAACAGAAGCAATGTTTTGTTGTTCGGGAAGAGGGGGGCAAACCATCTCAAAATTTTTTAATCTAGAACCAGACAAATTAGGAATGGTTGTTCTGTTTGCATCGTGCAAGTAAATCTTTCTTTGATTTATGGCGTGGTTCATCCAATAAACAAAAAATAGATTATCAGTTTTTTCGGTTTTTGGTCTAAGTCTATGAATGTGGTTTTGATATGCACATTCTTCTAATTCTCCGCCATATAGGGCCGTTCTTCCTATGTCGCCACCCTCACATACCAGAATATCTCTTTGTTGAAGTTTTAGTTTCTCAAATTCGTCAGAAGTAAAATACATGTGATCGATTTTAGAAACAGTTATTCTGCCATTTGTTAAATTAGAAGTTCTTAGAAAGGGCTTCTTAATTTTTCCTTCTTTAGACTCTCGAGCAGACAATTGTTTTCCTTGTTTAACATTATAAAGATCGCCAATTTTTGAAATAGCCCATTCGTTCGGAAGCAAACCTAACTCCGTCTCGTTGTATTCTTCTTTTTGTTGCATTTCTGTTTTATTACGCATTTTTATCCCAATCCAAAGTTTTCAATGTCTGGGTAAGACCTAACTGTTCAGCGTACTGTTTACACAAATTGTAATCTATTTTTCCTTCCTCTAAACAAATTATTTTCTCTTCTCCATCATAAGAAATTACGTCTTTTTCCCACTGTTCTCTCAAATATGCTTTTGGCAAATTTGTATCCAAGATATAACCATCTAATTCAACAACAACATGAGAGGGAAAAGCGTGCCCTGATTTGTGCTTTAACTTTTTCTTATCTTCAAAATTTTTGTTGCTGTTGCCTTTTACAGTATACTTAATTATTTTTGGGCCATAGCCCTCCTTTTTCAAAACGAGATATAGCAGTTGTGATCGTGTTGTACACCCAAGACCAGGATCGCTTTTTTTATAGGCTTTTTGATATAGTTCATTGAGATATGTTTCTTCAATAGTCTCTATTTTCTTTTTTTTATCATAATCATCCAATCCTTCTTTTAAGTATTGTAAGCGTTTGTGTTCTCCGTAAAGTTCTTTGGTTATTTCATGCATTAGGCAATAAGCAAAATATGCAAATCTGCTCCAATCAGTATAGTCATCTGTTGGAGTATAATAGTCGTCTTCCGGTTTTGTTTCTACTTCACCAACACCCATCACAAAAGAAACTGCTTTCACACCTTTAGGAGGTGATTTATTAAACAAAATTTTCATGGCTGCTTCTTTCAACTGTTCAAAGTTAAAGTGAAGAAGGCCATTTCTGGAATAGTTTAACAGCTTAAGTTTTTCGGCGTATTTTTCTAAACCAACCTCTTTAAGTTTTTCCTGTTTTATCAAACTCCCCAATGCCCCGGCGTTTGATTTAAGATCAATAGGTTTTATTTTCGCTTTTTTTAATAATTCAAATTTTAAAGTAAGTTCAATGCAATTAACTGAGACTAAAAAGCTGGCTTGATACATGCCTCTATAATAACATGTAAATGCTTGGTTTGCGAGACTGGGTATCATGCCTAATAAATTGTACCATTCTTGTGGATTTTCTGACCAGTCTGTTATAAGTACGTGTGGCTCAGGGTGTTGGATATATTCAATGGCTGGTGTGTCAAGGTCTTGTGGGTAAAATGTACCGTCTATTTCTTCTGTTTGCATATCTGTGGGGGACATTGATTCGGTTCTTTGCATTAGCTTTTTTCGCTCATGTGTTTTTTGCCAATTCTGTTTTTGTTTTATTGTCTTTTTTTCTTTGAAAACTTTTTCAAATCCAACGCTTTTAAAGTCAAGCCATTTTGGCATTTCAAAACCCAAGTCAGAATTATCTGTTTCAAATATAAATGGAGCAACATTCAGATTAAGGTTATACAGTTTGTTTAGGACTATTGGAACAAGGTAAACTTGCTGCTCAGTAGTATAATGGCTGAATCCTTTGAAAGGGCTATGCACAAAATTATCTCTTTGTATCTGGACAAAATCAAGAACTTGTCTAATTCTATCTGCTTGTTCTTTAGTGATTTTCTCTTTTAGTGATTCCAGAAGTTGGGTTTTAGCGTATCCAAAGTTTTGGTTATTTTCTTTTTTATAGTCCACAGTGAAGTTATTCCAATTTTCTTTCAATAAACACGTTTTAATCAATAATTCGTAAAAAATCCCCAATGTAGAATAATAAATTTGGATATCTGGATAAGCAATTTTTTCAGATTCAGTTAATAGTTGAATAAATCTATTCAAGGTGTAATTTCTCTCTTTAAAGAACTTTTTTTTGTCTTTTTCAGAAAACTCTAAAGCAGGTTCCAGATTAGCATAATATTCTTTAATTTCCTGATTGATTTTATTAAAATCCAAATCTTGCAAATGATTCTGTTGTTTCATAAAAACACCTATAGATCCAGCCCCATTTGTTCTAAGACTTGTTTGAGTTTTTCGTCTGCTTTTTTTCTTTCTTCTTCTGCTTCTTTGAGCAAGGTTACTGCGTCTTCCAGTGGCAGAGTGTTGTCTTCCCCATTTTGGGAAACATAGCGGGAAGGGCCCAAGTTATAATCGTTTTTGGCAATCTCTTCTTTTGAAACTGTTACGCTGACACCATCCTCCTTTTTCCATTTTTGGTAAAGCTCTGCAATTTGTTTAATGCTTTTTTCCGGCAGGAAGTTTTTTGGCCTGCCTTTCTCAAAAAGCTTTGAAGCATTGATAAGCAAAATTTTTCCTTTGTGTTTTTTGTTCTTGTTTAACACAAGAATTATTCCCGGAGCAGTCGTGTTGTAGAAAAGGTTTTCAGGGAGAAGCAAAACAGCTTCAACATAGTCTTTTTCAACAAACTGTTTTCTGATTTCTCGCTCCCTGTTTGCTCCTGTGTTTCCGGAGCCACGTGAAACAGAACCAGTGTCCAAAACAACTGCAATTCTACCGGAATCATTTAGGGAAGCAAACATGTGTTGCACCCAGCCCCAGTCAGCAGAGCTTGAGGGCGGATAACCAGAAGAAAACCTGTTGTAGGGGTCATTTTCGTAAGTGCTTTGAGGAAAATCTTGGTTCCACATTGGATTAGCAACAACAATATCAAACTTTTTCAAAGAGCCGTCTGCGTTCTGAAAGGTTGGTTTGTTCATTGTGTCGCCCAAAGCAATGTCTGATTCCATTCTGTGAATGAAGGAATTCATTTTTGCCATTGCGTAAGTGTTATGCAGTCTTTCTTGACCAAAAAAGCGAAGCGGTTTTATTTTTGGGTTGTCTCCAAACTTTTCCTTAAAACGAATAAAGCTCTTAATCAGCAGGCCGCCAGAGCCAAGGCAAGGGTCGTAAATTTCTTCTCCTTCTTTTGGATCAACAAGGTTGGCCATCAGAACAGCAACCTCTCTTGGAGTATAGAATTCTCCAGCGCTTTGGCCAGAGCCTTCAGCAAACTTTCTGAGCAAATACTCGTATGCCCTGCCTAAAATGTCCGGTTCAACGTCTTTCAAGCCCAAGCGGTGCTTGTTTAAAGTATCAATCAATGCTTTTAGCTTGTCATCTGTAATGACTCGTTGGCCAGCGGCAGTAGCATTAAAGTCAACAATGTCAATGACGCCCTGTAGTTTTGGGTTTTCTCTTGCAAGGTCTCTGACAGCATCAGTCAGGAATTCACCCAAATTAGTGCTTTGTTTTATTATGTTTTTCCAGTGTGCATTTTCTGGAACGTAAAACCATACAAGAGAGTGATCTTCTTCAACCAGTTGTTCAGCGGTCTCCCTGTTCTCGTATTCTTTTGAGAGCTTTTCAACTTCATCATCAAAAACATCCGAAAGGCGTTTTAGGAAAATCAGAGGAAGAATATAATCTTTGTATTTTGGAGCATCAATTTCGCCACGAATTTTGCAGGCTGCCTCCCAAAGCCAGCCTTCCAAAGTCTTGATATCCAGCATTTTCAATCACTTCTCTCTTCATCTCTCTCAAGCTCTCTCAGCATAAACAATTCAACCTGCTTGGACAGGATTTTTCCCTTTTCCTCGCAGTGCTTGCGGTATTTCTCGTAAACTTCTTCTTCAATGCTTAATGAAACTGTTTTCTTTCCCAACCAAACCACCACATTTATAGATATATAACAATAAATGTAATTTTAAATTTATTGAAATTTTCAATCATTTTCAACCCGTCGATACATAACTCGTGTTTTTTGCGAATTTCTTAACCAAAATTAACCACTTAAACATAACATACAGTTTTTTCAAAAACAGGACCGTTTTGGACCCGTTGCGACATAACACTTTTATCTGACAAACTATGCTGGCAGTTTGTCAAGATAGGGAGTAGTATAGTAGGAGTAGTAAAAGTATGTATGTAAGTATGTAGGGTAGTTAGTCAGAAGCACATCCTTCTTTTTCTTCTTCAATTAGCAAGAAGTTCTTGACAGACTATTAAGGGGGTTTGTCAGATTAGTCGCCAATCCACTTGAAATGGTTGTCAGGGCAGAGGATTATTTTCTTTTTGTTTACCAGCTCGCCGACCTTCTTTCCACCAGTAGAACCCCACATAAAATGCTTAATCAACTGCTCTCTTGTGGGATTGTTTTTCTCAACAAAATCCTTTATTTCTTGATCAGGGTTCTTTTGTGTTTCCTCAAATTGCTTGTCATCAATCCAGGCACGGTAAATCTTGCGCTTGTCCCCCCAACGACTCCTAACACCGGGTTTCACATCAGGATGCCGAAGCTTTAACGCAGTAAACAATCTCTTTCTTTGGGTTGTGTCAAACAAACCCATTTCAGCACAATCATGCGAAGTGAATTCTCCCTTTTGCTTGATTATCTCATAGGCCTGGTCGGCAAGCCGGCCCATTACGCCTAAGTGAGATTCATCTCCAATAGCCAAAGCAACGTCAAGAGCGGAGTTGATTATTTCCCTTGCGTGCTCAATTTTTTTCTTGTACGCGTCAGAGCTCATGTGCTTAACGTTTTCCGCACCCATTTCTCTCGCCCCTGTCGCTTCGCACAATAATGCTCTGCTTGCTTATTGTTGTCAGACCGAGCTTTACCTCATCCAAAACAAGGGAAGAATCGTTTTCCTCAACAACCCTGCCCCGATAACGAAAGCCATTATTCAAGATTACAGTAGTTGTCATACCTCGCCTCTCCATTGCTTACAATTAAGTAAAGTGTTCGCTCTGTCTCCATTTCTGCTCCGCCTAATTCAAGCTCGTTTTCTGTGGAAAAATAAGAGCATTGAATGTTTGTTTTCGGGGCCTCGTGAAAGAACACGAGCTTTCTGGAAATGCCCTGCTCTACAAGAGAAAACCTCTCGCCTTTCCGACCAAAAACAGTCAGAACAACAAACAGGCAACCGTTCTTTAACGGAAAAAGATCCTTGTTCTCAATCCTCATCTCAAACCTCCTCCAAATAATCGCCAATTAAACTCCTTTTGTACTAGCGACAAAAGAAACCGCACACATTCCCCTTTATATTTGTGGTCGCAAGTTTCAGGAATTTGAAGAAAAATTCGCTATGATTATAAATAGTTACTATAGTAATCTTCTTTATAAAGAGGTTTTGAACATGGCGAGCAGAGAGGGAGTAACAACAATCCAGCTTGAGAAAAAAACAAGGGACAGGCTAATGGAATTAGGCAAAAAAGGCGACACATACGATGACGTCATAAACAAGCTGGCTGATTACTGGGAAAAGAAGAAGCGCTAGAGGGGTGCGTTTAGTGGTAATTAAGGTAGAGAAATGGACGCTTGAAGAACTCAAAGTTGACTTTAAGAGAAAGAATTTTGTTGTGCCAAAGTTTCAGAGAAAGTTTGTTTGGGACAGAAGAAAAGTATGCGAGTTGATGGACAGCATTTACAAGAATTTTCCAATAGGGAGTTTTTTGATATGGAAAACGAATTTGAAGGATTTATTCAAATCCGCAGGCAACCTTCCTGAAAATAACCCTGAACTCCAGGAAGTCAACTACATCCTTGACGGCCAGCAAAGAATAACCTCAATTTACGGGATTTTAGCCAAACAAACTCTGGACAATATTTACGGGACACAAATTGAATGTGAAAACATCTGCCTGGATATAGATGCACTGGAAGAATACAAGAACAACAAAAAAGAGTTTAATGAAGAGAACATCGGCATATTCCAATACCGTAAAGCAAACAATAAAAAGTATTTTTCACTTACCGACCTTTTAGATGACAACAAATTGGATGAAATCTGTGACAACCTTGAAGATAAAACCATTAAGAAGAGGCTGAGGGAATGCAGAAGAATATTTTATGACTATCCCTTCCCTTACTGCCAAATAAAAGAAGTGGACACTGACATTAACAGTGTTTGTGAGTCATTTGTCAGAATAAACAGCAGAGGAACAAGACTAAACACGGCCAACCTGGTTGTTGCTGCAGCATTCAGAAAAAACTTTGACCTTCAAGATGAAATTGACAAATTCAAGTCAGAACTCTTGTATGGATATGACAATATAAATGACGAGCAGGTAATACAGGCATTATCATTGAACCTCAAAGACGGTTTTACAAAAGTAGTGCAGCTTAATTTGGCAAAAGAAATAAAAGAAGCTAAACTGGATGAATTAAAAAATAATTTTGAGAAAGTAAAAAATTCAATAAAACTATCAATTGACCTGTTAAACTCAAATTTTGGTGTAAAAGACTTGAGTTTCATACCCTACCCGATAATGGTTTCCATACTTTCTTCATTCTACTACAACTTAGAAAACCGCTCCCCGAATTCTGAACAGTTGCAAAAAATAAAAAGATGGTTCTGGCACTCGGCTTTGGCAGAAGAAGGCCGATACACAGGAACTGGCTTCCACCAAAAAGTATTAGAGGACAAAAGAAAACTTGAAAAACTGGCAAAAGGAGATCTTGATGTACAATTCAATTATGTAAACGATATTGACACCCAAAAAATTATCAAAACAACACTTTACAGAAAATCAAATATACGGGCTGCATTCCTCTGCCTGCTTGCACTGCAAAATCCAAGACATTTTAAAAATGCGGGAAGCATAGGATTGGACACCATAAGCTCTGTTTTCAATGGAAGGGAAAACCACCACATATTCCCAAGAGACATACTCCAAAAAGAAGGAGTTAAAGGCTCATTAATAGACAGCATCTGCAACATCTGCTTCATTCCTGCAGAGCTCAACAAAGAAATATTGAACAAAAAGCCAAAAGACTACTTCACAGAATTCAAGAAAAATGAGAACTTTAAAGAAATCATGAAATCACATTTAATTCCATACAACGAAGACTCTGCAATCTGGAAAAACAACTATGACCAATTCATGGAACAAAGAGCCCAGATAATAAGAGAAGAATTCATGAAAACGCTTGGGTTGGAAAAAGGAGCTGCCCCTACAACAATACTCCCAAAGAAAGAATTCACAAACAGGCTCAAATACATTGACACAATAAAAGCATGCAAGGAAAGCATAAAAATCATTGACAAATATTTCAACCTCAATGCGCTAAGCTATTTATCAGAAGGGATAAACGAAACAATTAAGGAAATCAAAATAATTTCATCACATGAATATGTTGATGAAAAATTCAGAAAAATGTTCAAGCACTTCAAAGAAGAATACGCCGATATTGACATACAGCTAAGAGTTATAACCGACAAAAATGTTCTCAAAGAATGCCATGACAGGTACATAATCAGCCCTACAAAAACAATGCTGTTGCCTTCAGCAGACGTGGCTGCAAGAGGCCAGCTAAGCTCAATAACAGAAACCGAAGAAGTCCCATTCAACTACTTCTGGCAAAAAGGACACGACATAATAAAAGAATGGGACAAAATAAGCTCAGAATAATTGGATTTATACTGTTGTAATAGGGTTAAACTGCCTGTTTTGGGCCTATTGCAATAGGGCAAACAAACAATATGATTCATTTTGAAGCATAAACGATACATATTTAAATCATTTAAGCCTCTATATCTACAGGTGGTTTTATGAACGTTATTTTGAGAGGCAGAACCAAGGAAATTGTTGAGAACATGGTTGAGGAAGGCTATGCCAACTCCCAGTCAGAAGCAGTGAGAATGGCTATTGTTGATTTTGGTCAGCACCATTTAAGCGAAGCAGAGCTTGTCAACAAAAAGCTTGACAGAATAGATCAAGACATCAAAGCAGGGAAAAGAAAGCTGCTCAACGCAGATGAAGCCCTTGGGGAATATTCAAAGCACGTGAAGTGATTGGCATTTACAAAGCAACTTTTGACGAGAAATGGCCGGATTACTTTGCCAAACTTGACAACACAATAAAGGAACGCGTTGCCAAGAAAATAAAGAAAATACTCGAGTTCCCGCAAAAACGCCACCTCAAAAAAGGAGCACGGTTCTTTGTTGATGAAATAGGCCAGAACAGAATCGTTTACCGAGTGTTTGAAGAAAACAAGGAAGCAAGGTTCTATTTCGTTGGAAACCACAAGGAATACGAGCGCTGGTACCAGCAATACTTTTAAGGAATAACCCCTATACATTACAATAGGCGATGATGAGGTTAACACCGACAGAGGCTCTCACTGGGCCAATGAAGATACAACTCAACTCTGAGCCTTTTCATTTATATATGCCCTTAACCTAATAATTCAAGATGCTAAAGAGATTGTTTCTGATTGCCGCGGTCCTGCTTGTCTGCGGATGTACCGAACCGCCGGTTGCTGGCGGTGCTGAAACCGCGGAAAGTTCCTGCGAGGGTTACTGCGCAAGGCAGCCGCACATACAGTGTGTTGGCCAGTGGGAAATAAGCGGAGAATACCCTGGCTGCAACTGCGAGTTCATTTGCGAGACGCAAGATGCTGTGGGAATTCCGGGCACGGACAGGGGGGAGAATGCCGGGGAAACCGGCGGAAGTGAAGAACTTTCAATTCCCGCGGCCAATATGGAAAACTGCGTCGGCTTCCTCTATTACGAGCCGGAAGAGGGGAGAACAATATCGATTATAGGTGCGGGCTGGGGCAGGCCGCACCCAGGGCCGTTCGTATGGGGATTTGTCGAGAAGGAGAAGGGGGAGTATGATTTCAGCGCAACGGACGACTGGGTCAGGGCTGCACAGGAGGACGGGATTGCGCTACTCGCAACAGTCTGGCCGTATGCCGACTGGGACCGGAAAGAGTGCAGAAACGAGAACTGTGAGGTTTCCTACACAGACATCTTTTATCCAAAGGAAAGGGGCGGGGTTTTCGGCGGCATACCGAAAAACAGGTGCATGCCCTGCGATATTGAAGCATATAAAGAATTCCTCAGGGCGCTTGTTGAAAGGTATGACGGGGACGGAGTTGAGGATATGGGGGGGCTGGAGATTCCCATTAAGCACTGGGAAATCCTGAACGAGCCGGAGATGGCCTCCGGAGAGCTTACATTCTTCATGGGAAGTGCGGAGGAGTATGCCGGGCTGCTGAAGGAAAGCAGCGCGGCTGTGAAAGGAGCATGCGAAGACTGCGTTGTTGTGCATGGCGGCGCAATGGGCGTATCGGAAGAAGCGCTCGCGTTCTGGGAGGAGGTGTTTAGCCTCGGCGGGGCAGATTATTTCGACATAGCAAACATACACTTCATTAATTTCGGGGATGCCTCAACACTTAATGTGAAGGATTTCAAGAAGCTTATGGAAAGCAACGGCGTTGACAAGCCGATATGGGTTACGGAGGCGGAGTTTGAATCGGCATCAGGGGTTATAAGCTCGTTCGAGGGGGCATTGGAGGCAGGGGCGGAAAAGGTGTTCTTCACGAGGTTCGAGATAGGGAAGGATGGGCCGCCTGTTCCCGGGAAATATTCCGAGGTTTATGCGGGAATAGCCGAAAAATGCCCGGGATGATGCCCCCCCCTTGAAAAGAATTGTTTGGTTGCCGATTGCCGCAATGCTTCTTTTCTTCGGCGGGGCGCTCTCCGCGGCGTTCTTCGGTCAGAGGTCGTTTTCCTTCAGCCACCTGAGCTCAAGGCTCCTCCCCAATTCGATGTCCTCGAGAAGCGTTCTTATCTTCTTTGCGGCGGCTGTCGCCGGCACCACCACAAATTCGACGCCCGCCTTTCGCATCTTTTTTGCGCCCTTCGCCGAGTCCGCCAGTGCGATGAAGGTTATGCCCTTTTTCCGCGGGATTTTTTTCGCCAGTAGCGTATTCGGGTCCGGCTCCGTCACGGTCGACAATACTGTTTTGGAGGCACATTTTAATATTTTTTCTGCGGTTTCCAGGTCGTTAAGGTCCCCATAAAACGTCGGGAAGCCGGCTTTTGAGGCCTCCGCCAGGCTCCTGGGGTCGAAATCGATAATGAGGGTACTTCCTTTTTTCACGCGGTTTCCGTAAAGTATTTTCCTCGCAGTATCGCCATAGCCGACGCAAACAAGAGAATACCTCCTTTCCCCGGAGCAGTGGAGGGAATCCTCAAGGAACCTTTTGCTCCTCAGGGCGGGCACTGCATCGGATAGCCAGGAGTATATTTTGTTGTTGTAGATTATGAGGTAGGTCGAGGCGCTTATGGTTGAGACCGCAACCAGAGTTATTATCGAGACCACCTCGCCGGAAACCTGCCCCACCTTCTGCCCAAGGAATATTATGATGAGAGAAAATTCGCTTATCTGTGCAACCGTAAGGCTTGAGAGGAAACTTGTCCTGCCCTTATAGCCCAGCTTGGCCATCAGGATAAATACGATAATGGGGTTTCCGATAAGCACGAATAACGAAAAAACTATTGCGGGGAACAAGACCATTTCCCCCGCGGTAAAAAGAAGGCTTGACCCTAGGACAACAAAAAACAGGACTATGAAAAAATCCCGCAAATATCTCAGTTTTCCGAATATTTCGTATGTGTAGGGAAGTGCCGCCAGCGAAACCCCCGCCAGGAACGCCCCTATCTCCTTTGAGAAACCCATCGCAATTGCAATCGAGGCGAAAACAAAACACCACGATATCGAGGCCAGGAAGAGGAGCTCCTGGCTGTGTGCTATTGAATCGAACACTTTTCTAATCAGGAATCTGTATGAAACAAAAAACAATCCCAGCAATGCCGCCATGTTGGCGATAAACCAAAAAAGCTGGCCCAGCGGGTCGGCAGAGAACGAGAAAACGGAGATGAAGACAAGGATCGCTATCGCGGCAAAGTCCTGGACTATGAGAAACCCGACGGAAATTTTCCCGTAGAGCGCATTCAGTTCCTTCTTGTCGGACAGGAGCTTTATGATAATTATCGTGCTGCTGAAGGTGAGCGCGACCGCGATGTATAGTGCCTCCACAACCCCAAAACCAAGCGCCTGCGCAATCAGGAACCCCACTGCCGATGTGAAAATAATCTGCCCGAGGCCTGTCACCACCGAGGTTTTCCCGATGTCTTTTATTATCCTCAGGTCAAGGTTAATCCCGACCAAAAAAAGCAGGAACGCAATGCCGAAGTCGGAAAACACCTGCAAAAGGTCGTTGTAGGCAATGACATCCAGGAAGGAAGAGCCCAAAATTATGCCGGTGACGATGAATGCAAGCAGGACAGGCTGCTTGAATTTTTGGAACAGAATGCCCAGAAGGGTAGCCACAGTTATAACTATCGCGAACTCTATGAAGAAGTTCTCAAGCATACCCTAAAATAGCTGCTTGTTTTTAATAAAGCTTTGTCCGCCCGGCGGGATTTTTGGGGTTTTTTCGGAACATGCAATCGAAATGGTGCCAAGCCGTCCCTTTCGGCAGGATAGGGAAGGGGGGGCATCCCCGCATGTGCGCCCCGATATAATTTAAACGGTTTGCCGTGTTTCTATATCCATGACACACGGGGCAAACGTAATCAGGCACCATGAAAAGGTAAAGGAGTGCATGGAGAAGCATGACCTCCCGCCCCCCGCGAGCCTCAAGAAGAGGATATTCCACAGGGCGGTGTATTTCGTGGCGCTGCTCGGCCCCATAATGAGCCTGCCGCAGCTTTTCAAGATATTGTTTGAAAAGGACGTTTCCGGCGTCTCCTTCATATCATGGGCATCTTATTTCTTCATCTCCTGCTTCTGGATTGCATATGGCGTTGAGCACAGGGAACCCCCGATAATCCTGACGAACGTTGCGTGGGCGGTTGTGTCTGCGGCGATTGCCGCAAGCCTCATTATGCACGGCTAGGGGATGGCTTCGGCAAAAGGTTAATAACCACGTAATGCAATTGTTTATTCCGGTGGTAATACGCCGCACAGGTTTGAGTTTGTTAAGGTTGAACTTCCGGAAGACAACATATTCTATTGGACGTGGAGGGACATTTTTTACATGCCATATGGCTCCCTGTTTAGGGAGGATTTGCCGGGGCTGCCGAAGCCGTTTGTGCTGAGGGATTTGCCTCCGGACAATGAAATAGGGTTTGTGACGAAGGACCGGGAGGCATTCACAAACATCATCGAGCTTCCCGATAGTTTCGGTGCGCTTGGAATGGACCCTGATTTGAGAAAGGATTTGAGAAGGATTGAAAGGAAAAATGAGGGGACAAAGCTTGTTGAGGATGAGAAGGATTCCCTTGACCGGAGCAAGCACTGGTTCCGGGAATTGTGGCATGAGGAGCACGGGGAGTTTGAAAGGCGCCTTAAGCTCTGGAAAGAGAAGGCATACACTGTAAGCGCCTACCGGGGGGAGGAGCTGCTGGGGGTGCATATCGCAATGGAGGAAAGTAATGCCATTTATTACCTCGGCTGCTGGTGGAACCGGGAACACAAAAACCTTTCCGTTCCGACCTTCCTGCTCAAAAGGGACATCGAAAGGGCGATAGCGAAAGGGCTGAAAACCTATGATTTGGGAATAGGGCAGGAAAGCTACAAGAAGCAGTGGGGCGTTGTGCAGAAGCCGACGAAATACTATGCGGAGATAACCCCGGAAATGGCGGAAGTTTTCAAGATGGGCGAGTTTGTCGAAATTGGGGAAGGGGAGTTCATGGAGGAGCTCCCGCGGACATATGTATAAATATCTGACGCGAGATATACTGGTTGGAAGAAGATATGGTTAACGGCCTGAAAAATTACGTCACTGCGGATCCAAAAAATTTCCTATTTGTTTCGCTGGATGCGCTCATCTCCGACATCGCCTGGAAAGTGAGGCAGGAAGGGCACAATGTCAGGTACTGCATCGAGGAGAAGGGCGAAAGGGATGTGGGAGACGGCTTTGCGGATAAGGTAGGGAACTGGAAGAGGGAAGTTGACTGGGCTGATGTGATAGTTTTTGATGATGTCCTTGGCGAGGGGAAAAAGGCGCAGAAGCTGAGGGAGAGGGGCAAGTTTGTTGTGGGGGGAACAGCATACACAGACATGCTGGAAGATGAGAGGGCATTCGGCCAGCAGGAGCTGAGGAAACACGGGATACACACCCTGCCATCGAAGGACTATGATTCTTTCGAGGACGCGATAGAGTTTGTGAAGGCAAACCCGGGAAGGTATGTGATAAAGCCGAGCGGCGAGGCCCAGAATTTGAAGGGCTTGCTCTTTGTCGGAGAGGAGGACGATGGAAGGGATGTGATACAGGTTCTTGGGGATTACCACAAGGCGTGGGCGAAGAAGATACCGAGGTTCCAGCTCCAGAAAAGGGTTGTTGGCGTCGAGGTTGCGGTTGGCGCTTTCTTCAACGGGAAGGAATTCATCTACCCCATTAATGTCAATTTCGAGCACAAGAAACTTTTCCCGGGAAATTTGGGGCCTTCTACCGGCGAGATGGGCACCTCGATGTTCTGGAGCGCGCCCAACAGGATATTCAACCAGACTTTGAAAAAGCTTGAGCCGAAGCTTGCCGAGGAGAAGTATGCGGGGTATATAGACCTCAACTGCATAGTCAACAAGAACGGCATTTACCCCCTTGAGTTCACCGCAAGGTTCGGCTATCCCACAATAAGCATACAGCAGGAGGGCATGGTAACGCCCATAGGCGAGTTCCTTTATGCTTTGGCAAAGGGCGAAAAGCCTCTGCTTAAGGTGAAAGATGGGTTCCAGGTTGGCGTTAGGATTGTTGTTCCCCCATTCCCTTTCAGGGACAAGGAAACGTTCAGGGTTAAGTCCAAGGACTCGGTCATCTACTTCAAGAAGCCGACAGAGGGGATTCACATAGAGGATGTCAAGATTGTGAATGGCGAGTGGGTTGTGACAGGGACATCGGGGGTTGTGCTCATAGTCTGCGGGACAGGCATGACAATGAAGCAGGCCCAGCACCAGGCATACAGCCGCATAAAAAACATCATGATACCGAACATGTACTACCGGACAGATATTGGGGACAGGTGGTATGATGACAGCGACAAGCTGCATAACTGGGGCTACTTGAGGGAGCTGTAAAGGCGCAGCCGTTACAAAAGCTTGTCCGAGATCAGCTGGTGGTAAAAGGATATGTTGATTGTTTCCTGCTCGATGTCGACAACATATCTCACTATATCCTCGAGGAATCCCCTGGTCTTCCTGTCCTTGAGCCTCGATATTGCCACATAGCACTTCCTTATCTCCTCGCGGTCGGTCCTGCCGTAGATGGAAGAAAATCCTTTCAGCGCGTGTTTCCTCCCGCGGGCGAGCTCCCTTTTTATAAATCCCAATATCTCCTTGCGGTTTGGGAACTCGGCCTTTGCCTCCTCCATGTGGACTGCGAGATCGTGGATATTGTCGGTTATGTTCTCCAGCTTTTTCGCTATCAGAAAAAATGACGGGACAAGCGAGATATTCCCTATGCCGGAGGACTGCAGTATCCCGGAATCGACCAAAGACTGTGAAATGAGCTTTGCGGTGAGGTGGTAGAGCCTATCCACTTCGTCCTCATTCATCGCTATCTCCTCCATGTCCGGCCTTTTCATGAGCGAGACGAGGGAAGCGTCTATTATTATGCCCACGCGATAGAGGAGTTGTGTTATGTTCAGTTTGGAGGGGTCAAGCAAAACCGAGACTATTATCTTTTTGCTGTCCTCGTGGCTTATCTCGGCTCCGGACATGTAGCTAACGGTTCTCCGTATGTCCTTCTTTATGTCCTTGCCCAGCTCCTTCTCGGAGAAAACCGTTATGCTCCCCACCCCGAGATAGTAAACCGCAAAAAGCACCTGGCCTATGTTGCCGGGGTAGTCCTCCGCCTTCAGGGAAAGCGAATCGAGGCTTTCGGCTGTAGCGGCGTGCGGCGAAACCAAGAGGCCCTTGCTGCTCTCAAGGAGGCTTACCCTGTCTTTCTCCTTCAGGCCGTTCTTCCTCACCCAATCCTTGGGAAGGGAAACCGAGTAGGTTGTTCCGGCTATGAGCTGGATCTTGCGGTTGTACATGCCTTATTTTAGGGATTAAGTACTATATAATACTTTTTACAACTATATAATCTATATAGGGTATTTATATAAATTTAAAAGGCGTCAATTATTCAAAAAACGAGGAAGAAAAAAGGCGGTGGGAAGAAATGATGGTTATCGACAACGATAACAGGGCAGATGAGTTCGAAGACAAATAGGCTAAGGCTTGTCCCTTAGCTCCCAATACCCGGGCTAGCCGCAGGGGAGAGGAACAAAGCCAAGGTTAAGCTTCATGGATTCACCATCCGAAAGGAGCAGGCTTGTTTTCCTGCAGAAGGGGCAAGAAATAAATAATAAAAAGGAACAGTCTTAACATGGCTCCAAAAAGAAAAAACACGCTGATGGAAAAGAACATAGAGGCTCTTAGGAAAAAGGGCGGGCTGCGTATGCCGGGAGCGGGAATGATGCTCGCAAGAGCCGAGGCGGCAGGCAAGAAAAAGAAGAGATAGCCCTTTTTCAACATTTCCAAATCCTAGTTCCCTATGCTCGGCCTAAAGATAAGCGCAACGCACGGAAAAGCAAGGGCGGGTTTCCTTAAGACAGCGCATGGCAGGGTTGAAACGCCGTTCTTCATGCCAGTTGCGACGAAGGGCTCCATCAAGCTTATTTCGAACGAGGAAGCAGAAAAGATAGGAATCGAGTGCCTGATAAGCAACTCGTTCATACTTTCGATGAGGCCGGGCGTTGAGATAGTTGAGAGAGGGGGAGGGCTGCACAAATTCACAGGCTGGAAAAAAAGTTTGTTTACTGATTCGGGCGGCTTCCAGGTTTTGAGTGGCAAGTTCTGTTTGAAGCTCACCGAGGAAGGGGTGTTATTCAGAAATCCTTTCAATGGGGAAAAGATGATGTACACGCCTGAGAAAGCTATGGAAGTTCAGAACAGGCTGGGGGGCGATGTTGCGATGTGCCTGGACGATGTGCCGAGGGCAGGGGTTAAGGTAAAGAGGCTTAGGGAGAGCGCGGAAAGGACGTTTGAGTGGGCAAAGCAGTGCAAGGAATCCCACAAAAACAAAAGGCAGATGCTGTTCGGGATTTGCCAGGGCGGGATTCACAAAAAATTGAGGGAAAAGAGCACGGGACAGATAACCTCGATCGGGTTTGACGGCTATGCGATAGGCGGCCTTGCGATAGGCGAACCGATGGGAAAAATGGTGGAAACTGTGCAGGACACAATCAAATTGCTGCCCGGGGAAAAGCCGAGGTATTTGATGGGTTTGGGTTCTGTGAAGGAATTGGTTAAGGCGATTTCTTTGGGGGTTGACTGCTTTGACTCTGCCTTCCCGACAAGGACAGGCAGGCAAGGGAAGGTGTTCACATCAAACGGGCATACGAACATAGATGCAGCCTGCCACAGGAACGATTACGGCCCTTTGGACAAAAATTGCGGCTGCTATGTGTGCGGGAAGCACTCACGGGCGTATATACACCACCTTTTCAGGACAAGGGAAGAGAACGCAAGGAAGTACATTGCGCACCACAACCTGGCGTTTGTGCAGAAGATACTTAAAAACATCAGAAGGGATATTAGGGAAGGGAATTTCACCGAAAAAAGGTTCATGGATAAATTGGGGAAAGGTAATTTGGATGGGTGAAGATAAAAACCTGAAATATTTTGGCATGATAACCGGCTTTTTCGTGGCTGTGCTGCTTATCTCAAACCTTGCCTCGACAAAGATAGTTGATTTCTTTGGGTTCATCTTTGATGGCGGCACTCTTCTATTTCCGCTTTCGTACATTTTTGGGGACATACTCACAGAAGTTTACGGTTACAAGAGAGCAAGGAGAGTTATCTGGACAGGGTTTGTTTCAGCCGCCGCAATGTCAATTGTGTTTATGGCAATTGGGGCAATGGCGCCCGCGCCCGGCTGGGAACACCAGGCTGCGTATGACGCAATATTGGGTGTGCTCCCCAGGATAGTGCTTGCCTCCCTGATAGCGTACTTCGCGGGGGAATTTTCAAACAGCTACATCATGGCGAAGATGAAAATAATTCAGAAGGGAAAGCAGCTCTGGAAGAGGACAATCGGCTCGACCATAATAGGGGAGGGAGTTGACACTGTGCTGTTTGCAACCATCGCGTTCTGGGGAACGATGCCCTTGGAAATCTTCCTTATGCTTGTCGTTTCGAACTACATTTTCAAGGTTGGAATTGAGGTTTTGTTCACGCCGATAACCTACAAAATAGTGGGGTTTTTGAAGAGGGCGGAGCATGAGGATGTTTACGACACCGATACGAATTTCACGCCATTCAAGCTGTGACCATCCCTATCCGGGAGAAAAATTATTTCCTGCCGTTCTTCGGCCCTATAATTTCCGTGTTGCGGCCATCCGAAGAAATGGAATTCAGCTTGTCTGCGAGTTCCCTCGGGGCTTCCCTTCCGAAAGAAGGCAGAGGGCGGTTTCCTGCAGGGATGTACTTTCCGGAGGAGGGGGAGGATTTTGCCTTTATCGCATCTAAATTAGAGACCTTGAAGCGCTCCTTGCAGTTTGAGGAACAATAAACCGGGTCGTTATCGACCTTGAAAACAACGCCGCACCGCGGGCAAATCTTATGCAGAACCAACACCCCTCCCCTAAATTGGGACCGAAGTTTTTAAACAACTAACTATCGAAAAGTTAACTTTCGGACATCGGGCCGGGACATCCCCTTCCGCACCGTGGCCCGCGCTTTCCATGCCCCCCGGTATTCCGGGTTGCCGAAAAGCCCTTTGGAAACCGCCGGCTTCGCCCATTGCAGCCCCGCCCGCCCTCCGCACTTCGGCAGGTTCCTGTCCGTTTCGCACATGCCGCCTTCCCTTATACCAAGCGGCCCATGGACGATACAAATAAATACAGGGCTAGCCATTAACTTGGAAATGGTTGAGTTTATTTGGGACCCGATAAGCGCGATAAACCTCGTGCTGTGCGCGGCGATACTCGTGTTGGGCTCTCTCGGCTACCATAAGAAGCGCAACAGGACACAGCCCTCCTGATAGGTGTTGCCTTTGCGCTGTTCGGGGTTTCGCACTTATTCACCCTGTTGGGGATGAAGGACTCCCTTGTCGAGAGCCTCATAGTTGTGAGGACGATTGCATACCTGATTGTGGCATACAACCTCTACAAGTTCTGCTGCCCGCTAAGCGCCCCGCCTGCCGCCGGCAAGTAATGAATAAAAATCTTTCCCAGCCACCTTATTTGAAAAGGAGGCGGTCAAATGGCTAAAGCGCATCACGGAGTCCATTCCGGAACGAAGATTTTCTGCACAGACAGGAGGGTGAAGGGCGTGTTCATCGCAAACGCCATGAAAAAAAAGGGCGTTCCTTCGGAAATAGTCCACTCGGTAATGGGGTCATACGGCCACGAGAACGCGGGCAACAAGTTCCACGATACCCCGGACATGAGGAGCAAGATGGAGCTCGGCTTCCACAAAGACCATCCCGGCACGCACCTTTCGGTTATAGGGCATGACGAGGGCTGCGGCGGAATGAAACTTACCCACAACCTGCTCAATGCAGCCAGGAAGGGGGAATCGAGAGCCAAATTCCTGAAGGACAGGGCGATGGGCTCCGCCTACAAAGAGGTAAACCGGGACCTCGGCCTTTACACGCCATTCCTCTACGCAATTAGGAAATCGAAAGGCAAGAAAGGATACGGGGAATTCATGGAGTCCGAGGATTTCAGGATGGCGCTTGAGGAATTCAATGTGTTCCTCCAGCTAAGCAAAGCCTCCAAGGACAGGGATTTCAAGAGGCACGAAAAGGCCGTAATGAAAGAGCACGGCAAGGGAATAAGCCTTGTTGGCGGCATCTACACCCCGAAAGAAGCGGTGAAAGACGGGAAGAAGGTTCCTGTGCAGGGAACAATAAGGTTCACCTATCCCCACCTTTCCAAGGCGCTCGGCGGAAAAAAGAATGTTGATGCGCTCCTGAGGAAACTTGGGCTGAAGCACAGGCCGGGCAGCCCGACTATAGAAAGGATTTAGCAAAATGAAAATAATCGACATATCTATGGAAGTGAAGGAAGGAATGCCCGTATATCCGGGCAATCCTGCGCCCAAACTTTCGAAGTACGCAAATATCCCTGCGCAGAAAACTAATGAAACCCTTCTTAGCTTCGGCAGCCACGCCGGCACCCATATTGATTCCGAACTGCACATCAAAGAGAGGGGGAAGTCCGCACTTGAGGTTCCCCTTGAAAGCTGCTATGGCAAGTGCAGGGTTCTCGACCTTACTAAGGTTGGGAATGAAATTAAGGCGGAGCATCTGGAAGGGCTTGATATCCGAAAGGATGAAATAATTTTGCTGAAAACAGAGAACTCACTGAAGGGATATGAAAAGTTCAGGGAGGGCTTTGCCCACATCAAGGAGAGTGCTGCCAAGCATTTGGTTGGGATGGGGGTGAAGGCTGTTGGTTTTGATTATCTCAGCATTCAGAAATTCAACTCGGATGAGGATTCTGTTCATCAACTCCTTGTAAATAATATGGTTGTTTTTGAAGGGCTGAATTTGAAGGAAGCTGATGAAGGCGAGTATGTATTTGCAGGTTTCCCTCTAAAAATTGACTGCGACGGCGCGCCTGCCAGGGCTGTGCTGATTAAAGCGTGACTATTTTCCCAAAAGTTCGGGAACAGCTTCCTCGTTTCCTACCGGCATCAGGTGGATGCCCGCACACTTCCCTTTCAGCTCCGAGATGAATTCCTTCGCGAGTGCAATCCCCTCTTTTTGGGGGTTGGCTGCGGATTCTATTCTCGAAATCAAATCTTTCGGAACTGTTATTCCGGGGACTTTGTCATTGAAGTAATGGGCGGTCTTCGCGCTCTTCAGGGGGAGAACGCCTATCAAAATCTTCTTGGAGTCGCTCCCTGCCTCCGCAAGGAATTGTTTGCAGAAATCAATATCATAGACAGGCTGGGTCTGGAAGAAATCTGCTCCGGACTTCAGCTTTGCCTTGACAAAGTCGGGATTGTCCTTTATCTGTTCGGGGCTTAGGGCTGCGCCTATGAAAATGCCGGTCTTTCCCTTAAGCTCGTTCCCCATAATGTCCTTTCCCTTGTTCATCGAGGCAATGGACTTTATCAAATCGTAGCTGTTGAAGTCGTTCACTTCCTTCGCCTCCGGCTGCTCGCCTATCTGGGGAGGGTCCCCGGTAAGGGCGAGGATATTCTTGACTCCGAGCATATCTGCCGCAATGGCCTCCGACTGCACAGCAAGCCTGTTCTTGTCCTTGCAGGTCAAATGCATTATCGGCTCAAAGCCCTGCTGCTTAAGCACGCAGCAAACTCCGAGAGCCCCTGCCTTCAGCGCACTCATCGGATTGGAAGGTATGTTTATTGCGGAAGCGTACTCCCTCAGCTTCCCTGCTTTCTCAAGCAACGGCTTCAGGTCTGTGCCTTTTGGGGGGACTAACTCTATTGTATTCACTGCATCCTCTGCCGAAAGGAACTTATCCTTGAAAGTGTTTGTCATTTCTTCCACATCCTGAATATTTTGTTTACTTCTTCAACGGCGTCAAGGGCATCGCTTCCGTATTCTGCGCCAATCTGCCCGGCGTACTCTTCCGTAACGACAGCCCCGCCTACCATCACAGGAATCTTTAGCCCATTATCTTTAAGAGCCTTTATTGCCTTCGGCATCTCCTCTATTGTTGTTGTCATGAGGCTGCTCATGCACACAATGCTGGGGCTGTGCTTCTTTGCGGCCTCGACAATCTCCTCTGCTGAAATGTCCTTGCCAAGGTCAATTACCTCGAAGCCGTTGCTTTCGAGCAAAGAGATGACTATGCCCTTGCCTATGTCATGGATATCCCCTTCAACCGTGCAGAACAGGATTTTCTTTCCGGTTTTAGGACCTGCTTTTTTGAGGTAGGGCTTGATTAGGCTCTGCGAAATTTTCATGGAGTTTGCTGAAAGCAAAACACTCGGGAGGAAAATCTCGTTGCGCTTGAACTTCTTCCCGACTTTATTCATGCCCTCAATCAGGGCCGAGCTTATCTCGAGGGGATCAACTTTCCGGGCAAGGGCTTTCCTGACAACCTTTTCAGCGTCTTCCTCCAAACCAAATTCAATGACCTTTCCGAGCTGCTCCTCAATGGGAGCATCTTCATCCAAAGCAACCTTTGGCCTGAACAGCTCCTTGGAAGTTTCTTCTATGGAGCCTATCCCTTCCAGGTTTGCCGCGCCGTGCACAAGGTCGAGGGAGAGCGGGTCGAAGGCATCGACAATTGCGAGGTCGAGGCCTGCCTCCAAAGCCCTTGCGAGGAACTCAACGTTTATCTTCCTCCTTTCAGGCAGGCCCATGGAGATGTTGCTAACCCCCAAAATCGTGTGCCAGCCGTTTTCCTGGCAGGCCCTGACCGCAAGCAAAGTGTTCTTTGCGTTTTCTTTGCCTGTTGCGATTGTCAGGGTTATTGCGTCAACGAAAATGTCTTTCTTCGGAATTCCCGCATTCTCGGCTTCTTTCACAATCTTCTTTCCTATCTCTATCCTTTTCTCCCAGTCTTTTGGAACCCCTGAATCGTCGAGGCAGAGCGCAACTATGTTGGCGCCGTACTTTGCCGCGAGAGGCAAAATTTCTTCCAAACTTTCCTTTGTCCCGTTAACGCTGTTCAGGAGAGGCTTGCCGCAGTACTCGCGCAGCGCCTTTTCAAGTGAATTTGAATCGGGGGAGTCTATGCTTATGGGGCATGCGGCAACAGAGCTTACAGCAGTTACCGCCCTGTTGAGGAAATCCCTGTCCGTGTGGTTGACAACGGAGACATTCACATCAATGAGGTCTGTGCCGTTCCTCTCCTCCTCAATTGCCATCTTCTGGAGGAGCGAAGTTTTGCCTTCCTTGATTTCTGCGGTAAGGTCCTTCTTCCCGGAAGGGTTTATGTTTTCGCCGACCGCAAGCGGCTTATCCATATAGACAACTTTTGTCCGTGAGGAGAAAACCGGGTTTTCAAGCTTCTTTCTTTTTTCGACATCTTTTCCACCGACTGTTTTTACGACAGAGGCAATGTGTTCGGGGGTGGAGCCGCAGCAGCCCCCGATAACAGAAACCCCTGCCTTGAGCAGCCTTTCCGCATATCCCGCAAACCCTTCCGCTGTTTCAGAGAAAACGGTTTTGCCTTCAACAAGTTTGGGCAGGCCTGCGTTCGGGTAGGCGAGGATAGGCAGGTTGCAGCTCTTCGAGTATTTCTCTGCCGCCGCGATTACGTCCGCGGGCGAGGAGCCGCAATTAACCCCGGTCATGAAGGCCCCTACGGCTTCTGCAAGCACAGCGCAGCATTCCGGGGAGGAGCCGGTTGGGAGGGTTCCTCCCTCGAATGAAAATGAGATTGCGAAAGGCAGGGAGGCCGCTTCCTTTGCGGCGATAGCTGCTGCCTTCGCCTCCTTCAGGTCTGTGAAAGTTTCAAACAAAAGAAAATCCGCTTTCTCGAGGCCCGCTATCTGCTCCCTGAATGCCCTGACAGCAGCCTCAAATTCCAAATCGCCAAGAGGCTTTATCCATTTCCCCAAAGGGCCAATGGATGCCGCAACAAGGACATCCTTGCCGCCTGCCGCGTTCCTCGCAATCTCAACCGCTTTTTCATTAATCTCAATGCACTTTTTTTCAAGGCCTATTTCGGCGAGTTTTAGCGGGTTTGCGGAGAAGGTGTTTGTCCCGATAATCTGCGAGCCTGCCTCCACATACTCCCTGTGGATTTTCTCAATCAGCTCCGGCTTTGAGAGGACTAGTTCGGCGCTCTGGAACGGCTTTCCCCCCAAAGCCTCGCTAAGGAGCGTTCCCATCCCTCCGTCAAATGCCAGTACCTTGGCGCCTATCCTGCCTATTTTATTGCCCGCCCGGAAAATGCTCACCTCAAAAAAAGATTCCTCTTCGCATATATTAATTGTTTTGGGACAAATATATAATGGTTGCTTTATAAAGGCCCGGGGGAAATAAGGGATATTTCCCTCCGAAAAGTATACTTTTTTAAAGGTGTAAAAACTTAGTAATTATCCACAAAAGGAGGCTTGATTATGGGAAGCGGATGTTGCGGCGGGCCGCCGCAGTAAACATGGAAAAGGTTGTTTGGTTTTTTCGGGAGTTTATTTTTATTGTTCACAATCAGGGGGGATTTTATGGAGAAAACAATTGAGAACCTGGCGAAGGCTTTTATCGGCGAAAGCCAGGCAAGGAACAGGTACACTATTTACGCAAAGGCTGCGCAGAAGGAAGGCTATGAGCAGGTGGCTGCTGTGTTTCTGGAAACCGCGGAGCAGGAGAGGGAGCACGCAAAATGGCTGTTCAGGCTAATCAATGAGCTCACTGAGAAGGGCAACGGCGGAAACCCGAAAATAAATGTCGAGGCGGAGGTGCCCTATACGCTCGGCACAACCCAGGAGAATTTGGAGGCTGCTGCAGCAGGCGAAAATTATGAGCACACAAAAATGTATCCCGAATTTGCGGAGGTTGCGGAGCAGGAAGGCCGCAAGGATATCGCCGCAAGGCTAAAATCGATTGCGAAGGCGGAGACACACCACGAGGAACGGTACAAAAAACTTCTTGCGCTTGTTGAGGAAGGCACTTTTTTCGAGAGGGAATCTGAAACAGAGTGGGCGTGCAGGAAATGCGGCTACCTTCACAAAGGCAAGGAGCCCCCTGTGAAATGCCCTTCATGCTCGCACCCGAAGGATTATTTCGAAAAACGGTGCGAAGAATACTGAGGGGATGGAATGTCAAAATTGTGGAGATGCGAAATTTGCGGGGATCCTTACATAGGGGATGGCGCCCCGGACAACTGCCCGTTCTGCGGCGCAAAAGGGAAGTTCATAAAAGAGTTTAAGGATGCGAAAGCCGAGTTTGATGTCGAGCTGAATGAGCAGGACAGGAAGAATGTCGAGCATGCTTTGGAAGTTGAGGTGGGCAACGCCGCCTTTTACTTCTGCGCAGCCGGGAAGGTCAAGGAGCTTGAGGGGCAGAAGCTGTTCAAGGCGCTCGCGAAGGTCGAGGCAGAGCATGCCTCGGTGTGGAAAAAGATACTGAAGCTGGACAAGGTTCCCGAGGGAAAGGATACCTGCTCCGCCGGCTATATGGAGGATTTGAATGACTCGCACGCCAGGGAAACAAGGGCAATAGAGTTCTACCGCAAAGCCGAGGCCGAGGCAAAGAACCCGAGGGTCAGGCAGATATTCGGGGCGTTTGTCGAGGTTGAAAAAGACCACCTTGGGCTTTCGGCAGAGAGGGGAGCAAAATGACAAGGCTGAATGAGATATATAAGTGCGGGGTCTGCGGGAACATAGTCGAGGTTATGCACACAGGGCAGGGGGAGCTTGTCTGCTGCGGGAAGCCGATGGAACTTCTTGCCGAAAAAACGCGGGAAGAAGGGAACGAGAAGCATTTGCCTGTTGTCGAAAAAACCGGGAAAGGAATCCTTGTTAAGGTCGGGAAAGTTCCGCACCCTATGGAAGAAAAGCACTTCATAGAGTTCATTGAGGTAATTGCCGACGGGAAACTCTGCAGGAAATTCCTGAAGCCCGGTGAGAAGCCCGAAGCCGGGTTTGAGATAAGCGCAGAGAATGTGGTTGCGAGGGAGTACTGCACTGTGCATGGCCTCTGGAAAAAAGAATAAATAAGGGTTAAAAGAGTTGGCAGTCCAATTAAAGTATGGTTAGGCTCGAAACCGGGAGATTGGTGCTGAGGCACTTTGAAAGTGGGGATAGCGGGGCACTTATTCCAATCTGCAACAGCGAGGAGATGCACCGCTTCACCAACATACCCTTTCCCTATGGGGAAAAAGATGCAGCCGAGTTCATTGCCAAGTGCGAAAAAGAGAGGGGCGCGGGGAGTGCCTTCCACTTTGCGTTGGTTAGGAAAGAGGATAATTTGCTTATCGGGGCATGCGCGGTTATGCAGGTTGATGCGGAAAGGGGTTTTGCCGAGCTTGGCTTTATGCTGGGGAGAGAGCACAGGGGAAAGGGCTACATGGAGGAAGCGTTGAGGGAGCTCCTTGATTTTGCCTTTTCCGAACTGAAGCTACGGCTTGTCGGCGCGAGAATCGACATAGGCAATAAAAAATCGATAAGGCTCATGGAGAAGCTTGGGGCAGAGTACCGCGGAAAGATGATTGAAAAGTACGATGACGGAAGGCTGCGCACAAGCAGGATGTATTCCTTTCGGGAATCGGCGGGGGCATTGCGGGGATAGTTTTAATTAGGTGAAAAGAGGTTATAGTTGCGATGACAGGGCTTGTTTCACAGCATGAGGAGAAGAAGCTGCTCAAGAAATTCCTCGACTATTACAGGAAATTGTATCCGGAAATCGGTTTCTTGGCGGAGCAGAGGGAACTTGGCAGGGAAGATGTGAAGGAGATTACCTACACCTGCCCCGGAGAGGGGATTGAGGCAACCGCCGGCCTGAAGATGAGGCGGATAAGCACGGCGCTGAAGCACGGATATTCAACTCCGGTAATTGTGATGTTCAAAGCGGGAAAGATGATTCTTTTGGACGGGCACAGGAGAATAAGGGTTGCGTTTGACAGGGGCATGGGATGGAAGGCCTATTTTATAATTCCCGATAAAGAGGCAGCCTTCGGCATAGAGAAGATGGCGTGGGGAAAGGTAAAAGATATTTTCGGGGAACAGTAGTTTAATGGAGAAAGAGGTTTACGCCCCGAGAGAGGATTCACTGCTGCTGGCCTCCGCCCTGGAAATTCCGAAGGGCGCAAATGTCCTTGATATGGGAACCGGGACAGGTTTCCTGGCGAAAGAGGCTGTGAAGAAGGGCGCGGGGAAAGTTGTTGCTGTTGATGTGAATGGGAAGGCGCTCGGGCTTGCGGAAAAAGAAACTGAAAAATCAAAAATAAAGAATATTGAGTTCAGGCAGAGCGATTTGTTTTCAAATGTTCCCGAGAAATTTGACTCGGTAATTTTCAACCCGCCTTACGTTCCAAGCAAAGGGATAAAGTACAGGGACTTGGATGGCGGGGAAGGGGGAAGGGAAGTTCTTGACAGGTTTTTGAAGGAGCTTCCAAAACACCTTAACGAAAAAGGGGTTTGCTATTTTTTACAGAGCTCGCTGAACGGAATTGGGAAAACCGAAAAAATATTGGGAAAGTCGGGGCTGGAGTTTGAGATTGTTGCAAGGGAGAAACTCTTCTTTGAGGAATTGGTTGTTTTCAGGGCAGGAAAACCTTAATTAACCACATTGGGCCTTATTGGGGGATGAGCATTTCGCTGAACTTTTCCGGGGAGGTGAAGGAAGCGAAGAAGTTCCTTTCCTCTTTTGAGAACCTTGGAACCGCAACCGAGTACGAGGCATTACGGGTTAGGATAGGAAGCTCCGGTGTCACCCTTTACAATTCGGGGAAGGTGGTTATTCAGGGCAGGGATGAAGAAAATGTAAAGCACCTTGTCCTGGAGGCCTTGAAAAATGATGAAGAGCACATTATCGGAATTGATGAGACCGGGCGGGGCGAAAGAACAGGGCCCTTCGTGGTTTGCGCTGTGCTGGGGAATAAAGATGAGCTTAGGGAGCTCAGGGACAGCAAGAAGGCAAGGAAACTGGATGAGAAATACAGGCTCGCAACCGCCCTGTCCCTGGCAAATGTAACTGTTTCACTCAATTCGGAAGAGGTGGACAGGGCAAGGGAGAGGGGTTTAACCCTGAATGGGATAGAGGCCAAAATCATAGCCAATATAGGCAGGATATTCGCCGATTTGGGCGAAAACGCCGTAATAAGGATAGATGGGCAGCCCTTAAACAGCTCCATGAAAGGCGTTGAGTTTGTGGTTAAGGGCGATGACAAGGTGCCTGTAATCGGGGCCGCAAGCGTCATAGCGAAAAAAACAAGGGATATTTCAGGGGACAAAAACAGCAGGAAAACCTGGCGGACTAAAGAGAAATAATCTCTATGTTCTTCTTCAGCTTCTTGAGCTCATCTTCCTTCAGCAGCCTTGAGTTAACGCCCCTGCCAATCAAGGCTGAATTTCCAAAAGGGTCAAGGATTTTCAAGGTGAATGGAAGCTTGCCGTTGCGCGCGTCCTTCACCCTTCTCAATTCCTTCTCCGCCAAAGCCTTCTCGTTTGCCTCCCCCGCATCCTTGGAATTGATGACCGACCGGACAACCCCTTCAACCCTGTCGAGGACTCCCTCGGCATTTGAGATATATCCTTGCGCTATGGGCCCCGGCTCTATGGTAACGCCCAGCTCGGGAATCTTCACTGTTGCGGAGCTGCTCTTCACAACCTTAACCCTTAGACCTTTCTCGTTGCGGATGCTTACGCTGTATTCTTTCGGCTTGTTCATATCGACGCACATAACATCGTTGAGCTTGTAGCCGCACTTGGTGCAGTTCATCGCGCTGATTAAGACCTTGCCGAAGTGGGGAATTTCTTCCTCGCTTTCAATAACCCGGGCTTTCGCCCCGCACTGCGGGCAGTCAATTGCCATCTCCCCTATAACCGCCATTAAAACACCCGGCAATATTCTGTAGGGAAATTAAAATAAGCTTCACGCTGTTCTTGACCGGTAAATTATCTTGTGCATTTCCTTGGTACTGAGGTCGTCCTTGCCTTTCGTTGCGGGCTTAATCTCGGAAATTATTTCTTTTATCGCCTTCATTTCGACAACAGTGTTTGCCCTAAAATTGTCAAGGTCCCTCAGTTTGTCCTTGAGGTTGTACGCAAGGATTGAATTGCCGTTGTTCAGAAGAAGTTTTTCGAGGCGGTCAAGCCTTACTGTCGCTATCCTCAGCTTTTCCTCCGCTGTTGCAGGTGCGGCTGCTTGTGAATTCCTTGAAATGCCGTTCACAGAACAATCCCTTGCCAGGTTTCCGAAGATGGGCTGGCTTAGCATTGTCTGCCCTTCGGGGGCCTTGCCGTTGGCTCCTGAACCGCTCAACTTTCTATCATAGAGGTAAAGCCCGGCGTTTCCCATGAGGAATGCCACGACCAGGCCGATCAAAAACAAAGTTAGGGTTGTCATAAGTCCCCGGACCCACTCAAATTCCATGCAAAAATATATTTAAAGGTTATCAACCTTTTCTTAGCCATGGAAAAAGAAAAAATAGCCACAGCAGGCTCCGCAGACAGGGGTTCCGCTTCGGGGCAGGGTGCCAAAGCCGCGGCTAAAGCCAAAGTTAACGTTGTGCACGGGGTTCCGGTGTATTTGGTTGTTTTGCTTGTTATCTTAGGATTGGTGGGGGGATATGCGATTTTCACGGTTTTATCTCCGCCTTCCCAGGGGGAGCCTCCCATTACAGGGGATAATGGCCCGGGGCAGACAGTGGACGTTGGGCCGGTTAACGCGATAGTGCTCTATTCCGACGAGTGCCCGGTCTGCGAAAAAAGCACAACCCTGCTGACGTTCCTTTCACAGAACAATATTGAATACACTGTGACAGAGATTGAGACGGGCAGCCCTGCCGGGCAGATGCTTGCCTCAAAATACAAGATACCTTTTGTGCCGGCGGTTCTTATTGATATCAACACTGTTGTTCCCGAACTTCTCGTAAAGACAACCGAGGGGATGGAACGGCTTTCGGTCGCGCTCCGGAGCGCTATGCGCACCGACAGGTATGTGGTTCCGGAATCCAACCTGATTGAGGGCGCTTTTTTCCCGATTATGTACCTTGAAAACCCGGATGCGACCTGTTCCGTGGAGGAGAAGCCCTCGGTAATTGTTTTCTGCGAACCGTACAGCCTGGCATGCATAACAAACAAGTCCCTCATCGAAGGAATCTGGAATGATTTTGGGGACGAGGTTAATGTGGAATACAGGTATGTGCCGATGCCGGCATACACAATGGCTATGCTGCCGGTATATGGCGCCACGAACACCGAGGCGGCAATCGACAGCTATCTTTGTGCGCAGGAAGCCGGAGCATTCCCTGAGATGCAGGATGCGGTTGTTGACATCTACTGCGACCTGACAGGGGACGGGAACGCGACAGAGGAGGAAATACAGGCTTGCTCAGCTAGCAGGTACTTCCTTAAGCCGCTTGACGCAATCATTGTCAACAAAGCTATCATAACTGCAGGGCAAAGCAAGGCGATGGACCTCAATGTGTTTTTCGAGTGCAAGAAAACCATAGGTGAAAAAAAGCAGCCGATGGTGAACACTGCGGACCTTTTCAGGGTAAGGGGGGTTCCGCTTATTGTGATTGACTGTAAATATGAGCTTAGAATAGAGGAATTCAGGATGGCGATGTGTACTCTGCACCCCGAGCTGGGCGGTTGTTCTTAAATCCTTTTTCTGCTACTGATTTACCATGCCAATAAACCCGGATTTCGAATTCCTAAAGGCAAAGGACAAATATGAGGCTGCGCAAACGCCCATTGAGAAGCTTGCCGCGCTTGAGGAAATGAGGTCGACCGCGCCCTCGCACAAAGGGGCGGAAAAGTTAAGGGCGGAAATAAGCAGGAAGATTGCCTCGCTCAAGAGCAAAATTGAGAGGCAAAAAACGCAGGCGAAAAAGGGGGCTGCCCCGAGCATAAACATAAAGAAGGAGGGGGCAGGGCAGGTTGCGGTTGTGGGGGCGCCAAACTCCGGCAAGAGCACCCTGCTTAAAGCACTGACAGATGCGGAAGTTGAGGTTGCGCCCTACCCCTTCACCACAAAGAGGCCTGTCGCGGGGATGATGGGTTACGGCGGAGCCCTGGTCCAGCTGGTTGAGATTCCCGCAATCATTGAGGGAAGTTCCAGGGGCAGGGCGGATGGGATACAGCTGCTTTCCATTATAAGGAATGCCGATGCAATTGTGCTTACTGTGCGGGAAGATCCTGCTGGAGAGGAGCAGCTTGTCAAGAAAGAACTTGAGAAGGCGGGAATTATCCTTAACAGGGAAAAGCCGAAAATCAGCATAAGGCCGTCGGAATTTAAGGGAGTAACCATCTCCGGAAAACCGCACCTCAAAATCAAGGAGGAGGAAATAGAGAACTTCCTGAAAAGCTGCGGGATGCCAAATGCAAATGTTGTTATAGGGGAGGAGGTGAAGAACCTTGACAAGTTTGTCGAGGTCCTTGACAACAGGCTTGTTTACAGGAAAGCGCTTATACTTGACATGAGGAAGGAACTCCCGAAAAACATAAGGAAAAGGATATTCTCGATGCTCGGCAGGATAAGGATATTCACCAAGAAGCCGGGGGAAGAGGTAAGGAAGGACGCCCCCCTAATCCTCAAGGAGGGGGAGACCGCTGCGGTTGCAGTTGAGAAGCTCCATAAGGAATTCGCGCAGAGGCTGAAGTATGTGAAGGTTTGGGGCAGCAGCAAATTTCCCGGCCAAAGGGTTTCAAGGGGCTATGTCCTCAAGGACGGGGACATAATAGAGGTTTACGCCTAGGCCTTTTTCCGGGCCTGTTTATCTTCGGGGGGAGCTGCCTTCTTCCCCTCTTCGACAGGCAGGGGTTTTATCTCGTGGATTTTCAGGCCTTCGGTCTGCAGTGCGGGTTTCTGCCTCTGCCTTAGCAGATAGCTTACCGACGCAAGGACGATAATCGCAAAGACAAGGATGAGAAGGTATTGCGCGCGGTTCTGGACATCAATCGAGAACTCCCTGCTTATTGTGTGCCGGCCTTTCTTGTCGGTGTATTTCACTTCCAACACAAGTGTCTTTTTTCCGGTTGTTGTTGACTCTGCAATGAAGCCGAACTCCTTGTTCATGAAAGACTGCCGCGGTTCGAGGCTCGGGATAGAGAACTTATCCGTGAGCGATTCCATTCCTTCCGGAACCATAAGCCGGGCCTCGACATTTTCCAAAGCAGTGGTGCTCGTGTTTGTTATATCGAGGATTATTGCACCATCTTCCCCGGGGCTTATCGCAGTCTTGTTGGGCCTTGCGTTTATCCCCACGGGATTTTTCTTGACAGACAAGAAGGTGCTTATCGCGTGGGTGTATTTCTCAACTCCGTAATCGAGGCTTATCTTAAGCTGCTCGGGGCCGTACTGCAAAGCCTTGATTGTAACTTCTCTTACCTCTTCCCTGCCCGGAACAAGCTCGGAAACAACCATTGTCTTTTCAGTTACCTCTCCTTCCTTCTCTACTATCGCAAGCTCGCTATCAACGTAAACATGGAGGTAAAAATTATTGATTGGCTGCTCCGAGTTGTTTATCACCCTTATCTCAAAGGCCGCAACCTCGTAGGGGTAAAGCTCAACATCGGCCTGGCCTTTCGGAGCTATCGAGACAAATGCCTGCGCAGAAACCGATGAACAGGCCATAATAACCAGGAATATTATACTAAATGCCTTTGTCGCCGAACCCGCCACCTAACTCAACCTCCTCTCCCCCGTTGCCGCCAAACCCGAAAAGGTTCTCCCGGTTCTGCACAACATACACAATAACCAACAAAGCGATTAAAATTACAACACCCCAGAAGATGAACTCCTGGCTGAAGATCGGGGGAATTGTTACTTCCGCCTTTCCCCCGTTGTAAACTGCCTTGGCGTTCTTCTTCGCCTTGTCCGCGTACTCTATTGCAAGGGCATAGTCCGCCCTTTTATAGTATTTTTCGGCGTCGGAAAGGTTTGACTCAAGCTCCTTCAGGGCATCCTGCTTTGCCCAAAGGTTTCTTATGTCGCTGTTGAGCATCGCGGCTGCCGCGGCCTTGAGGCTTGTGAAGCTGTTGTCCAAGTTTTTAAGTTCTTCATCTTCCCTGTAAATCGCGGCGTTCGCGAGATCCAGTTTTATCCTGCCCTCAAACTCATCAAGAAGGGAGTCTATCCTTGCGCCGGTTGTTGCATAAATGTTCTCGATAACCGTGCGCATTCCGCTCCCGGAAATAGCCCACTGGCCGATGAAATTGAATTCCGAAGGGGGCTCTGTAAGTTTCAGCAACGAAGCCTTTGTGTCCGGGTCTAAATCAGAGACCGAAATGTCCCTCTTTAACTTGTCCAGCTCGCTTAGGTATTCCCTCGCGGTTTCATCCAGGGAATCTATTCCGTCGAAAACCTCCTCAAAGGTATCCCCGATTGAATCCCTTTCTTCAGCATCAGGCGTTGTCCTGTACTTTGCCTCGGCATTCAATGCAGCCTGCATTGAAATGGCAAGCTCGCTGCTCGAAAGGCTCATTGAAACAAGCATTGAGTTCAGAGCCGCTATCCGGCCGCTTATATCCATTTCATCCATTGTTGTGTCAACGGTTGTAAGCTCATAGGTTTCGTTTGCGAGGAAACCTGCGAGGCTGTCCGCAATCCTCCGGTTTCCTGCGGTGATTATCCAGCTTGAGCCTCCGGCCTGTGAGGCGTTTCTCTGCGCGGAAACATAATTTCTCAAGATGTCGGCTGCCTCAAAAAGCTCCCTGTTGGCGGGCCTGCTCTCCTGCCAGCCCTTGCTCTCGGCCTTAAGTGGGATATAGGTCTGGACAACCTCTCCCGCAAGGACAGGCACTACCCAATAGCTTTCACCGTTATAGGTTATTTTAAGTGTGGGCTGCTCGTATTTTTCACCTTCGTGCATGAAATGGTGCTCTACGCTTATGAAGGCGCCGATGTCATAGGCGGAGCAGAGCGGCATTGCCATCACAAACGCCAACAGAAAAGCAATATATTCCTTTTTCATCTATTCTATTACGTTTTATATAATAAAAAGGTTTACTTTGGGATTTTATGACGCTGGCAGTGGGGCTATACAAACCGAAATACGAGGAAAATATAGGCTATGCCTGCAGGGCGATGGCTAACTTTGGCTTCAATGATTTGAGGCTGATTGAGCCGAGGGCAAACCCCACAACCGGGAAGGCGAGGAGCAGGGCGATGCACGGGCTGCCTGTTTTGAAGAAAGCAAAAACCTACAAGAGCCTCGGGAGGGCTTTGAAAGGATTTGATTTTGTTGTGGGGACTTCCGCAAAAACAAAGAAGCCCGGGAAATTGGGGAGGCAGGCTCTTTCCATTGCGGAATTTGCGGAGAGGTTTCCTTCGGCAGGGGGCAAGTCAAAGATACTGCTCTTGTTCGGGCCCGAGGAAAATGGTTTGGAGAACGAGCAGCTTGAAAAGTGTGATTTTCTTGTGCACATCCCCACGAAGCGAGAGTACAAGGCACTTAGTTTAGGGCATGCTGTTGCGATTTGTGTTTATGAAATGGCAAGGAAGCGGGATGCGAAATTCACCCCCATGACAGAGGATAGCAAAAGAAGGATTCTGGGGATGGTTGATGTTGTTGTCGGAAACACAGAGGGGGTAAGGGACAAGAAGGCTGTGAACACCGCTTTCCGAGAGCTGCTGGGAAGGGCTCCGGCAACCGAGAAGGAGGCAAGGGCGGTAATGGCACTGTTCAGCGGGCTAAAAAAAGAACTTGGAAAAAGGAAACCTTAAATATCTCAAACCCATTCTAATAGCATATGTACACCGACCTTGTCAAGAAAATGGAGACCATGGGAAGGCTTTTTGAGAGGGAGCAACAAGTCGAGCTGAGGAAGTTCAGCAACGAGATGATTGAGCAGGCTGCGGTGGAAAACGACAGGGTGCTGGCGGAGATTTCCGTTATTGCCTATTCTTTGCTCAAGATAGAGAGCAAAGAGCATATTGTGAAGAGCCCCAAGTGGCCGAAGGTTAAGAAGGCGATTTCCGATGCGATTGCAAAGGGGATAGCCTCCCTCGAAAAATCGAAGTTCTGGATTTTCAAGGTGGATTTGGAAAGGATAGCGAAGAACGTTGCATCTGTTGACGACTATTTGGGAAGATATGTCCAGAAGACATCCGACAAGGCGAGGATCAAGCAGGCCTCAAGGGCCTATGCTTCCGGAATGAGCATGAGGCAGGCCGCGGCATTGACAGATGCCAACCCTGCCCAGGTAATGGAATATATCGGCAGGACAAAGATACATGAGGAAGCGAGGAGCGACCTTGGGATAATGGACAGGATAAGGAAGTTCAGGCAGGCGAACCGGAAAGCGGGGAAGTGATTTAATGGCGAATATTGTTGTTGATTCAAGCAGTTTGATTTCGATGGGGATGACCTGCATGCTCCCTGTGCTTCACCGTTTTTCGAAGAAGGAAAAGGCTTCGATAATTCTCCCTCAGGGGGTTTACGAGGAGTCTGTTACAAGGCCGTTGAGGATAAAGAGGTTTGAGCTTAATGCGGTGAAAATCAGGGAGTGTGTTAAGTCGGGGTGGATGGCTGTTGCCAATCTTGACGGGGAGGCGAAGGCGCTTACCGAAGAGATTCTTCACATGGCAAATGGGATATTCAGCATCAGGGGAAAACCTTTGACGATTGTCCATAGGGGCGAGGCGGAGATGCTTGCCCTGGTTAAGCAGGTCGGCGCAAAGGCCATACTGATAGACGAGAGGAACACAAGGCTGATTGTCGAGGAGCCGAATAAGATGAAGGGCCATTTGCGGAGAAGAATGCACGCGAATATCGGGGTTGACAAGGAGCATTTGAACCGGCTTAGGGAGCTGTTCAACGGCATCTCCGTGATACGAAGCGTTGATGTGCTGGGGCTGGCCTACGAAGGGCGATATTTGGAACCGTCTCTCCCCCACACTAAGGAATCAATGGATGCTGTTTTATTTGCGCTCAAGTATGCGGGCTGCTCGACAACGGTGAATGAACTCAAGGATTATGTAAAAAAGGCGCGCTGAGCTACTTTTTCTCGCCTTTCGGCGCAGGTTTCTCAATGCCGAGGAGCTTCCTAAGCACAAGAAGGTTATAGTTGAAGAAGAACACATGCACAGGCGTAATGATGAAGGTAACCACAAAGGACAAGATAATGATTCCGATTATTGCGAAGAGTATGATTGGGATAAGTAACGCCGGCGAGGAACTAATCAAAGGAACAAGGATAATCGCAAGCGCAATTCCTATTATTGCAACAGGCAGCAGAATTATGAGGAATGCGATTACCGCAATGACAGCAAGGATAATCCCCAAAAATAACTGCGTAAAGATAAGGACAATTACCTGGGAAAGATTTGACTTAACCAGGGAGAGGCTTTTCTTGAATGCCTGCCATGCGGACATATCCTTCACGTACATCCAGTAAGAAGCGAACTGCCCGAGGACGTAATTGGCAATTGCCATTACGACGAGTAATGGGATTGCGGCAAGCAGTATCAGGATTGCCGCCGTCACACCAAGAACTATCCCGGAAAAGCCGCCAAGAACCGAGCTTTGGATGCCGAAAACCCCGAAAAAAACCGAAAGCCCCGCAATGACCATCAGCAACAGCAAAATTCCGGAGATAATCCCAAATACAAGCTGGACAAGCATCAAGGACACCGACTTGCCATAGAACTTCTTCCAGTACGCCCATATTTTGGCATCATTGAGGTTTATGCTCTCAAGGATTGAGAAGAAGCACATGTTCCGTATAATCGCAAACACAATTCCGAGAAGGAAAATTATTATTATGCCTATAAGGATAAGGAATCCTGCCATCGCCCAGGTTTCCCCGGGTATTGAACCAACCCATTCCTGGATTTTTGATGGGAGTTCATTGAAACCGGGGCTGTCTGCGCCGCTGCCTCCTCCGCCTCCTCCGCCGGAGTAACTGCCGCCTCCTCCGCCTCCTCCGCCCGAAAAGAGGGAGAAGATGAAAACAAGAACGCTTAGCTTGAGCCATTTTGCAAATAAGCCCGGGCCTTTGAAGAACTCCTTTGTCTTGTTTATTGAGGGCTCTATCGAATCAATTGCGTGCCAGGGCATGCATAAAATAGGCTTTTCTTTTATTTAAGGTTATCCGGGCCTCCTGAAAAGGATATTCACTACCTTCTCAACGACCCTTTCGGAATAGCCCTCGCCGAGCAAAACCGTTGTTATTTCCTCTCTGGAATAGCGCCTACTCTTTCCCTTGAGCAGGAAGACAAGCCTTTTGATTTCTTCCTGCTCGCTTCCTGAGATTCCTGTGTCGAGCCTTGAGGAAATTTCAGTTTCTGTTCTCAGTTCGGCGTATTTGCCGAGGTTTGCCTGTTCGGTTTCGGGAAGTTTCTCTTTTGGTTTTGGGAGTTTTATTTTCGCGGCAAGAGCCGATATTGAGGATGCGATTTTCTTCCCCGCTCCGGAAAGTTTTTCCTTCGTTTTTTTCAGTGCTGTGAGAACCCTCTCCCTGTTTTGGTATGCGAAGAAAGCAAGCACAGCGAGAACGGCAAGGGCTGCCCCTGCCAATATGTCCGTGAAATAGAATTGAAATAACGGTTTCTCGCTTTCTGCGGGCGGTTCGGTTTCTCCGGGGGGCGGCTCTTCTTCCCTGTTCCCTTCAGGGGGAGATGCTGCCGCAGGCAGCGGGAGGATTGTAACCGTCATTTCCGAGGCTGTTTCCTTCTCCCCGTCCGAAACCGTGAGGGAAATATCCACCTCAACGCTTTCCGTGTTGCCGAGGGAGTAGGTGTGTGTTGGCTCCTTCTCATCGGAGGCTGTGCCGTCCCCAAAGTTCCAGGAATAGGTTAGGGCTTGCGGGTTTTCATCAATTACTTCTGCGCGGAACCTTACCTCATTTCCGTCGAATATTTCGTCAAGGTTAATTGAAAGGGTTGCTATCTGCGGCGCTTTGTTTCCGGAATCAGGAACCTCGCCTGGTTCAGCCGGTTCTTCAGGAGGCACTTCACCGGTTTCCGATGCTTTCTCACCGGCTGGTTCGGTTGGTTCTTCGGGCTCTGTCTCAGGAGGTTCCTCAACATGCACAACCTCGACTCCTTTCTCTATGGGCAAACCGCAGTTCATTTTGTTGTCGCAGGGGTATGCGTAAATTGTTAGGGGGCCTTCGGGCAAGGCCTCCAAATCAAGGCTTGCCTTCCACCCATTGTGCCTTATTGAGTCCGCCTGCTCCGGGATTGTTGTTTCGGGGTGTTCGAATGCAAAGCGAATGTAGTGCGGTATTCCTTCCAGCTCATTGACCTCTATCTCCATTGTGCCCGATGCCTGCCCTCCCCCCGGGATTGAAAATTCTATTGAAGGCGATGCAAAAGAAAGGGTTGCGGCAAGGGTTTCGATGTTCTTTTCCAAGCCAAATTCACATTCGATGTCTGCGCTCCATTGTTCCTCTCTTATTGGATTTCCGCCTGTGCCGGTTTCAAGGGAGAACGAAACATAAATGTTGTTGAGGCCAAGGAGGGGAGTGCCATCCTCATAAGCATAGCAGCTGACGAGCCTGTTGTCGATTGCGCATTTTACGGCAACGAAAGTGTTTTCATCCTGTTTGGTGTGGGCATTTATGTCACTTAGGGAGAGCTGCGAATACCAAACAGGGATATTTGCCCTCAGCCGGTATTGGCTTCCTTCCTCGCATGAAAGGTTTGTGAGGGAAAGGATTGAGGTAAGGGAATACGGCTGTGTTGAGGTTGAGTAGGGCTGTTCAGGCTGCGAGGTTATTGACAGGCTTGCGGAAACAGCGCTGTGTGAAACAAGCAGCAGTGCAATAGCCATAAATAATGCGGGGCGCATTCTGGAGAATAAGGGAAATCCTGAATAAATAGTTTTCGGCTCATAGGATATCGGATTCAGGGATGATAAAACGAAAGATAACCCTAAAGTCGGTGAAGGATTTCTCCTATGACATCTTTATAGACACGCATGTTTTTGCGAAGGCCGCAGCATGGATAAAGAAGAACATGAAGGCTTCGAAGTATGCGGTCATAACTGATTCTAATGTTGCAAAACTTTATGCGGATAAGTTCTCCAAAGAGATGGGCAGGAAAGGCCTGCAAAACGATGTCCTTGTGTTCAGGGCGGGGGAAAAGTCAAAGACACTGGCGACTGCCGAAGCGGTTATCGAGGCCATGGCAAAGCACGGCTATGGGAGGGATAGTGCGGTTGTTGCCCTGGGAGGGGGGGTTGTAGGGGACCTTGCCGGTTTCACTGCGGCTACTTACGCAAGGGGAATTCCTTTTGTTCAGGTTCCTACAACACTGCTCGCAATGGCAGACTCATCTGTCGGGGGAAAGACAGGAGTAGATACAGGCCTTGCCAAGAACATGGCCGGGGCATTCTGGCAGCCGAAGGCTGTGTTCATGGGCATGAACGCATTGAAAAGCCTTCCCGACAGGGAGATGAGGAACGGCCTGGCGGAGAGCATAAAGCATGCGCTTATCATGGACAAAAAGTTTTTCAATTACCTTGAGAAGAACATGGATAAAATCCTGAAGAGGGATATGAAAGTGCTCGCTAAGGTTGCCGGCCGGAATGTAAAGATTAAGGGAAAGGTTGTCGAGAAAGACCCTGAAGAGAAGGGATTGAGAAGAGTTTTGAACTACGGCCACACCATAGGGCATGCGATTGAGCAGGTAAGCAATTACAGGGTTGCGCACGGCGAGGCTGTTGCCGCAGGATGTGTTGCCGCGGGAAAAATCGGGGTTATGAAAAAATACCTCAAAGAAAGCGAGGTTGAGAGGTATGAGGCGCTTTTCAAAAAGGCCGGGCTTAGGGCAAAAGTTCCCAAAGAAATAAGGAACACCCGGATACTGAGGGCAATGTCCCTTGACAAGAAGGCGAAGAAAGGGAAGGCGAGGTTTGTCATGCTTTCGGGGATCGGAAAGGTAAAAAGCTTCAGGGGAGCTTACGCAGATTACATCGATAATAAGGTTGTGTTGAAAGCGCTGAACCTGTGCCGATGAATGCGAACCTCTCCAAGGCGGGCCACGCCTGCCGCATGTAGGCGCCGTGCCTGCCGCAAGTAACGGCTAATATTCCTTGGCCACATATGCGACAACATTCGCCTTCTTTCCGCAGAAGAGACATTTTCCATTCGCCTTTTCCTTCTTGTCTATCCTTGTGCCTCGGACTTTGGCCCCGATTTCCTTCTCTATGGTTTCGGCGCAGGCCTTCCCCTCAAGTGAAGTTGTGCAGAAGTTTATTCTCGCTATTCCCTTCCCTGAAACGATTTCCTTCACCTCGGCCTTTGTCTTTGCGTCTTTAATGACATTCTTGAATTTTTTGTCGGCTTCATTCCTTAGGTTTTCGGTTATCTCGGCAGAGGCCTTCCCGATGTAGGAAAGGAGGCTCTTCTCAGGTATGGTTTCCTTTTTGCCGAGGTCGCGCCTGTAAACCGTAAGCTGTTTCTTCTCCACCTCTTTTGGGCCGATCTCCAGCCTTATCGGAACTCCCTTCATCTCCCAGTGGTAGAACTTTTCTCCGGGCATTAAATCCCTTGCATCAACCGCCGCCCTGTAACCCGCGTCCAGAAGCTTTTCCTTCAGTTCATTCGCCTTCTCCAAACCCTTCTTTGTCTTGTTCAAAGCGATTGGAACAAGGATGGCCTGCATGGGCGCAATCTCAAACGGGAACCTCAGGCCTTTGCTGTCCCCGTGGGTTGCCATGACACTCGCAAACATTCTCGAAATACAGGGGCCATAGCATGTGATATACGCAAATTTCTCCTTCCCGTCCTTGTCAACGAACTTCACATTGAACGGCTTTGAGAAGTTCTGCCCGAGCAGGTGTGTTGAGGGCTGCTGGATAACCCTCCCTCCCGGAGTTATTGTGTCTGCCCCATATGTGTTTTCTGCCCCCGGAAACTTGTCCCATTGGGGCCTCTCGAAAAATATGAAGGGTATGCCGAACTTTTGGTGCATAATTTCCTCCGCAGTCTGCATGTCCTCGCGAACCTGCGCCTCCGCATCTTCTTTAGTTGCGAAAACATCGTGGGCCTCTATCCAATGGAATTCCCTGCCCCTTAGGAAAGGCCTTGTGGCCTTTGTCTCATATCTCCATACCTGCGCGCGCTGGTATGCCTTGAACGGCAAATCGTTGTAGGAGCGTATCCATGTTGAGTACATCCTGTACATTGCGGTTTCAGAGGTCGGCCGAAGAGCGAGCTTCTCCTCGAATTTTTCTCCCGCACCGTGCTCCGTTATCCAGAACACCTCGGGGGTGAAGCCCTCGACATGCTCTCCCTCCAGCGTGAAATTGCTTTCCGGGATTACTGCAGGGAACCACATCGGCCTGTGCCCTTTCCTCTGCAGTGCCTTCTCATAAAGGGAGTACATCGCCTCCATCGACCAAACCGACCACTCCCTAAAAACAAGGAAGCCTTTTACATTGTACCGGATATCCGCGAGCTCCGCAGCCTTTATTATTTCCGTGAACCAGTTGGAAAAATCCTTTTCCTTGTCGATGTTGAAGGTTATTTTTTCCTCGGCCATTTCTCCACCTATATAAATCTCGTTCCTATCTCCTTTCCCTTTAATATGTCTTTTATAATGTTCTTCCCGGGCCTGCAGACAACCGCGGGTATGCCTTTTCTATTTACGAAACCGATTGCGCAGAGCTTTGACCCGAAGCCGCCCCTGCCGAAAGCCGATTTCCCGCCGCAGGCGTACTTCATCACGTTCCCTACGCCCCTCACCTCGGTTATTTTCCTCGCATCGGGATTTTTCACGGGGTCGTCCGAATACAAACCATCTACGTTTGTGAACACAACCAAAAGGTCGGCGCTGAAATTTTTAGCGACAAGCGCAGCCAAGGTGTCATTGTCCGAAAATCCCTTGGCTGTGCTGAGCTCCGCAGTCGAGACCGCATCGTTCTCGTTGATTATGGGGATAACATTCAGCTTCATCAGTTCTTTCACCGTTGCCCCGAGGTTTTTTGCCATAACCTTGTTCTCGAAAGTGTAACTGCTAAGGAGGATTTGCGCTATAGGCTGCCTGTGCTTTTCGAATGCCTTGTCGTATGCCCCCATAAGCCTGCTCTGGCCTATTGCCGCAGATGCCTGCTGCATGCTAAGGGAGTTTGCTTTCTTCTTGCCGAGCCTCTCCAGGCCCATCCCCACAGCCCCGGAAGTCACAATCACGAACTTATGCCCTTTCTTCTGCAGCGAGGAAACCTCGGAAGCGAGGTTATTGACCAGCCTGCGGTCTATCCCTTTCTTTCCCATCAGAACCTGGGTTCCTATCTTGACAACTATTGTTTTTGCTTTTTCTATCTTTTTCACAGCCTCACTCCCTTATTTGCCCTTGTCCCCTTATAACAAACTTTGCCGAGGTAAGCTCATTAACGCCCATCGGCCCGCGGGCGTGGAGCTTCTGTGTGCTTATGCCTATCTCCGCGCCCATGCCAAATTGAGCGCCGTCGGTAAACCTTGTTGAGGCGTTGGAATAGACTGCGGCGCTGTCCACCCCCCTCAAAAACCTCTCCGCGCTTTCCCTGTCCTCGGTAAGTATAGCGTCGGAGTGGTGTGTCGAGTATTTGTTTATGTGTTTAACCGCCTCATCCAAAGATGAAACAACCTTTATGCCGATTATCAAATCAAGGTATTCCTCATCCCAATCGGCATCGCCCGCATCCTTGATTCCTGAAACAATCTTCCTTGTTTTTTCGCAGCCTCGTACCTCAACGCCCTTTCCGGAAAGTTTTTTTGCCATCTCGGGAAGGAAGTTTCCCGCAACGCCCTTATGCACAAGCAAGTGCTCAACCGCATTGCACACCCCGGGCCTCTGGGTTTTTGCGTTAATGACTATGGGATATGCCTTGCCCAAATCCGCCTTCTCATCCACATAGATGTGGCAGTTGCCTTCCCCTGTCTCGATGACAGGGACTTTTGAGTTTTGCACAACGAAATTTATCAGGGTGCGGCTGCCCCTCGGGATAATGACGTCAACCAAGCCGTGCAGCGAAAGAAGTTCCCCGACTTTCTCCCTGTCGGCCGAGTCGATGAACTGCACAATTTCCTGCGAAAGGCCTGCCTCTTTCAGCCCATCCTTGAGAACACGAACCAAAACCCTGTTTGAGTTGATTGCATCGGAACCTCCCCTAAGGACAATGGGATTTCCCGCCTTTATACAGAGCACGGCTGCGTCGATTGTCACGTTGGGCCTGCTCTCGTATATTATGCCGACTACTCCCAAAGGCACCCTGGCCTTCTCAAGCCGCAAACCGTTGTAAAGTTCCCTTTCATCGACCACAGTTCCGACAGGGTCCTCAAGGGCAATAACCCCTTCAATGTCCTTCGCCATGCCCTCAATCCTTTCCTTGGAAAGCGCGAGCCTGTCAACCAAGGATGCCTTTGTTCCCGCCGCCTCGGCAGCATTGACGTCCTTCGCATTCTCCGCAAGGATTTCGCCGGTGTTTGCAACCAGCTTTTCCGCTATTTTCTTCAATGCGTTGTTCTTCTCATCGGATGTTGCAAGCATGAGTTCATAGGATGCCTGTTTTGCCCTCTCCGCAAGCGCCTTTACGCTAGCCATTGCCGAGCTCCCCCGCTCTTTTCTTCGCTGCCGCAACAGCCTTGGAAATTTCCTTTCTCAAAACGGTTTGGTCAAGCGCGTTAAGGCCTGCCTCGGTCGTTCCTCCCTTAGAGGCAACCGCATCGATAAGCTCCATTGTCCCCATTTTCCGGACCATGAGGAGCTTGGCTGTTCCAAGTGCGGTCTGCTCCGCGAGGAGGTAGGCTTCCTCGCTGTTAAGGCCCTGTTCAATGCCTGCCTTGGCAAATGCATCCATAACCAGGGCATAGAAGGCAGGCCCCGACCCGGAAAGGGCGGTAACAGCATCAAGCTTCTTCTCCTCAACCTTAATCACTTTCCCAACAACTGCAAGCAGGTTGCCAACGGAACTTTCATCATCTCTGCCGCACCCCTTCCCCAAGGAGTAACAGGAAATCCCTTCCCCGACCAGAATGTTCAGGTTGGGCATTACCCTCACAACCTTCGCATTTTCCAAATAGTTTTCAATGAATGAAAGCGTTATGCCCGCAGCTATTGAAATGAACAGCTTTCCCTTTGCATTCCCTGAAATTTCCTTCAGCACAGTTTCCATATCCCGGGGCTTGACAGAGAGGAAAATTGTGTCGGCGCTCTCAACAGCTTCAATATTAGTTGAGGCTGTGTTAACCCCTAGCTCCTTTGAAAGGAAGTTGAGCCTTTCTTTGGATTTGTCGGAAATGAAAATCTCTTCCTTTACGGCGGTGCCGCTGTCCAGGAAGCTTCGAATCAGGGCTTCCGCCATCTTTCCCGAACCTATGAACCCTATTTTCATTTTCGTATCCTCTATGGCTTTTCCCCTATAAAAGGGTGCGCCAGCCAATGTGAATGCGTCCCCTGAAAGGGGACGCTCGGCCTATACTGTGCCAAAAGCGGAGTATAGGCCCCGCATTATCCGGGCGTGACAGATTGGGAGGGCCGAGATTTGAACTCGGGTTGCTACCACCCCAAGGTAGAGTCCTGGTCCAGGCTAGACTACCCCCCCCTAAACGAAGGCTCGTTTACCGCCGTCCCATTTCACCCCTCCGCAGGGAGGGGTTCAATGGAACTTCCATCCTCCGGATGGAACTATTTCTTAACCGCAATGAAATCCCAGTGCGCCATTATACCTTGCCGCTTTATTATTTTTAAGTCCGTCGTTTTCGAGGTGTTGGTCATCCTCTTTGCGTGGCGCATCTTTTCTATTGAAAATCCCGCATTCACCAGCCCCTCCGTGAGTTCCTCCCTGCCGAAATAATGGTGCGGGACATCGTACTCCTCGCCCTCGCCCCTGAAAGTGTTGGGCTCAAGCTCCTCGCCTTTCCCATACCAAAAATGGGAGGTCGATTGGACATTCGCAAGGAACACCCCGTTGTTCTTGAGAACCCTACAGGCCTCACGAAGCGTTTTCCCGAAGTCCTTCAGGGTGGAGTGGTGTATGACCCAGCACGAAACAACCGCATCGAAGGTTTTGTCCCGGAAGGGCAGCTTCCGCATGTCGCCCTTCACGAGGGTAACGCAGTTAATGCCGTTTTTCCTTAGGTGCGAATCCGCAAGCTCAAGACCCGAAACAGACAAATCCATCCCTGTTGCGAGGTAGCCCCTCTTCGCGAGGTAGAGAAGATGCCGCCCTGTCCCGCAGCCAAGGTCAAGCACATTGCCGCCCTTTTTGATGCGGAAAAGGTTCCTGCTTAGGAAAGGCCAAACCCCTTTCTGCACCTTGCCGTGTTCCCTGTATATGTTATCCCAGTCCTTCTTCATGCAGACCACTTCCCAAAATGCGGCGAAGCCGCCACGCCTATATAATGCCCAAGGGGGCAGAGTATAGGCGACGCACCATCCGGGCGCGACGGATTGGGACATCCCGGATTTGAACCGGGGTCGGAGGCTCCCAAAGCCACAATGCTAGGCCAGGCTACACCAATGTCCCATGACGGATTAGAAAGATTTCTTCCAAAAGAATTAAAATCGCATTCCGGGGAGTATACAAATCTAAAAGAAAAATTGCTGTACTGGAAGACACTCCCTTCTGTCCATGCTATCCATAATTATTTGCGCTCTAAAGGTTTATATATGTTGCACCTATGGGCTTTTCGGGGGTTCCCTAACCTTCATATAACCTTAAGCTAATCCTTATATTTAAATAAAACTAATATATAGCCGGTTTGGATGAGGTTCTCGGCTATAACGGACTACTTTGAAAGGATAGAGCAGGCCAGCTCAAGGCTTGGCATGACGGGCATAATTGCGGAAATGTTCAGGGAGGCGGAGGCAAGCGAGGTTAAGAGGCTGGTGTACCTATGCCAGGGAAAATTGGGGCCGAATTACGAAGGTTTGGATGTGGGGATGGGCGAGAACTTTGTCGAGGATGCGATTGCAAGGGTTGGGGGCTACTCGAGGGAGGAGATTGACAGGGAGTACAAGGAGTTGGGGGACCTTGGCCTGGCCGCAGAGAAGGTTTTGGGGAGCAAAAAACAGAAGGCACTTTTTTCGGAGCGGCTCGGCCTTGAGAAAGTTTTTTCCAACCTGCTGAAGATTGCGAAAACCGAGGGGAGAGGAAGCCAGGACACGAAAATAAAATTGCTTGCCGAGCTGCTTAACAGCGCCTCGCCAAAAGAGGCAAGGTATCTCGTCAGGGTTCCGCTTGGAAATTTAAGGCTGGGGACAGGAGACCCGACGATAATGGATGCGTTTGCGATAATGCTCATTGACGAGGTGAAGAAGGACAGGAGGAAAATCAAGGAACTTGAAAAGGGGCTGAAGGAAAAAAAGGAGGAGAAGAGGGAAGAGGAACTAAACAGGAAAATCAAGTTTTTTGCAAGGGGGCAGATTGAGGCAAAGTACAATATCCATTCAGACCTTGGGGAGATTGCGGAGAGGCTCAAGGAAAAAGGGCTGAAAGGGCTGGACCGGATTGAGATTACCCCGGGGATACCGATAAGGCCCACCCTGGCGGAGAGGCTGCCGAGTGCGGAGGAAATTATCAAGAAGATTGGAAAGTGCGCTGTCGAGAGCAAGTACGATGGTTTCAGGCTGCAGATACACAAGTTCGGGAAAGAGGTTACCGTCTTCTCAAGAAGGTCTGAGAACATGACAGGCATGTTCCCCGAGTTAGTGGAAGCGGTCAGGAAACAGATAAAGGCGAAGGAGGCTATTCTCGAGGGGGAGGCGCTTGCCTACAGCGAGCAGAGCGGGGAGTTCCATCCTTTTCAGGTTACTATACAGCGGAAAAGGAAACATGGAATTAAGAAAATGTCGGAGGAGTTTCCTCTCAAACTTTTCATTTTCGATATCATGCACCTTGACGGGAAAAATTTGATGGCCGGGAAATTCAGCGAGCGCAGGGCGCTTATCACCAAGGTTATCGGGGAAGGAGACGTTATAGAGCCGACAAAAAGCATAATTACCGACAGCCCTGAAAAGCTTGAAAGTTTCTTCGAGGAAAATATAGCAAAGGGCTTGGAGGGGATAATTGCAAAGGATTTGAATGCGCCCTATATTGCGGGGGCGAGGAAGTTCGCCTGGATAAAGCTCAAGAGGTCATATAAGGGAGAATTAGATGACACTGTCGATGCCGTAATCCTTGGCTATTACAAAGGGAAAGGCCAGAGGGCAAAGTTCGGGATGGGGGCATTGCTTACAGGCGTTTATGACGCGAAGGAAGACAGGTTCAAAACCATTGCTAAAATCGGCAGCGGCTTTAACGAAGAGGAGATGAAGGAGTTTGCGAAGGGCCTTGGGAAAATAAAAACAGGGAAGAAGCCCGCGAGGTATGACTCTACCATAAAGCCGGATTTCTGGGTCGAGCCGAGGTATGTTGTCGAGGTGAAGGCGGATGAGATAACAAAGAGCCCTATGCACACTGCGGGGAAAAAGAAAACCGGGGAAGGCCTGGCTTTGAGGTTCCCGAGGATGGTTTCTTTGAGGGAGGACAGAAAAGCAGAAGAGGCAACAACAGTTAAGGAGATAGAGAAAATGTATAAGGCGCAGAAGCACATATCGGTGGGTGAGTAAAAATGAAGAGGATGGCGCGCTGGCTGATTACCGCCGAAAAGATTTTCCTGTTCCTGATAACGCTCGGGGCCGTTGCTTACTTTATCCTGCTGTTCAACGACTGGGCGTTCGAAAAGAAGGACTGGTTCAATAAGGTGGGGGACCTGCAAAGCTATATCCTAATTTCGGTTATGCTTTTTGCGCTGAGCTTTGTTTTTAGGAAGCTGCTTATCTGGCAGGTCAGGCTTGAGTTTGGGCAGCCGAAAAGGGGGCGGAGAAAATGAATCCGTTCCGGCTTCTTGTTTATGCGGTTGCCGCTGCGGCTTTCCTTTGGATTTTCATGGCGTTTGTTGCGCCGATGTTTTTTCCTGCGGAGGACCCTGTTGCGGCTATTGGTGAGGGCCTGAGCATCTCGGAGCTTACCCCCGGCCAGTATGTTCCCTACACACTTGATTTGAAATCGGATTTGGGAATGGATGCCTCGCTCTTCGACACCTCCGCGAGGTCTGTTATCCTTCACTGCAATAACCCCTCGGTTTGCTGCAGTTTGGAAGGGCTTGTTGATGAATGTGGAGGCATTGAAAGATGCGGCGCTTACGGGGAATGCAGGGTCGCTGTTTCCAACAGGAACCTTGTTGTGCTGGAGGCGTCAAAGGTGAGAAGTGCGGCAAGGTGCATACCTGAATTCAATTTGCATGTCTGCAGGGTTTATCTGGGGGAAGAGCCTGCGCAGGTGAGGATAGTGGAGGTTGGCTATGATGAGGAGTTTGATTTAAGCAAGGAAGAGGCAGGGCTGAAGGTTGGGGTGAAGAACACAGGGAACACTACTGCTGCCGCCTATCAGGCGGAAATCCTGCTTTACAAGATAGAGGTAAGGGCGGGGATTGAAGAAAGGATGAGGTATGGAGATCCATTGCTTGAGGTAAGGGAACTTATCCTTCCGGAAGAAACAGAGGTTTTCGAGTTTAAGCCGGGGATAGGCGAGAACGGGACATATGAGGCAGAGGTGAGGGTTGAAGGGGTAGATGCCGGCTATGAAGAGGAGACGGTAAGGTTTGGGGTTAAGGGCGCTTCACACATAACTGAGGGGTGTGAGGCAACCTCGTTCATGGGGATTGAGGAAAGGGAAGGGGAGTGCAGGGAAATTTATGGGTGTGAGGGCTGTGAATTCGGATGGGAGTGCCTGGAGAGGTGGAGTGAGAGGGGCAAGGAACTTGAGCTTGGCTACAAGGATTATGCCTACGCTAGCAGGGGCAGTCCCATAGGCGGGGTGTGCGAAGGGAGCGGGGAGTGTTATGCAACGCAGATACTTGCAGCAGAGGAGTTCGGGGACAAGTGCAGGAGGAAGCATGCCTGTGTTAACTGCGAAACTGCTGAAGAATGCCTCGCGGCGTGGGAGTATTGGGAAGTTGAAGGCTTGATGATAGGGAGCAATGATTATGCCTATACTGTGACCGAGAAACTTGAAAACGGGAAGTGTGTTGAGGGGGGAGGAGAGCAGGACCCGGAAATTCCAATAAGTACCGGCTATGGCGGGCTTACAATTAATGGTTTTCTTTTGGAGGACAAGGTGCAAGAGTTCTATGATGGGCATGTCCTGAACAAAAGTGCAATGCTGTCTAAGGCCGCAAAGTACGAAGAGGCGATACAGCAGGTTGCCTCGGGGAAGGGGCTGGATGCAGACCTTATCAGGGGTATAATGGCAAGGGAGAGCGCATTCAACGAAACCATAAAAAGCCATGTCGGGGCCATCGGTCTGATGCAGGTTATGCCATACCATTTCTGCAACACAAACCACCCTACTGTGAAGGAATACGTTCAGGCACAGGCTGCGAAAGGCATTGTCACCGGCTGCATCAAGGAAAGCGACCGGACAGACCCTTTCATAAATGCGTCCCTCGGGGCGGACATCTTCAGGCAATATTACAAGGTTATGAAAACAAGGCAGTGCGATGAGGAAAGGCTTGTGCCTCTGGCAATTGCGGCGTACAACACAGGGCCCGGAAGCAGCGACAAGAGCAAGAAAAGCTGGAGGCCGATGGCGGAGTGCAGCCTCGAAGGGCTGCCTTATTCCGAGACAAAAGACTATGTGCCGGCGGTACTGGGCTGGATGGAGATATTGAAGGGGGCATAACACAATTAAAGGATTTTGGGCTTATTTTGGTTGGTTTTATGGACATCGGGAAATTTATGAACAGGCACGGCCTCAAAGTCGGCATGGAAGCCGAGGTTGAGTGCGGCAAGGCTGTGTTCAGGGGAACCATTGTTCCTTCCGAGGAAAAGGAATCATTGTTCCTCAAGCTCAAGAGCGGCTACAACACAGGGATTGCTGTTTCGAAGATAACTGCGGTAAGCGTGCTCGGCAAGGGGAAAAAAGTTGGGAAGGCCAAGCCGGTTAAGCTGAGAAAAAAGCCCGGGCTGCCTGAAATAGCAATTGTGCATACAGGGGGGACAATCGCCTCCCGCGTTGACTACGCAACAGGGGCGGTAAACAGCTTCTTTGAGCCGGAAGACCTTGTCTCAATATTTCCGGAGATTGGAGACATAGCAAATGTCAGGACAACCCTTGTCTTCAACAAAATGTCCGAGGACATGGATCTTGGGGATTACTCGCAGATTGCGAAGGCTGTTGCCAAGGAGGTCAAGAAAGGCTGCAAAGGGGTTATCATCGGGCACGGCACAGACACTTTAGGATACAGCGCGGCGATGCTTTCATTCATGCTTGAGAATGTCGATGTTCCTGTCCTCCTGGTTGGGGCGCAAAGAAGCACCGATAGGGGGAGCAGCGATGCGGGCATGAATATGATTTGTGCGGCAAGGTTCATCGCGGACTCGGATTTTGCGGGTGTTGCGGCCTGCATGCACGGAGATACGGGGGATGAGTACTGTTCAATACTCCCTGGAACAAAAACAAGGAAGATGCACACCTCAAGAAGGGATGCGTTCAAGGCAATCAACAGCAGGGAGATTGCAAGGGTAGACTACAAGACGGGGAAAATAGAGTTTGTTAAGAAACCAGGGAAACCGAATGGGAAATTCAGGCTTATGGAAAAGTTCGAGAAGAAGGTCGGAATGGTAAAACTCCACCCGGGGATAAGCACAAAAATGATTGACTTTTACAGGATGCAAAAGTACAAGGGCCTTGTGATCGAGGGCACAGGCCTGGGCCACACCCCTATCGGGAAGAAGGATGAGTTTGTGAAGGCGATTGGGAAACTTGTCAAGGCAGGCTGTGTTGTGGGGATGGCTTCGCAATGCCTGAACGGGAGGGTGAACGACAAGGTCTACACCAATTTGAGGAAGGTTGCGGAGCAGGGCGTTGTTTATGGCGAGGACATGCTCCCTGAAACTGCGTTTGTGAAGCTTGCCTGGTTGCTTGGGAATTACGGGAAGGCGAAGGCGAGGGAAATGTTTGCGGAGAACCTTCGGGGGGAAATAACAAAGTGCTCAAACCCCTGTGTTTTTGAGTGGTGATGTGGTGATTGAGATATATGCGCTTTGGGTTGGGATTGCCGGGTTGCTCCTGCTGCTTGTTGCGTTTGTGCTTGAGCACATGAAGCAGTACAGGAAGGACACATTCATCTTCAACAGCCTTAATTTGGCCGGTTCTCTCATGCTTGGGTTTTACGCTTGGGATATCGGCTCGCTTGTCTTCCTTACCCTGGAGCTTGTCTGGGCGTTTGCCGCACTGTATTTCCTGATTAAGGTTATAAGGAAGAGGAGGCAAGGAAAGTGAGGATTGTAATTGTTTCAGGCAGCCCGCGGAAGGGGCAGAACTCGGAGAAGATTGCCGCGTACTCCGAAAAGAGGATTAGGGAAAGGGGTTTTGAGGCGGAAGTGATTAAGCTCGGCGAAAAGAAGGTCGGGCCCTGCATCGCATGCGATGCCTGCAAAAAAGCGAAGAAATGTTCGCAGAACGATGATTTCAATTCATTGATTGAAACGATTGAAAGTGCGGACGGCCTGTTGCTGGTTAGCCCCACATACATGGGGAACATGAGCGGGCAGATGAAATGTTTTTTGGACAGGTCTGTTCTTTTCAGGAGGCAGGGCGTTCTCTTAAGGGACAAGGTTGGGGGGGCGGTTGCGGTTGGGAACAGCAGGAACGGCGGGCAGGAACTTGTTGTTGCGGGGATGCATGCGGTTATGCACATTCATTCAATGGTTCCCTTGGGGGATGACAACCACTTCGGGGGAATACTGCAGGCTCCTGCGATGGACGATGAAATAGGGCTGCAAACCGTGAACCGGACAATCGACAAAATGTGCCGGATTTTAGGAAAAATGAAATAACTAGCTTACAATTTTCTTGGCCTTGTTGTTCTCATCCACAACAACAATCTTTGGCCTGCATTCTTCACCTTCGGAGTAGAGGGCGAACGCCATGATGATAACCAAATCCCCTTTCTTGCAGAGGCGGGCTGCCGCCCCGTTCAGGCAAATCGTTCCCTTTCCCTCCTCGCCTGAAAGGACATATGTTTCGAGGCGGTTTCCGTTTGTGATGTTTGATACAAGGACTTTCTCATATTCCTCGATTCCGACAGCATTCATCAGCGCAAGGTCTATGGTTATACTGCCGACATAATCAAGGTCCGCCTCTGTCACAGTTGCCCTGTGGATTTTGGATTTGAGTTTTGAAACGAGCATAATACTAGTATGAATAGAAAGTGATTTAAGGGATAAATGCCACACTATAAAAACCCTTTTCAGCCAAATGGTAACAGGGAGAATTTCCATGGATTACGGGAAACTGGGGCTAAAGTGCGGCCTGGAAGTGCACCAGCAGCTCGATACCGGGAAGCTGTTTTGCCGGTGCCCCTCTATTTTGAGAGATGATGCCCCCGGCCTGAAATTCAGCAGGAAACTCAGGATTGTCGCTTCAGAGCTTGGGGAGTTTGACAAAGCGGCGCTTGAAGCATTCAAAAAAAACAAGACTTTTTTCTACGAGGGCTATTCCGACAGCACTTGTTTGATAGAGGCGGATGAAGAGCCGCCGATGCCTGCGGACAGCGAAGCCCTGGATGTTACTCTCCAGATTGCGCTCATGCTGAAGGCCCATATTCTTGATGAGCTTGTTGTCATGAGGAAGCAGGTTATTGATGGTTCTAACACAAGCGGTTTCCAGAGGACGATGCTTGTTTCGGAAGGGGGGGTTCTTGATTACGAAGGAGGCAGTATAGGTGTGCAGGGGCTTGCCCTTGAGGAGGATGCGGCAAGGCCGATGGAAAGGAAGGAAAGCGAGGTTACGTACAGGCTTGATAGGCTTGGGATTCCGTTGATAGAGCTGGCAACAGCCCCAGGCATAAAAAGCCCCGAAGATGCGGGAAAGGCTGCAAAGGAGATAGGGGGGCTGTTCAGGATTACGGGAAAGGCGAAGAGGGGCCTGGGGACTATAAGGCAAGATTTGAATGTTTCTATTGCGCAGGGGGCAAGGGTTGAGATAAAGGGTGTGCAGCAGCTTGATTTAATTCCGGAGTATGTCAGGAGAGAAGTTGAAAGGCAGGTTAAGCTGCTTGAGGTTAAGGATGAGTTGGCAAAGAGGGGTGTGAAAGGGAAAGGCCTTGCGGAGGAAGGAAAAGACCTTGCGAAAATTTTTTCGAACACCGAATGCAAAATATTTAAGGACGGGCTGAAGAACAATAGTTCTGTTTTGGGTTTAAAGATAGCCGGCTTCGCGGGTTTGCTCGGGAAGGAGTTGCAAGAGGGAAGAAGGTTTGGAAGCGAGCTTGCTTCATATGTCAAGGCAAGGGCCGGTTTGCGGGGAATTTTTCACGGGGATGAGCTCCCGGCATATGGAATAACGCCTATGGAAATTGAGGGTGTTAAGAAATTGCTCGGGGTTGGGGAGAATGACAACTTTGTTTTGGTCTGCGCTCCTGAGGACAGGGCAAAAAAAGCATTGGCAGTTGTTGCGGAAAGGTGCAGGGTTGCGTTGAAGGGGGTTCCCGAGGAGACAAGGAACGCTTTGGACAACGGGAACACAGAGTACAGCAGGCCTTTGCCGGGGGCGGCAAGGATGTACCCTGAAACAGATTTAGGGCATGTCAAGATTGATGGGGGGAAGCTCGCAGAAATAAGGAAGAGTTTGCCGAAAAGCGCAGACGAGAGGAAGAACTTATACATAACAAAGTTTAATCTTAGCCCCGGTTTGGCTGAGAAAATGAAGCTAAGCAACCATGCCCTGTTGTTTGAAAGGCTTGTCGGGGAAGGCCATAATCCAACAACGGCAGCGGTTCTGCTTCTTGAGGGTTTGGTGCAGCTGCGCAGGGAAGGGGTTAACATTGAGCGCATAAACGATAGGATGGTCGAAGGTGTGCTTGCGGCGATGAGAAAGAAGGAGATTACGCAGGACATTGCGCTTAAGGTTTTGGGGGAGTGGAGCAAAGCCCGGGAAAAAAGCCTCAAGGAAGTTGTGAAGGGCATAGGTATTGAGAAGGCAGGATGTGAGGATGTTGAAAAAGTAGTTGCAAGGGTTGTTTCAAAAAACGAGGCAATGGTGAAGGAGAAGGGAATGCACGCAATTGGCGCCCTGATGGGAGATGTTATGAAGGAGCTTAGGGGGAAGGCTGCGGGCGGGGAGGTAAGCGCCCTGCTTAGGAAAGAAATTGAGAAGGTTATGAAAGGATGATTTCAACAAGTGCAGCCGATGTAAGGAAGTGCGTGAAGAAGAGAAGAAAAGACGCGCACAAGGGGCAGTTTGGGAAGGTTCTTGTTGTGGGGGGGAGCGAGGATTATGTGGGTGCTGTCGCACTTTCGGGAAATGCGGCGCTCGCATCCTTGAGGAGCGGGGTTGATTTAGTGACTGTTGCGGCTCCCGGAAAGGCCGCATGGGCTGTAAACTGCATGAGCCCTGACCTGATAACAAAAAAGTTTTCAGGGAAAGTTTTCGGGGAAAGGCATGTTAAGGATGTGCTGAAACTTTCAAAGGGATTTGATGCTGTGCTTATAGGGCCCGGGCTGGGGCAGGGCGCCGGCACGAAGAAATTTGTGAGGGCTGTCGTTAAAGGCCTGAAAATTCCGGCGGTTATAGACGCAGATGCAATCAAGGCGGTTAAGGGAATGAATTTCAATGGAGAGGTTCTCCTTACCCCGCATGCGAAAGAATTTGAAATTTGTTTCGGAAAAGAGGCATCCAATTCCCTGAAGAAGAATGTTGATTTGGTTAAGGAAGCCGCGAAAGGGAAGAATTGCGTTATTCTCCTGAAAGGGATGGTTGACGTTATCTCTGATGGAAATAAGGTTAGGGTGAACAGGACAGGCAACGAGGGCATGAGCGTTGGCGGAACCGGGGATATCCTCTCGGGGCTTTGCGCCGGGTTCATTGCGTTGGGAAATAGCCTGTTTGAGTCCGGGTGCGCGGCTGCCTATGTGAACGGCAAGGCCGGCGATATTCTCCTTAAGAAGAAGGGGTATGGGTTTTTGGCGAGCGAGCTGCTTCTTGAGCTGCCTAAAGTTATTTTTTCGAAAAAAGGCTGACAAGTTTTTTTGCTGCCGTTTCCCAAGAATATTTCTGGACGGAGTTGTGGGCTGCCTCGGAAAGTTTCTTTCTTTGCGAAGGCGAAATGCCGATTGCCCCGGCGAGTGTTTTTGCGGCATTGGTCGGCATTGTGTAATCCGCTATGTAACCATTCTTTCCGTGCTCAACAAAGTTCCTGAATGTGGGAATGTCATTTATCACGGGGATGCACCTCGCAGCCATCGATTCTATTATTGAAATGCCAAATCCCTCGTACTCCGAGGCCGAGACAACAAACTCACACTTGTTGTAGTATGCGTTCAGTGATGCCCTGTCCTTGCCCCCCTCGAAAGAGGCATTTTTTCCGAGACCGAGCTCCTTCGCCAGTTCCTTTAGTTTTTTCTCCTCGCCCCAGTCAGGCCCGACCAAGTAAAGCCTGAAATCGGGGTTTTCGCGTTTCAGTTCGGCGAACGCCCTCAGGAGCAGGTCCGCCCTTTTGTTCCTGAAAAGCCTTCCTACAAAAAGGAAGCTGTTCTTCTCCTTGCCTCTCAGGCCGAGTGAATTAACCCTGTCGCTGTCGAATGAATCCTCGATAAGCTCTATGTTCTGCGTTATTGTTGAGAAGGTTTTGAGGTCGTTCTCCGAGATTGCGATTGTTTTGTCAACTCCTTTCAGGATGAGTTTTGCCCAGGTGCGGAAATAGAGTTTCTTGAGGAAACCCAATTTTCTTGTGTGGAATATTCCCCCGTTTGTGGAAAGGAAAATCTTTTTTCGGTGCAGGGGTTTTGTAAGGACAAGGAAATCGAGGAAGAAGCCCATTGCGTGGCAATGGATTGCGTCGATGTCCTTCCTCATTGCGTACTTGAGGAGTGAGGGGGCGATAACCAAGGGGCCAGGTCTTAGGAAAGGAACCCGGTGTACGGGAATGCCCTCGATTGTTTCTGCTGCGCTTAACACTAATGAGGACTCTGAACATTTGTTCAGGGTTACAACCTCTGTTTCAATGCCGTGTTTTTTCAGGTAACGGCACTCGTCATTGACATAGCTTTCTATGCCCCCTATGCAGGGGAGGAAATGGTGGGTTGCGAGCAGCATTTTCATGCTACCACTCCATGCCGCCCTTCTCCCAGAAGCCAAGCTTTGAGAAGCCCATGCGGCTCTCCTCGAAACGCATCATCTTCCCTTCGGAAGTTACTTTCTTTACAGCATCGACAATCTTCCCGCTCACGCCCTTCCCATAGAGATTCCCTGCATTTCTCATTTTCTTGTTTATCTTTGTGTTCTCGGACGCTTCCTTCACAACCCTTGCGAAGATGCCCTTGTCTATGGGAGGGGCGAGGATGTTGGCTCCTGCGATAACCGATTCAGGCCTGTCGGAATTGAACCTAACCGTTGCGCAGGGCGTTCCTGTAACGCTCGCTTCCTCCTGTATTCCCCCGGAATCGGTAACGACGAGAGAACATGCCTCCAGGGTCGCGAGCGCCTCGCGGTAAGGAAGCACCGTTGTGTAAACGAAATTCCTGTTTTCTCTGTCAAGGGCCTTTACCTTGCCCATTAGCTTGTAGTGGTTAAGCGCTGCTTCCGTCCCCCTCAAAGAGACAAAAAGGATTTGCTTCCCTTCTTTCACCAGTTGCTCCATGCCTTCGATTATCGCCCTGAAACGATGGAGGGAACCGATATTCGCCCTTCGGTGCACGCAGAAGCGAATCATCTCCTTATCTTCGAGTTCGGGATGCTCTTTCATGAACTTGCTTTCGAACTTTTTCTTATGGGTAATTTCAATCGCATCAGAGATTGTATTGCCAACAGTGAAAATCCTGTCCTTGTAGTAGCCTTCCGAAAGGAGATTTTCTTCATTCAATTTTGTGGGGGCGAGGTGGATTCCGGCGCAGGGCGCGCTCGACCTGCTGTTGAACTGCTCGGGAAACGGCTCTATGGAGCCTTTTTCCCACTGCGAGTTCTGCAGGCTTTCATAGTAATCGTAAACATCGAACTTTTTATCTTTTAGGATTCCCGTGAAGATTTCCTTTTGCGGGGTCATTGTCCTCAAACCTGCTTCGACATGCGCAACAGGAAACCTGTTTAGGTAGCATGAGATTGCGGATGCGCTCGCGGTCAGGGTATCGGAGTAGGGATAAGGGATTAAAGTAAGGCCGTCTTTCCTGAACAGCTTGAGCACATTTGAAAGCCTGAAGATAAGCTGGCTCTGCTTCTCGGCAGTATCCCCCCGTATGTTCAGATTGAAGTCGGGCTCTATCCCAAACTCCTCAAGGTAGCTCTGCGAAAGGTCCCAATCATAGTGCTGGTTTGTGTGCCCTATTACCACAAACTCATCCCGTTCCAGGAGCTCCTTAATCAGGGGCGCCTGCTTTATTATGTCGGGTTTTGTCGCAATCATGACAAGGTGGGCAAGGCCTTTGTGCTTTGAAATCCTGTTTTTTAGGCCCTTTTTTATGCCGATTTCGTCGCTCGCAGCCTTAAGGAGAATGTCCTCATACATAGCAAGAAAGTGCTCAAATAACTATTTAAAGCCGTGTTCCATAATCTTAGTACAAAGCCTGAAGTGTGATTATGGCAACTAAGATAAGCAATTTAGGGAAAATTGCAAAGGGCTCGAAGGGGTTTGAGGCGCAGAGAAAAATAGTGCTTGAGATTCTTGAGAAAGGGTTTGAGAGCGCTGATGCAAAGGCTGCTGTTTTGAAGGCACTCTCTGTCGAAAAGGGTTTCCTGAAAGTTAGAGACAGGGTTTTTAACCTCAAGGAACTGGGGGGCATTTATGTTGTAGGGGCGGGAAAGGCATCGGGAGTTATGGCTGAAGCTGTTGAGGAAATTTTGGGCGGCAAGATAAAGAAAGGGATTGTAAATTCAGTCGAAGGTGCAAAGACCAAGAGAATAAAGATTGTGAAGGCCTCGCACCCTGTGCCGAACCGGGCGGGCGTTGATGGGACAAAAAAAATTGTTGGGCTGGTAAGTAATCTCAAGGAAAATGACCTTGTGCTCTGCCTTATTTCCGGAGGGGGAAGTGCGCTGCTGAGCGCCCCGCCCGGAAAAGTCTCCCTGAAAGACAAGCAAAAAATGACCGAACTGCTTGTGAGGTCTGCCGCAACCATTACCGAGATAAATAAAGTTAGGAAGCACGTTTCCCTCGTGAAGGGGGGGAGGCTTGCGCGGGCCGCGGCGCCTGCGCATGTTGTAACACTTATAGTTTCCGATGTTATCGGGGATGACCTTTCAACAATTGCGTCAGGTCCCACAGTTCCCGACTCCTCGACTTTTATTGATGCGCAAAATGTCCTAAGGCAGCATGGGATTTGGGAGAAGGTTCCGGCAAGCGTAAGGGCCCATCTCCAAAACGGCGGGCTGAAAAAGATAGAAGATACCCCCTGCGGGAATGAGCCTTTTTTCAGGAAGGTTTCCAATTTCATAATCCTTAATAATGCACAGGCGCTTGAGGGAATGAGGATGGAGGCGCAAAAAAGGGGCATATCCGCAAATATTTTCTCCAACAGGCTGAGTGGGGATGCGGGGAAAGCCGCCGGCAGGATTTTGAGGGAGGCGCAGGTTGCGGCAGAGGAAAATGTGTCAAGACCGATAATGCTGCTTGCAGGGGGGGAAACCACTGTCGAAGTTAAGGGCGGGGGGAAAGGGGGAAGGAACAGCAAAATGGTTATGGCTGCGCTGCCGCTGCTTGAGAAGATGGAAAATGTTGTGTTTGCATCTGTCGGGAGCGACGGAATAGACGGGGCAAGCCCTGCCGCAGGGGCAATCGCGGACACAAATTCATTTGCAAGGGCAAAGGCGAAGAAACTTGATTACGATAAGTTAATGAAAAACAATGACACCTACACTTTCTTTAATAGGCTTGGCGATGCTATAATGACGGGCTACACTAGGACCAATGTCATGGACTTCCAGGTTGTGCTTATTTCGTAAATGAAATCAAACCATTCCCTTGGCACTTTTCTTCATTTGCCTAAGGCACTTCTTGTGCCAGTACTGGCCCATCCATTTTTTATCGGTCTGGGGCTCGCCGCAAAGCGAACATGTTTCATCGTACTTTCCTTCGCCCATATCATCCCTTCCTCCGGTCTGGCTTCGCAATAGGCCGCATAATAAGTGTGTGGCAGTCCTTCTCCTGCGCACTCTGGGCCTGTGACTTCTCGCTCTTGATTTTGGAGTAGATGCTGGATATCCCCATATGTAAAAGGATTGTATAAGGTGATTTATAATTGTTGGGTATAGCCCCGCTGAGATTCGAACTCAGGTCACAGGGTCCAAAGCCCTGTATGCTTGGCCGCTACACTACGGGGCTAACAAAGCATAATTAATTAGGGGGCTTGGGCTTATTAATAATTGCGACCGGCGAAGGGCAATCCGTGCCGGGCACGGGACATTCGCAAACCCGGATTGGGCAAAACCCGATAGGCGCCGGTTAAGCAAGGCTTAATCCGGGCTTTTGGGGAGGGGTTTGGGCAGGGGCGGATTCGAACCGCCGACCTCCCGGTTATCAGCCGGGTGCTCCGAACCAGGCTAAGCTACCCGCCCATTCTATGATTTTTGTCCGCTAAGGAATATATACCTATCCTATTTCCCGCCTCTTGCCCAGAAAGGAATGCACGAGCTCCAGGCTGTTCCTGAACTTCTCGCGCCTGAAAATGAACACATAGAGTATGCCGAAAATAGCACCATAGCCGTGCACCCACGCATCGGTGCTTGTCTGCACCTCAAACTGCCTTCCGCTCTCGAAATCCCCGTATTCTTTCACAACGCCCTCGAACTCTGTGCGCTTCTCCTCTGCCTTTTCAAGGTCTCCGGAAGCTTCAGCGTCCTTAACCTCCCGGTCAAGGGTTATGGCCTTCTCTCCTGTGCCGACAGCATAGTTCGCAAGGGTTATTGTGAGGAAGGGGCTTAGCACAAATTGAACAAGGACCGCGGCTATGAGGACCGCGGCAAGCGCCCTTTTCAGGTTCGCTGTCATGGCTGCGCCCAAAAGGCCGCTTATCCCCGCACTCGCCCCGACCATTGCGACATTGGGGTTGAGGTAAACGAAAAGTATGGCCGCCAGAACCTCGGAAACCAGGAAAATAATGAAAACGTCAAGAGCCCCAAGCGCAAGTTCAACAACCAATGCGAAGAGGAACAAGGTTGCGAGGTTTGCCAGGAGGTGGTAAAGGCCTGTGTGGATAAGGGTGTGGAAGACTATGTTTTGGGGGGCGTACTTGCTGAAAGAGAGCGCCGCCAGGCTTTCCTGGGGGATATAGTGGGAGCCACCCGAAAGGTAGAAATACGAGAACGCCAGGATAAGGCAAATTAAAATGCTCCCTTTTGCCAGAGGGATGTATTTTACGGCTTCATCGAACTTCATGTTTTAAATACTACCCTTAACTATTTAATAATTCGTTAAAGAATTGGCAGGTGAGCAATTATGGAATATAAAGACGCTTTGGACATGCACTTGAAAAACAGGGGCAAATTGGAGGTTATCTCCAAGGTTAAGGTGGAAACAAAGGCAGACCTCTCGATGGCATACACCCCGGGGGTTGCGGATGTTTGCAGGCTTGTTGCTGAACACCCTGAAAAAGCGGATGACTACACGATTAAGGGCAGGACTGTTGCTGTTGTGAGCGACGGTTCGGCTGTTTTAGGGCTTGGGAATATTGGGCCTTTGGGGGCTATGCCTGTTATGGAAGGAAAAGCTCTTTTGTTCAAGGAATTTGCAGGTGTTGATTCCTTTCCAATCTGCGTGGACACCCGGGAGCCGCAGGACATAATCAATATAGTCAAGTGGCTTGTCCCCACGTTTGGGGGGATAAATTTGGAGGATATCTCTGCTCCAAGGTGCTTCGAGATTGAGGATGCTTTGCAGGATATAGGGATTCCTGTTATGCACGACGACCAGCACGGGACTGCGGTTGTGGTTATGGCTGCAATGATAAACGCCGCCAAGGTTGCGGGCAAAAGTATGGGAGAAATGACGGTTGTTATTTCCGGGGCAGGGGCTGCAGGGGTTGCTGTCAGCAAAATTTTGCTCGGGGTCGATGTGGAGGACGCTTCTTACGAGCCCATAAAGAACGTCATTGTCTGCGACAGCAAGGGAATCATAAGCAAGAACAGGACTGATATGCATCCCTACAAACAGGAACTTGCAAAGATTACCAACAAAGAGAATAAGGACGGGAACCTTGCGGATGCAATGAAAGGCGCGGATGTTTTCATCGGCCTTTCTGCCCCGGGAATTGTCAGCGAGGAGATGGTCAAGGGAATGGCGCCAAACCCGATTGTGTTTGCTATGGCAAACCCTGTTCCCGAAATAATGCCCGGCAAGGCAAAGGAAGCCGGGGCTGCTGTTGTCGGCACAGGGAGAAGCGACTTCCCCAACCAGATAAATAACGTTTTAGGATTCCCGGGAATCTTCAGGGGGGCGCTTGATGCGAAAGCCAAAAAGATTACCCCGAAAATGAAGGTTGCCGCTGCTAAGGCGATTGCGGCATGTGTTGAGAATCCTACAGCAGAGCAGGTTATACCTCCTGCGCTCGACAAGAGCGTTGCCGAGAAGGTTGGCGAGGCTGTCAGGCAGGCTGCAATAGCCGAAGGGGTTGCGCAGGCCAAGGAATAGGCAAATTACTTTTCAACGCTGAGCTCATCCCAGACATCGGCGAAGTTATCCACCATATCATCGAGGAAGCTCTTTCTGTAGGAAGCGAGCAGCTCTGAAACCCTGTCTTTTTCCTGGAGGTAGAAGAAAGTTTTCCTGCCGCGCCTCACTTTCTTTATCAAACCGGCTTCGCTAAGCTTGTCCAGGTGCCATGATGTTGTCGAGGGGGCAAGGCCCGCGGCCTTTGCAATCGCGAGGTTATTTGTGCGTTTGTTTGTGAGCAGGAAGAGCACAATCTTTCTAACGCTTTCCTGCCTAAGCAGGGACATTATCTTTGTGTCTTCCCCAAGCTGCTTTCCCCTTATCGAATAATAGCGTGTGAATTTCCCGTCCTTCTCTGTGCGGATTAAGTGAGCGCGCTTAAGGCAATCGAGATGGTACTGAAGGCTGCCCACAGCCAGGCCTGTTCTTCTCTGTATTTCCCTGAAGTGAAGGCCGGGGCTCTTCTTGATAACCCCGTAAATCCTGTTCCTCACACTAAGCCCAAGCGCATCATCCTGCTCCATTGAAACACCTACTTCCTGAAAATGGCGAAGAAGAACATTAATAGTATCGCCATCTCAAAGAAATTGTCTGACGGGTCCGCAAAGAACATGCCCGGGCTGATGAAGACATCGATTATCTTCAGCGCCGACTTGAGTGCGAAAAGGAAAAACGCGCCCGCGATAAGCAAAAGCCTTTTGGAGGGGCTCTTGCGGTATGCGAGAATCGCAATCAAGAACATCCCCAACGCAAGTAGGAGCACGACCGACCTTGTCATTACATCGGCGCTTTCAGCGGCGGTTATTGCGGGCCTGAATACATCCCATAGGTAAGACATTACTAAACCTCCTTGTGGATAATACCTGAAACAAATAAAAAGGAAATAGGCAACAAAAAAATGCAAAAACGTGAGGTGAATTGCGTGTTGCCTAATGGCGGAGTTCCATTGGGACATGCGGCTTGGGTGGGGACGCTAAATGTACCTTCGGAACTCCCCATTATACACATAGCCGCCTGCCATTTATAAATAGGTTTTGGTACAATAGTTGCCCTGGTACAGTCTTCGAATTCGGCGTTATTTCGGCGATTCGATTGTTTGTATTAGGAGTTTCCTGTTTCTCGGGCCGTCGAACTCGCAGAAAATTATTCCCTGCCATGTGCCCAGAACAAGGCTGCCGTTGCTTATCGGGATTAGCTCCGAGCAGCCTATTAAGGATGATTTTATGTGGGCATCCGAGTTGCCTTCGCTGTGCGCATAGTTTGCGTTTTCAGGAACCATTTCATTGAGCTTCTTGAGAATGTCTGATTTGACGTCAGGGTCGGCGTTCTCGTTTATGGTTACTGCCGCTGTCGTATGGGTGGCAAAGGCGAGGCATACCCCCTCCCCCTTAACGCCGCTTTCCTTAACCGCTTTTTCAACTTCGGAGGTTACATCGATTAGTTGTATTCGCAAAGTGGTTTTCACGGGAATTTCCTTAATCATCCAGCTTCCCTTCCAGCAGCCTCTGTATTTCCCTCGGCTCTGCCTTTCCTTTGGTCAGCCTCATAATCTGCCCTACCATAAAATTCATCGCAGTTTTATTCCCCGACCTGTAATCGTCTGCTGCTTTTTGGTTTTCCTTGAGGAAAGTTTCAACCGCGTTCTCAACCTCGCCGCCCCGAAGGTCCTTGGCAAGGCCTTCCTTCTCAATGAACTTCACAGGGTCTTTCTTTTCGGCAATGTATTTGACGAGGGCGAGTTTTGCGTTCTTTTCCGTTACCTTGCCCCCTTTAAGGAGTTTCATCAGTGCGATTATCTTTTCGGAATCTACTTCCGCCTCCTTCAGGGAGAGGTTCTCCCTGTTGAGAATTGCAAGGAGCTCCCTTGTAAGGAAGGTTGTTGCAAGCTTTACATCAACCTTAACAGCCTCCTCAAAAAGCAGCCCCAGCTCAAGGTCTGCAGAAATTACCTTCGCATCATAATCTGAAATCCTGTATTCCTTGGCAAGGCGCTTTGCCCTGTCCTTGTGCAGTTCGGGGAGCTTGGCTCTTGCCTCCTTAACCATGTTGCCATCAATCTCGACCGTTGTGAGGTCCGAATCAAAGATATATCCATAATCTGCCTCAGTCTCCTTCTTCCTAAGGGACATTGTACTGCCCTTTTGCTCATCGAAACGCCTTGTTTCCCTCAAAATCTTCTCGCCTTTCGAGAGCATGTGCTGCTGCCTTTTTACCTCATAGTTCAAAGCTGTCTCAACCGCCCTGAAACCGGAAACATTCTTTACCTCGACCCTTTCACTTCCCTCAATGGAAACATTGGAGTCTGCTTTCATCACCCCCTCCCCTAATTTGTAAACTCCTATGTAATTCAGGATTTTCAGGAGGTGGTCGAGGAACTCGCGTGCCTCCTCCGCACTTTCTATGTCGGGTTCGGTCACAATCTCCGCGAGGGGTATTCCCGACCGGTTGTAGTCGACAAGCGAGTAGGCTGATTTTCCCAGGCCTTCACCATGCACCAGTGCGGCAGGGTCCTCCTCCAAATGGACTCGTGTTATCCTTATTTTCTTTCCGGAATTAAGCTCGACATATCCGTTCACCGCCAAAGGAACCTCATATTGGGTAATCTGGAAATCCTTCGCAAGGTCGGGGTAAAAGTATGTTTTTCTTGAAAAGTAAAACTCCCTGTTTATTTCGCAGTTCAGTGCCAAGGCTATCATAAGGCCGTAATCAACTGCTTTCTTGTTCAGGACAGGCTTGCTCCCGGGCATTCCCAAACACACCTCGCAGCAGGCTGTGTTCGGCTCTCCCTGGGGGGCTTTCGTCGGGCAGCCGCAGAAGAGCTTGCTTTCGGTAGCGAGCTGGACATGGATTTCAAGGCCCATTATTGGCTTGCCGCTCATTTCGGCACCTCCATCTCCGCTGCAATTTTTTCGTGGAGAACGCGGTTCGAAATTATGCAGTTGCCAAGGTAAGGCGGTTTCTCCCCGTCAATTGAGGTTACCTTTCCCCCTGCCTCCTCGACTAGGACCGAAAGCGCGGCGATGTCGTAAGGGGTTGTCTTCGCGGCAACCACCGCATCGCAGCTTCCCTGCGCGACCATAAGGCCGCCGAAAGCGATTGCCCCGAAAATTCTGGTATCCTGCGCCTCCCGGAAAATCTTCCCTGTTGTGTAATCAAATGTTCCGTCCTGTCTTTGCGCTTTCTGGGCCGCGGTGTAGATTGTGGCTTCGCATATCTCGGAGGTTTCGCTTGCCTTCAGGAGCCTGCCGTTTATAGAAGCGCCCTTGCCCTTCTCCGCAACCGCGGTCCAGCCATAAACCGGGAAATGTAAAACCCCAAGCTGAAGCTCCCCCTTCAGTTCCATCCCGATTGAAACCGCAAAGACAGGTATGCCTCTTGTGTAATTATGGGTGCCGTCAAGGGGGTCAATAAGCCACTTTCTTTCCCCTTCGCCCTGTTCCCCTCCTTCCTCCCCCAGAAAGGAGCTCTCCGGGAATTCCGATTTGATAATGCCAATAATTGTCTCTTCGCAGTTATTGTCCACCTCGCTTACGAAAGTTCCGTCATCTTTCCTCGCCCTGGAAACCTGGCCGCCGAAGCTTTCCATCTGGATTTTTCCCGCTTCCTTCGCCGCCCTTACCTCAACCTCAAGCTCGTTCATTTGAACCGCACCTCCGCGGCGTTTCCCAAAGAAAGCAGCCTTTCCTCGCCCAAAAAGTCGGCAGTGAACATTATGCCAACAGGCATGCCTTTATGGGAGCCTGCGTTAATCGAAATGTGCGGAAGGCCTGCTAAATTGGCGGGGCAGGTCATCAGGTCCATTGCGTATTCCTGGGCAGGGCTCATTTTTTCGGTTTCCGAGAATTTAGGGGCGATGACAGGCATGGTTGGGTTGGCGAGCGCATCAACTTTCTTGAACGCAGACCTGTATTCATTAATCAGCCTTGTCCTTAATTTCATGGCTTTGAGGTAATAGGCATCCCTGAAACCGGACATCCTCGCAAAAGTGCCTATCATTATCCTTCTCTTCGCTTCCTTCCCGAAGTTCTCCGAGCGGACCTTTGTGAAGTACTCGTCAAAGTTTCCCTTAAGCTCGGAGGAGGCGCCATAGCGCATGCCGCAGTACTTTGCCATGTTTGTGCTGGCCTCCGCCGTCGCTATGAGGTAGTAGGCGGGTATGCCGTATTTTGCGTTCAGAGGAAGGGAGATTTCCTCGTAGTTAACGCCATTTGACTCCAGATTCTTGATGCTATCCCACATTATTTCGGTTATTTTAGAATCAGCCTCCCCCTTGAGGAATTCCTTTACAACGCCGATTTTCAGGCCTTTTGGGCTGTTTTTCGTGGATTTAGTGTAATTTGGGACTGGGTTGGGCAGGCATGTTGAATCCCTGTGGTCAAAGCCTGCTGCAACCTCCAGGAGCAGGGCTGCCTCTTCAGGACTCTTTGCAATAGGTCCTATCTTGTCGAGGGAGTTTGCATAGTCCATGAGGCCGTATCTTGAAATTCTGCCATAAGTTGGGCAAAGGCCGGTTACCCCGCAGAAGGAGGCCGGGGCAACGATACTCCCGCCTGTTGACTGGCCAAAGGCGAGGTGCGGGAATTTTGCAAGCGCGGTTATGCCTGCCGCGCCCCCCGAACTTCCCCCGCAAACCCTTTCTTCGTTGCGGGGGTTCCTTGGCTTCTCAAAGCCTATGCCTGCATTAACCGAAAAGCTTCCGAAGCCGAACTCGTCCTGCGAAGTTTTTCCTATTATGATTGCACCCTCCCCCCTTGCGCGAAGGACAGGGGTTGCATCAAACGTTGGTTTGTAGCCTGAAAGTATTTTCGAGCCCGCCCTCGATTCCATTCCCTTGACGCAGATGCAATCCTTAACCGAAATAGGCAGGCCCAATAACTTTCCCTTGGCAGTCCCCTTCTTTATCCTCTTGTCAAGTTCCCTTGCCTGGTTTATCGCAGGCTCTTCCGCTATCAAATTGAAATGATTATACTTTTTGTCTTGCTTTTTTATTTCGCCGATAACCTTGCGGGTGTGTTCCTCAACAGAAATGTTGCCTGAACTCACATCCCCGACAAAGTTTGTTATCTTCATCCTTTCACCAGCGGGATTATCTTGTCGGGGCTGTCGGTTGTTACCGCCTCAAGGCCGAATGATTTCGCCAGGGAAACACTCTCGGCAGTGTTGACCGCGCCGCATCTCACCGAAATCCCTTCCTTCAAAAGCCCTCCAACAATATCCTTCGTGACATAATCAAGGTGCGTGTGGAGGACATCGGCCTTCGCATCTTTCAGTATGGGCAGCAGGGACACGGGCCTTGCGAAAAGTATCACCCCTGTCCTGAGCGAACAGTTTATCGACTTGCACTTCAGTAATGAATCGTAAAAGAAAGAGATGACAAGCGCATCATTCTCAATCCCCGCATCCTCGATTTCCCTGACAACAGCCTCCTCAATCCCAAGCGCCTTTATCTCGACTTCGATTTTCGCGCCTGCTGCCTTCACCTCGGCAAGGGCTTCCGAAAGCAACGGTATCTTCTCGCCCTTGCAGGCATCAAATTCCTTGAGTTCATCGAAAGTCTTTTCCGATATTTTTCCGCTGCCGTTGGTCGTGCGTTCAAGGGTTGCGTCGTGCATCAGCACCAATTTCCCGTCCTTGGTCGCGCGGACATCTATCTCAACAGAATCTGCGCCGAGCCCTATGCCCTTCCTTATTGCGCACAAAGTGTTCTCGGGCTCAAGACAGCCTGCGCCCCTATGGGAAACAACCTCCATCACACCACCTTCGGGCCCTTGAAATAGCCGTTCTCCCTGTGTGTTTTGGGTGTGTTTGAGAGCGCTTCCTCCTGTGAAAGGCATTCCCCCACAGAATCTTCCCTCATAACGTTCTTCAGTTTTGTGGGCTGGAATGAAGGCTGTTCTTTTCTAACATCAACCTTCTCAAGTTTGGCAAAAATTTCAAGGATTTCCTGCAGTTGGGGAAGGAACTCCTTAATTTCCTGCTCGGTTAATTCGAGGCGGGCGTTCTTCGCAACCTCAAGAAGCAGTTTCCTGTCTATCTTCACAGGGGGCATCATTACTCCTTCTTTAGCTCGGTTTCTTCAGGGAGATTGAGCTTTATGTGGGCTTCGTTCAACTGTTCGTCGCTAACTTCGCTCGGCGCGTTCTCCATCAAAGCGACCCCGGCCTTGTTTTTGGGGAAGGCTATTACTTCCCGTATGGAGTCTGCGCCTGCAAGGAGCATGACAAAGCGGTCAAGACCTATCGCAAATCCTCCGTGGGGAGGTGCCCCGTATTTGAAAGCCCCAAGAAGGAAGCCGAACTTGAGCTCAATTTCATCCTTTGCAAGGCCGAGCGCATCAAAAACCTTCTCCTGGATATCGGCCCTATGAATCCTGATGCTGCCGCTTCCCAGCTCAACCCCGTTTAGGACAAGGTCGTATGCCCTGCTTCTCACCTTTTCAGGGCCTGTCTTGAGGAATTCTATATCATCGATGTGCGGGAATGTGAATGGGTGGTGGGTTGCATTGTAGGACTGCGTTTCCTCGTTAAATTCAAAGAACGGGAATTCCGTAACCCAGACAAAATTAAGCTTCTTGTTGTCTGCCAGCCCAAGTTCCCTGCCAAGGTGATTCCGGAGCTGGCCTAGGGACTCGCTCGCAACAGGGTATTTGTCGGCAACTATCAAAACAAGGTCGCTTGGCTTTGCGCCCATCTTTTTCCGCACAGCCTCGATATCCTTCTCGCCAAGGAACTTTTCGACAGAGGACTTGATTTTGTTTCCTTCCAAAAAGCGTATGCTGACAAGGCCTTTTGCCTTATAAACCTGAACAAACTTCGTAAGCTTTTCAACGCCTTTCTCGCTGAACTTCTCGGACCCGCCCTTGACAAGTATCCCCTTTATGACTTTGCCTTCCTGCAGTGCCGCCTTGAAGATTTTTAGTTCGCAGTCTTTCAGTTCATCGGTAAGGTCGCAGAGCTCCATCCCAAACCTGGTGTCTGGCTTGTCAACGCCGTACCTCTCCATTGATTCCTTGTGGGCCATCCTTGGGAACGGGGTTTTCAGCTTCATGCCGAAGGTCTTGCCCATCACCTCCTTCATTGTGCCTTCTATAACCCTGTAAATGTCCTCTTCACCGACAAAGCTCATTTCGAGGTCAAGCTGGGTGAACTCCGGCTGCCTGTCCGCCCTTAGGTCCTCGTCCCTGCAGCACTTCGCAATCTGGAAGTATTTGTCCATGCCCGAAACCATTAATAACTGCTTGAATATCTGCGGGCTTTGGGGCAGGGCGAAAAACTTTCCGGGAGAGGTTCTCACCGGAATTATGTAATCCCTTGCGCCCTCGGGGGTCGACTTTGCCAGCAGGGGCGTTTCAATCTCGAGAAAGCCCTCGTGGTCAAGGTAGTCCCTCATGGCCTTTATCACCTTGTGCCTAACGATTAGGTTGCGCTGCATGCCCGGCCTTCTCAAATCAAGGTAGCGGTATTTCAGCCTTGTTTCCTCGTTCGCAAGAAGCCTGTCCCTTACCTCTATCGGCGGGGTTTCCGCCTCGTTCAGTATGTTCAAATGCTTTGCAACAACCTCTATCTGCCCTGTTACAACGTCCTTGTTTTCGGTTCCGGAAGGCCTTTTTGTGACCAAACCTTCAATCTCTACCACAAACTCGTTCCTAAGTTTCTGGGCTGCCTTGTGTATTCCCGGAGTCCGTTCCGGGTTGAACACAACCTGGGTTATGCCTTCCCTGTCCCTCAGGTCTATAAAAATCAGGTTTCCGTGGTCCCTTCTCCCGGCTACCCAGCCCTGCAAAAGGGTTTTCTTCCCCACGTTTTTCTCGGTGAGTTCCCCACACGAGTGAGTTCTCCTTGCCATTCAATCCACTTTATATGGTAGTCTGGAAGGGTATAAAAAGGTTTATTAGGGATGCGAAAAGCGCCTATCCGATTTTCTTCCCGGGTTTGCTCCGCCCCCTTAAGTCCCTCAGGATTGCCAGCACCCCTTCTGTTTTCCCTTCTTTCTCAATGGCCGTGGCGCTTATCTCGAAGGGAATTTTCTCGCCGTTCCTGGCGGTTAATTCAAGGTCAACCACCGGCAAAACCTTGCCTGACGCAAGGGCTGTTGAAAAGACCTTCACTATCTTAGGCAGGACTTTGGCCTGCAAAACCCCTATCTTGGAAAAACTCACGCCAACTATATCTTTCTTCCGGTATCCCAAAATTGTTTCAATCTTTTTGTTCACATCGGCGATTTTGCCCTCCTTATCCACATAAATTATAATGTCATTCGCATTCTCAAATATCATCCTGTGTTTTTCCTCACTCTCGCGCAAAGCCCCCTCTATAGCTGCGCTCTCCGACACATCCCTGAAAATTCCCTGTATGAGGCTCTTGTCCCCGAGTTTTATGTTTGCGCTGTTTATAGAAACAGGGATTCTTTTCCCGCCTTTGGTAAGGACTTCCGTATTTACGCTGTCGATTGTGCCCTTTGCCTGCTTCTCAAAGCCCTCCATTGTTTCCTTAATCCTGTCTTCCGGATGCAACTTATCGGCATTCACCATGATAAGCTCCCCCCTTGCGTAGCCGGTTAGCTTTTCGGCTGCCTTGTTTGCGTCAACTAATCTTTTTGTTTTTGGGTCCGCTATTATTATGGCATCCTTGGCGTTGTTGAACAGTGTTTTGTACTTTTCCTCTGCTTCCAGTTTTGCCTGTATCGCCTCCCCTATCGCAAAGTCCTCTTTTTTCCCTCCTGTCCTTAGGACAGCGAGCTTGAGGCTTGCCAGTATCCTCTCAAGGGACTCGTTAAGCGACCTTATTTCATCTATGTTGCTGCTCCCGAGCCGGATATCAAGTTTTCCCTTGGTTATTTGTTCCACGTCGGAAGTGAGTTTTCTTATCGGTCCGGAAATTCTCCCGGAAATGAATATTCCTATCACCAGCGCCGCCACGGTAAGGCTGCCCGCAATCACGAAAAATTCCGGCGGCGTAAGCTTGTTTGGGTTTGCCACAACCGCAAAATAGGCGATAAATGCGGTAAGGAGAGAAATCGCAAGAAAACCGCTAATCAAAAGGCGATTAAGTTTCATGCAGGGTATAACGGGCTTCTGCCTTAAATACTTTGCGTAGCGCCGCCGGGGGGCTATTCTGCGCTTTTGCAGTTTCCGGCAAGCGCACATTCCCCGCACTTCGGCTTCGGCCTGCAGACTTTGTTGCCCTGCGCTACGAGGAGCGCATGGAACTCATTGTAGAGTTTTTTTGATTTGGGAAGCTGTGAAACACAAAAGTTTTGCAGCGCATCATAATCGTCAAACCTGCGCCTGTAAACCCTCCCAAGGATTCGCTTTGTGTAGGCATCAACCACGAAAACAGGCTTGTTTCCCGCGTAAAGGAGCATGCTGTCCGCTGTTTCATTTCCTATCCCCGTGAGGGCAAGGAGCTCCTCGCGAAGCTGCGGATATTTTTTCGAGAACATCTTTTTGGATGAGCCTTTGTAATTGCCAAGGACGTGGTTCGCAAACGCCTTGAGGTACCTTGATTTATGGAAGCCGTAGCGGGCGGGCCGGACAAGGTTCGAGAGCCTTTTCGGGTGCACTTCAACTACGCCTTTTACCGAAAGTATCTTTTCTTCCTTGAGGTTGTGCAATGCCTTCTCCACATTTGTCCATGAGGTGTTCTGGGTGAGGATAGCCCCCGCAGATATCTCGAAGATTTCGTTCTCGCTTAACCGCTTGTGGTGTTTGTAAATGCATTTGCCCTTGCCGCAAGAATAGATGGGCCACCAGTACTGCGGGCCGAACTCCCTGCGGAGGGTTTCATAAAGTGCGGGAAGTTTCATAAGTAAAATAGGGAAAACCTTAATTTATTTTTTCCCTTTCGCGTTTTTCGGCATTTTCCCAATAATTGAATTCTCTTCCCTGTACTCGGTTATGTCCCTTGAAATGCCAACCCCTAGTGTCCTCTTTCCGTTCTCATCCTTTATCGGGGCGAAATTGGAGGAAATCCGGGCATAGGTTCCGTCTTTTTTCCTGTACCTGTACTCGATATTCTCGATTTTTTTTCCGCCACTGATGACCTTCGGCACAATTTTCAGTATCTTTGGGTAGTCTGCGGGGTGCAGCAGCTTAAGGGCATTAAGCTCCTCCACATCCTTGTGCGTGTATCCCAGCACTTTCTCAAAGGCATTATTGTGGTAATGGAATTTCCCCTTTGCATCAACTACATATATAAGCTCGCTTGATGTGTCAAGAACCATTTTGTAAAGCCTCTCGGTTTCCCTCCTCTCCCTCTCTTTCTTCTTATCCCCGGTTACGTTTGTTACCATGATAAGGTCATGGGTTATCTTTCCTTCTTCGTTCCTTATCGGGGCTGCGCGAATCTCGCCTATGATTGCCCCCCCGCTCTTTTTGAGGAACTCAAGTTCGTAGGGCGGAACTTCCTTTCCCGCCATCCTCTCAATGAACTTCTTCGCGATCACCGCCTTGCTCCTATTGGAGAAGAAGGGCGCATTGAAAACGCTCTTCCCCTTCACCTCTCCCGGGGTGTAGCCTGTCCAATCCTCAAGCCTCGGGTTCGGGGCAAACATCCTGCCTTTCCTGTCGAGCATCACAATTCCCTCGGGGGAGAGCTCGAAAATCTTCCTGTATTTTTCCTCGCTTTCCCGCATCGCAAGCTCCGCCTTCTTCTTCTCGGTTATGTCCTCGCCCGAGCCCAGCGTCCCTATAATCGCGCCTCTCGAGCCCCTTATTAAGGTGCTGTGCCAGGAGATGAGCCTTTCCCTGCCGCCCTTTGTGAGGATAAGGTTTTCAGTGGACTCGGCGAGTTTTGCCTCGCCCGAAATTACCTTGTTGAAGGCATCCCTTGTCCAGTCCCTTATTTTTGGGGGCAAAAAATTCTCGAACCAGTCCTTGCCGACAATGGCTTCCTGCGCATAGCCGAGTATTTCCGCACCCTTCTTGTTTATCATCGAAACCTTGCCCTTTTCGTCAAGCGAAACGATAATCGAGCCGACGATGTCGAGGTACTGCTGCGCCTTCCGCTCGGCCTCAATCCTCCCCTGTATCGCCTCGCCCAGCTCAAGGTCCTCCCTGGAAATTCCGGATTTCAGGACAGCGAGCTTGAGGCTGGCAAGAACCCTCTCAAGCGACCTTGCCAGGGACTGTATTTCGGTTATCCCGCTCCCCTTCATAGATATGTCAAGCCTGCCCTTGCTTATCTCGTCAACTGTCTTTGTCAGCCCCTCCAAAGACCCTGCTATTCTCCCGGAAATCCAATAGCCAAGGACGGTGCTCACGGCTATGAACACCGCCAGAAAAACCAGGGCTATGAAAAAAAGCCGCTCCTTTATTCCGCTGACCGCCTCAGCATAGTCTATCTCCGCAAGCATGCACCACTCGTTCTGCCTCACATAGGAGTGGGTGCCCATAACCTCCTTCCCCCGGTAATCCTCGAAATTGCTAACTGCCCCTTTATCCGGAGCAAGCGCCTCGGGCAGGTTCCCATATTTCTCATAGCCCGCAATGCACTCCCTGAAGTTTTCTCCGGAAGCCTTCTGGACGAGGAAGGTGTTTTCCTTGAAGCGGGATGGGGTAAGCAAATAGCCTTCCCTGTCGGTGAGGTAAGTTTCCCCTGTCTCGCCGAGGCCGGCTGCATCAAGGGTTATGGCGAAGAGCGTTGTTGCCGGCTCCGTTATTATTATGACGCCGAGGAAATTATTGTCGAGGTAAAGCGGCCCGGAAAGGTAGATTGTCGGCTCGCCATTTTCCGAGAGGAGGTATAGCCCGTCTTCCTCCCTGCCTCTTGCGAAGAATTCCTCCCGGGAGTAGTCCTTGCTTTCGAGGGCTGCCGAGGTAGAAACGATTGCCCTGCCGTCCTCGCCCACAATGGTGATGTCGGTGAAATCCGGAACAGACCTTTTCGCATCCGCGAGGATGCCCCTCGCAGCATCCAGTTCTGCGGGGTCCCCCCTGCCCAGGTATTCCCACAGGCTCTGCCTGAGTTTTGTCCTGCTTGAAACAAGGCTAAGCCTTTCCAGAGACTGGTCGATAAATGTTTCAACGTGCTTGGCCCTTGACTCTGAAAGCGCCCGGAGCCTGCTGCCCACATCCTCCTTCAGGATATCGTCCATCGCCATGGAAGAAAACAAGCCGCCGATAACAGCCCCGGTAACAACCATCGCTATAAACGACAGGACAATTATTGTTCTTACTCTCATCGGATAGGAATAGTTTATTGTTATTTATATAGCTTCCCCAGGGCTATAACGTGCGGTAAAGCCTGCGGTAAAGGGCAAAGCGCTTCAGGTAGGTTTCGTGCATTCCCTTGCGGGGGGAATAGGCCTTCTCAACCGGAATTTTTGCGGATGAAAAATCTCTTATTAGGCCTGCCGGCTTCATTGCGATTAATGCCGCTCCCAAAGAACTTGCCTCCTTCACATGCGGAACCGATATTTGTTGATTGAAGATGTCCGACTGCATCTGCATGAGGAAATCCGAATTTGAATAGCCGCCGCTTGCCCTTATTTCTTTAGGGACTCCGCCTTCTTTCTCCAAAAGAAGGTAGCAGGAGTAAAGGTTGAACGTAATCCCTTCCGCAACAGAACGGTAAAGAGATGCGGTATCGTCATCATCCTTTACAGATGAGAACCGTTCTTTCATCCCGCGCTTGTATTCTGGGCCCCTTTCCCCGTCGTGGAAGGGGAGGAAAATCGGGCCTGCCGCAGGAAGTTCTGAAGCAGCGGAGTCAAGCGCGGCGTAGGGCAGTTCTTTGCCATTGTGGAAGTTTTTCCTTAACCATTCAAAGGAAGAGCCGCCCGCATTTATTGCGCTCCCCATTATTCTTTTTCCATTCGAAAGGTAGTAGCTCCAGATGAAGCTGTTTTTTGGGACAGTTCTGTTCGAGGCGAGCCTTATTGCGGAGGTTGTTCCCATGCTCATGCTCATCCTTCCCTCCCTCATGCAGCCGCTCCCGATGTGGGCGGCAAGGCCGTCACCTGTCCCAAGCGCGATTAATGTTTTTCTCGGCAGGCCTGTCTCTTCAGCGGCCTCGTTTGTTATCTGCTCGGTGTGGAATGCGCTTGCCAAAGGCGAAAGTTTTTCCCGGGGGATGCCGGCAAGGGAAAGCGCATACTTGTCCCAATCAAGGGTTTTTGCATTCAGCATTCCTGAAGTTGAGGCAACTGATTTTGATGTGATATATTTTTCAGTGAGGGCGTGAGTGAGGTATTCCTGCAGGGAAATGAATTTCTCTGCTCTTTCGAAAACTTCAGGCCGGTGTTCCTTCAGCCAGCGTATTTTCCAAAGGGAGTAGGATTCGTGTGCGACGCAGCCTGTCCTTTTGTGCAGCTCCCTTGAGTGGGAGGGATGCGAAATTTTCCTGTCAAGGATATGCCCGGCCCTGTCGTCCTTCCAGAGCATGAGCCTTGTAAGCGGTTTTCCATTTTTCCCGACTGCGAGGAGTGTGGGGAACATCGTGCTGAGGCCAACTGAAACTATTTTGCAGTTGGTTACGCCCGCGGAAACCTCCGAGAGGAGATGTGTGATATCGGAAAGGAGCTTTGGCGCGGAAAGAGATTTTTCGTCTTTTTCAATAGGAACAGAGGCTTCAAGAATTATTCCCGAGTGCTCGCCATAGAGCATTGCCTTTGCGGATGAAGTCCCTATGTCGAGGCCGATTACCGCTTTTTCCATTCAGCATGTCCCCCGAAAACATTCCTTATTGCGTTCGTCAGCTTTCCCGCGAATGTGGGTGCTTTCCGGGAGTCTGCCCTTGCCCTAACCGCGGCTTCGCAGGAGGGAACTTCAACGCCATAATCATTAGCTATTTTAACAAGTTTTTCCATCTCCTTGCGGGTTTGGCCTGTGACAGAGCCGCTTATCCCTTCTAGGGAGGGGTTGTTCTTGAGGGCGGTTTCCGCATCCCTTGAAATTCTTGACTCAATAATGCTGCCCTTGTTCCATATTTCACACACTTTTAGGAGTTCTATGTTTAGGCCTTCCTTATCCGAGATGCTGTTCAGGGTTGAAAGGGATTCAGCCAAAGACTGGAGACAGCCATACTCCGCAAGGTTGTGGTAGCCCTTGGCCAAATGCCCGGAGCCGCTCTTTCCCAGGTATTGGCAGGACCCATTTTTAGAAAGTGCCTCAAAAACAGGTTTTGCTTTTTCAAAGGCTGCCTTCTCGCCGCCTATCATCAGGCATGCGCCGTGCCTTGCTCCTGAAACCCCTCCGCTCATCCCCACATCCATAAACACAATTCCCTTCCCGGCCAGCTTCTTGGCCCGTTCCTGCGAGTCTCGATAAAATGAATTGCCGCATTCAAGGATTATGTCCCCTTCGGAAAGTGTTAAGGAAAGCTCATCAAGGACATTGCCAACAACTTCGGCAGGAACAAGGACAATAATCACTTTTGGGGTTTCCGGGAGATTTTCGGAAAGCTCATTTATCGAGCTTGTGCCTGCCGCCCCTTTCTCGGCTATCTTCTCAACAGCTTCTGAATTCACATCGGTCGCTACAACCTCAAATCCTTTCTCGAGAAGGTTTTCCGCAACGGGAAACCCCATCTTCCCAAGGCCTATTAGTCCGAGCTGCTTTGGCATCTTCTCCCCAGCGAATATGGGTCGAACCGATAAAAAGGTTATGCTTAGTACTCCAGGATTGTCTTCTGGGAGGCGTTTCCCAGAGGCCTTGCGGGTATGCCAAACCTGCGATGAACGTGCCTTGCGAACTCCTTTGCATAGCCGTGGTGCGTGAGCACCAATTTCGGCTTTGCTTCCTGCACATAGTGAAGGAGCTGGCCGAAGTCTGCGTGGTCTGAAAGGGAAAATGTCCTTGTATAGCCCCCGAACTTCCATCCGCTTGCAAAAGCGCTTACAACATCTTTGTTCAGGGAGTGGGAGACAGCATCAAGCACGTGGTGATTGACTAGCGAAGGGGGCATTATCAGGATATTTGCCTGCTCGAGGTTGTGGTCGAGTTTTAGGCAGGGGCCAAGCTTAACACCGTGTTTCTCATAGGTAAGGTTGTTCTCGTAGATTTTTTCATGGACAAGAGGTGTTTCTTCCATGAAGTCGTTGCAGAATTTCGTTAGCTCCTGGGCCTTGCCTGTCGCATAGCCCGCAAGCACAATGAACTTCTTCCTCGCAAGCTCCCCGGAAATCCACTTGACCATTTCCGAGTAGGTTTCGCTCCTCGGGGGAAAGGCGTGGTGCGGCAGGCCATAAGTTGTTTCCATAAGCAGAATGTCGCAGGGGATTGGCTTTGCCGCGGGCAGTACGGAATTCTCCTGGAACTTGAAGTCGGCTGTGACAACGACCTTCTTCGAGCCTTCAACAACGACTTGAGACGAGCCGAGAATGTGGCCCGCGTTATGGAGGGAAATGTCAAGATTTTCGTGCCGGTATTTTTTCCCGAAGTCCGCTGTCTTTATGTCTGATTTTTCCCCGCGGCCGTTAAGGAGGTCCATTGTTGCGGGGGTCATAAGGTAGCTTCCCTTCCCGTTCAGCTTCGCATGGTCGGAATGGGCATGTGTTATTACCGCGAAATCCTCTTTCGAGGTGTCTACGCCTATCGTTGACCCTGAATCGGAGATGCGGATGCCCTTATCGTCGAAAATCAGCACCTTAAGATTATGACTCGCATATTTATATTTCTGAGTGTCGCAGATATATGCGAGAGCATGCCCAGCATTGAAAAGGTTTCAAATGAGATTATAGCCGCGGTGAACCGGCTCGAGGAAAGGATAGGCCTTAGGGCATGGGGCGACTATTCTGTTGTCCCTTTCTCGCACAATTTGAGGAGAACAAAGGCAGAACTTGAAGAAATCAGGAGGCTGGTTGCTGTTGTTGAAAGGGAGCAGAGGCTTAGGCCTGTTGAGAGGCTGCCCGGAATCGAGGAATTGAAGATAGGTTTGCAGCTTGCGATAACAAAGCTTGGGAACAATTACATTATTGAGAAGGAGACCGCGCGCAATTTGCTTCGGCTTCCCGGCTTTGAGTTTAATGCCGCTATGGAGTTCAGGGAGCACCAGGCGGTTCTGGAAGAGACGGTCGCAAAGGTTTTGAGCGAGACAAGGCTTTCTGCCGAGAGGATGAGGGCTGCTGCGAGGAACTCTCTCAGCTCTCCGAGACCCTGACCCAAAACCAGAGTTCGTAGGGCTCTTCATTGCCCGGATTTTCAATTTCTATCTGCACCTTCTTCTTGTCATAGCCCAAAGGCGGCATCGACAAGGAAACTGTTTTCTCGATTATTTTTGTTTCTCCGGGTTGGAGAGTTGCTGTGCCTTGGCTTGTCTTTTCGCCCGCAGTAATCTTGTAAGTGTAGGTTGTTTCACTGGCCTCATTGCTCCGGATTGCAAACTTGAAAGGGAAGTCTTTGTTTTCAATTGTGGAGGAGGGGCTTTCCTCAACCCAAACCGCAGTGAATGTTTCCGGGGTTCTTCCCTGTGAAAGGGCGAAGATGAACACAAGCACAACTATGACAAGGCCCGCAAGCACTGCCATAAAGAACTTTTCGTCGTTTGCCAGCATATGGACACCGTATGACTTAGGGCAAAACTATTTAATAGAGTTTTTCCTATATAGGGGAGATTCCAATGTATGGCGGCACAGGTGATGATGAAAGGTCCCCATACAGCCTTTATGCGGGCACCGGTGGGGGAGATGGCGATGGGGAAAGCGAAGGCGGGGATATTCTTGACTTTGCTTATGGCCTCCTCGATATGCTGAAGGAAAATTGGGTTGTGATTGTTGCCTTGCTTATTTTCCTTGGCGGGGCTTATATGGCCTATGATTTCCTCGTGCTTAGTGTGAAGGATGTTGAGATAGGGGTAAGCGATACCGAAGGGCAGCCTTTGGGGATTGTGAGCGTGAGGATAGCCGACAGTTCGGGGGCTGTGGTTGCTTCGGCGAGCGGGAACAGCACTGTCCGGCTAAGAACGGGAGAATATACCGCAACCGCGAGCAGGCAGGGATACAAGACAAGGAACATTCCTGTTCTTGTGCAGGGCGATATGCCTCTGCAGATAAGGCTTGAGAAGGATTTTGACGCCAAGATTTCCATCGATAATTTCCCGGAGAAGTTTGTTGCGGGGGAGAGCAGGAATTTGAACCTCCTTATCCAGAACACAGGCGACAGGGAAATCGGGGCAGGGGATGTTGAGTTTGTTTTTTCCGGAGCGCTTGGCGAGGATTACATGTCCATAGAGTATGCGAAGGCCCCTGTTCCGGTGGGGGGGAGCGAAACCATAACCCTGCAGGCCAGGGTTAAGGAGGACATAAGCAGAAAGCTTATTGGGGAGGGGAAGAATGGAAGCATCAGGGTAAAGGGGCTTGACAACAAGGATGCGGAGATAGATGTGAATTATGCATTGATGGAGTTTAATTCAAGGGATGTAAAAATCAGCCCATCTAGGGCAGCCCTGAGGGATATTGATGCGGGAAGCAGCACCCACTCTACTGTTGAGATTACGAACAAAAATGACTTCACGATGGAAAACATAGAGATTTCCTTGGGGCAGGTAACGACAGATGAAGAGGGGAATGTTCCCGAGGAGGTTAGGCAGTGGATTAAGGCCGGCCCCTCAACCATATCTTCGATAGCCCAGGGGGAAACGAGGACATTTACGGTCGAGGTTAACATACCGCAGACTGCGAAAGAGGATAAGGTCAAGGGAATTGTGCTGCTGAAAACAGCTTACTGGGAGAAGGAATTTGAGGTTAGTTTCAGCATCAACGAGGCGGAGATTTCTTTGGAAGTGGGGGGGATAAGCAGCACGTATTCCCTGAGAAAGGATTCGGAGACCGGGGTTTACGGGGAAAAAACAGGGAGTATTGAGCTGAAGAATAGTGGAGATCTTGCGATAAAAAACATCGAGCTTGTTACGCTGTGCGGAACCGACTGGCTCTCAATTCCGGTTAAGAAGTTTCCCGGAATTTCCTCGGGGGCGAGCGAGGAAGTCGAGTTCACTGTGAGGGCGCCAATAACCGCGGAGGCAGACACCCTGAAGACATGTGAAGTGATGGTAAAATACGACGATCCGTTGTTTCCCCCTGCGCAAGGAAGAATTATAAAGAACATTAACATACAAACAAGTGGTTAGAATGACTGTTTTCGAACCTATCGGGGATTTCCTCAGGGAGCAGGGCTTCGGATGGGTTGTTGCCTCCTTCCATACTTACTTCCCCGGATTTACGGAGATTGCGCCGCAGATACTGATGTGGGCCTTCGGGATCACGATTTATGCGGTGCTCATCTGGAACTTCTACAGGAACCTCGCAAAGAGGGATATTTTTGACGTTAAGAAAAAGATGGAGGAAAAGTATGGTGTCCGAAGGCGGGTCGGCATACTTACGGGCTTTCTGAAATATATTCTGTTTTTCCCTCTTTACTCATTCATCTGGTTTATCGGGCTTTCGTTTTTCCTTTTCCTCCTAACGGAGAATATTCCGCTTGACACGATTCTTTTCATATCGATAAGCGTTGTTTCCGGAACGAGGATACTTGCCTATTACCATGAAGATTTGTCGAGGGATTTGGCTAAGATGCTGCCGTTTGCCTTGCTCGCGATTTTCCTTACAGACCCCTCCTTCCTCTCCGTGGGGATTTTGCTGAGCAGGATAATGGTCATGATTGGTGTTATTCCTACAGCGGGAAAGTTTGTCCTCTTCGTTGTTTTGCTTGAGCTTATTCTGAGGGTTTGCTTCGGCGGGGCGAAGGAGGAGGAAGAGGCGAAGAGAAGGATGGAGGAAAGGAGAACATCGAGGCAGGCAGAGCTCCTCGCAAAGGAGGAGATTCTCGAGCAGATGACAGGCATGAAAACCCTTCCCAAGGGAAGGCTGACAGGCCAAGAAAAGGAGCCCGATTTCAGGGAATAAGTCGAAGGCTGACAGGTCCAGCCGGTACCGATATGTGTCCCCCTCACTTCGTTCGGTGGGACGGGAATATTCAGAGCTTCCCAAGAAGTTTCAGCATCACAGCTTTCTGCGAATGCAACCAGCCGACAGGTCCGGCTTGTACCGATATGTGTCCCCCTCACTTCGTTCGGTGGGACGGGAATATTTATTGAGAGCCCTTGGAGGGAGTCGAACCCTCGACCTGCTGATTACGAATCAGCCGCAATAGCCACTATGCTACAAGGGCACAACTTTTTTCAAAAAAGTTGGCAAAAATTATCCCATACTGCGCATGGAACCAGAATTAATTGAGTTTTGGAATAATATATAATCCCTACTGCTTTTTGCGTTTTAGGCGGGCCATTGCCCTCTGCGCCGCGCCCTTTATGTAATCTTTCTCGGCAGGGGCCTTTGCCGCAGCATAGGCCTCCATCAGCGACCTTATCGAGGGGGGATTTCCGACATTTTCCAATGAAATTGCGGCGCTTTTCCTGGCAATTGCGTCTTCGCTGAAGATTGCAATATTCTTGAGGTGCGCAACCGCATTGAGGCTGCCGCCCTTGGCAAGCTTCTCTAGGTCATAGATTGCCTGCACCCGTTTTGCGCGGGGATACTCTTTTGCCGCGTATTCCGCCACAATCAATTCTCCCCGGTTCTTGGCTATTGCGGCCAACGCAAGGTTCTTTTCCCTGATTCCCGCAGTGCCCTTGTTGAGGGCATCAACATAATGCGTGCTTGCCTCCTTAAGCACACGGGGAAGCCTGTCAAAAACTTGGGAAAGCCTAACAGGTCTTACGGAAGGCGCAGGAACTTTTGCCTTAGGTTTTGCCTTTTCTCCCGGCGCTTCGGGAAGTTCCCACCTGAACTCCTCGGTTTCAACAGCTTTCCCGCGGCTTTTTATCGGGATTACCTTTCCTGTGCGTTGGGCCTCTACCCTTCGCACCGCAGTATCATCGCTCTTTGCAACGGTAAAATCCGCTTGTTCAAACGCTTTCCAGCGGCCGGAGCCTTCCTTTTCCGGGCCGTCCTTCCCGCGGGAGGAGGTTTTCTTCTTTGGAACCTGCGCATGCCTGTTCATAGCCATATAATCTCCTATACATTATTGGGCAAAGAGAAATTTAAATGTTCGGATTTTGCGGGAAAGCGCTATTTTTCGGTGTGGGAGGACCATGCCGCCAGGAGCGCGATTGCGAGGAGAATCCCTATTAGTGCGAAGCCCCATCCTGCCTTTGAGAGGATGTGGAACCCTATGGGGGGTAAAGCAGGGGAAACTTCAAACTCGGCAAAAACCTCCTCCTCTGTTTCCTCAATCCGGTCTGCATCCAGCTCCATGACGAAGGTTTTGCTTTTGATGCCTTCCGCCCTCAGTGTGAAGAATTTGTGGTTCATTGTGAAAAAGTGGTCTGAGCAGGGGTTTTCCTTGCTGCAGATTGCCCAGTCCCTCTCCCCGTAAAAGGTTGCGGCATTAATCTCCATTGTTTCGGAGAACCTGAGGCCGATTACAATCCCTTCCTCATAGCCCCAGGCCTCTATCTCGGGGTTTCCCGCAAGGCTTATTTCGCTCACGAAATTGCCGTCGGGGCTTTCGGAAACGCTTCCCCCGCCGGATGAAAAGACCCCCTGGTTCGGGGAGAGTAACGCGAGGCCGAAAAGCAGAACAGCAACTATCGGGAGAAGCTTCCTCATAAGGATAATTGGGGCAAGGTTGTATTTATACTTTGTCAAATTCGGGTTCCCAAAAGGACTTTGTTTTCAAATGTTTTGGAACAAAATTTTGCCCATCTTGAGTTTCCAGAGCAGGCCGGGGAGCTCTTCGGCATTCACCCTCTTCTGACCCATGCTGTCCCTGTCCCTCAAAGTAACGGTATTGTCCTTCTTGGTGTCGTAGTCTATTGTGGCTACATAAGGAACCCCGATTTCATCGACCCTTGCGTAGCGCTTGCCGATGCTTCCCTTCTCATCATAGAATGCATCGAGCTCATAATCCTGTAGTGAGGAGAGGATTTCGTTTGCCCTTTCCCTCAAACCGTCTTTCTTGACAAGGGGGAAAACCGCAACAAGGTAAGGCGCTATCCTCGGGCTTAGGCTGAGGTAAACCCTTTCATCGGGGCCTCTCTTTTCCTTCCGGTATGCGAGGTCAAGAAGGACATAGAAAGTGCGGTCTATTCCCGCCGAAAGCTCAAATATGTGGGGAACAAACCTTCCCCCGTCATCCTCAACAACACTTAAATCCTGGCCGCTTACCTTTGCGTGGCCTGAAAGGTCATAGTCCGTGCGGTAATTGCATGCCATCAGCTCCATCCATCCAAGGTCAATCTCAACCTCGAAGTCCCATGTTTCCTTCGCGTAGAATGCCCTTTCCTCCCCGTCCAATTCCCTGAAGCGCATTTTTTCAACAGGCACACCGTACTTCGAATAAAGCTGCTGCACCCTCGCGAGGTAGTAGGCAACCAGCTTCCCCGAAACGATTTTATCTTTCACGGCGTCTTCGCAGCGGATGGGCTTCACTTCCCCCTTATTCAGGAGCATGAGGTTAATTCTGTAGTCTTTCACATCATCGAAATTTTCTATGTCAGCTATCTTCTTCGGGTTGAAGAAGATTTCAACTTCCATCTGGCCGAACTCCCTCCCTCGGAGAAGACTCTGCCTCGGGGAAATTTCATTTCTGAAAGAGGCTCCGGCCTGCGCTATCCCGAGGGGCAAATTCCGCCTCATGGTTTTGTAAACCCTCGCAAAATCAAGGAAGATTGTCTGGCAGGTTTCCGGCCTTAAGTAGCAGGGCAGGTCGCCTGTTGCGCCTATGTCCACCTTCATCATCATGTTGAACTTTCTAACATTTCCGAGCTTACCCTTGCATTTCTTGCAGACAACTTTTTCCGTCCCAATAATGCTGTCAATCTTCTTAACTTCTGCAGACTCGGGCACATGCTTGCCTGTCTGCTCCTCTATCAGTTTGTCCGCCCTGAATAGGGAGTGGCACTTGCCGCACTGCACTATCGGGTCGTTGAATGATTCGAGATGCCCTGATGCCTTGAAGACAGCTTCGGGCAGGATTTGCCTGCCGAATATCTCGACGAATTTTTCCCTCTCGACAAGCTCGTTCCTCCAGAAACCAAGGACTTTTCGCCTTATTGTTTCCCCGTCGGGCCCGAAATCGAAGAAGCCCGATGGAGCCCCGGGATAGATTTCTGCTGTGGGGTAGAACAGGGAGCGCCGCGCTGCAAGGTTCACAATTTCGTCTTTTGGCATATTTTACACCTGCTATTGGAGAAAAGATTGTGCCGGAAAAAACTATTAAAGCAATATGGTAAGGCGGACGGAATCAAATAATAAGGATATGGTTACTAAATATTGGATATGGCTGCAGGGACCGATCTTAAAACGCTCAGGTCAAGGCTTTTGGGCAAAACCAGGGAGGATATAAGGGAAAGATTCTCCGGAAGAGAGGGCCATGTTGTCAACGCTGTTTCAGCGATAGATGAGTTAGATGCTGTTTTTAACACAATTTACGAAAGGGTTAGGGAGTGGTACGGCTTTCATTTCCCCGAATTGGAGAAGGAAGTGAAGGATGCCGAAACATACCTTAGGCTTGTTTACGCACTTGGGGAAAGAGCCGAGTTTTCAAAGGGAGCGCTGGAGGATACCCTTGGGGAGAACAATGAAAAAGCAGGGATTATTGAGAAAGCCGCGAAGTCCTCCATGGGCAGCGGCGCGAAGGAAGAGGATTTGGCGGAGGTTAAATTGCTTGCGCTTAACGCCCTTAACCTGAAGGAGGAGAGGGCTTATTTGGTTAAGTACATTGAAGGGGCGATGTCCGAGCTAAGCCCGAATTTCACAGAGCTGTGCGGGCCTGTTGTGGGGGCGAGGCTCCTTGCGAGGGGCGGTTCCCTGAAAAAGCTTGCTATGATGCCTTCTTCCACTATACAGATAATTGGCGCGGAGCGGGCGCTTTTCCAGGCGAAGAAAACAGGGGGGAAAGGCCCCAAACACGGAATTGTTTATCAGCACCCCCTTGTCAAGGAGGCCTCAAGGGACAATAAAGGAAAAATGGCAAGGGCGCTTGCCGGGAAACTTTCCATTGCGCTTAAGGAAGATTATTTCGGCAAGGGGAAAATAGCTTCAGGTTTGAAAGAAAAACTTGAGGCGAGGGCCAAGGAACTCGGTGCAGGCAGGGCTTCCGGCAGGAAGAAATTTGTTGCGAATAAGAGGGGAGATTCCCCGCCCAAAGGAAAACCTTCCCGCCCCAAATGGGTGAAAGGCGGGAAAGGCAAAAAGAGGGGGTAGGGGGTTGGCCCTTAACACGCTTTTTGAGGGGGTGTTCGGCACCGACTCCTTGGTAATGACAAAAAACCTTGACAAGGGCAGGAAGGCTTATGGCGAGGAGCTTGTGAGCATACAGGGAACCGAATACAGGGTGTGGAACCCATACCGCTCGAAACTATGCGCGGCGATAAGGAATGGCCTGAAAGAGCTGCCCCTGAAAAGGGGGAGCAAGGTTTTGTATCTTGGGAGTGCGGAAGGCACAACAATAAGCCACATAAGCGATATTGTTGGAAAAGAAGGTGCGGTGTTCGGAATCGATATTTCCGCAAAGGCAATGAGGAAATTCACCTACCTCTGCGAGAGCAGAGATAATATCATTCCTGTTCTTGCCGACGCCTCCGGCCCGGAGAGCTACGCCGAATATGTCGGGGATTTTAAGATTGATTTGCTTTACCAGGATGTCAGCCAGAAAAACCAGGGGGAAATTTTCTCAAAAAATGCAGAGATGCACCTCCGGGAAGGGGGCTATGGGATGCTTGCGGTCAAGGCAAGGTCGATAAGCCCGACAAGGCCCCTGATGGAAATTGTGGATAGTGAGATAGAGAAGGTTAAGGGACTGAAAGCTGTCCAGAAAATTCCTCTTAAGCCTTTTGACAAGGAACATGTGATGGTTATTTTCAGGAAGGGGTGAGGATATGGCAAGAGCTTGGGCGCCCGCCCATATAACGGCGTTCTTCATGATTTTTGAAAACGGCTCGACCGGTGCGGGAATAAATCTTGCGGACGGGGTTGAGACCGAGGTGTGTTTAGGGAAGGGAAACAGGATACTGATTAATGGGAAAAGGAAAACCGCCCGCACCTCGGAGAAAGTTATCGCGAAATACCGGGAGATTAAAGAGGAAAAGTTCGAAGCCTGTGTAGAGCACAGGTGCGGGCTTCCCATAGGCTGCGGTTTTGGGTTGAGCGGGGCTGGGGCATTCTCGCTTTCACTTGCGCTTAACGAGGAACTTGGAACAGGGCTTTCATACGGGGAGTGCGCAGAGGTTGCAAGGCTTTCCGAGATTGAGGAGGGCACGGGCCTCGGGGATGTTATTGCCCAAAAGTACGGGGGCCTTCTTATCGGGGAGCAGCCCTATCCCTCAAAAGAGGCAGGCAGGATTGATATTAATGAAAAATATGTTGTAGGCGCAACCTTCGGAAAGATTGACACAGGCGAAATAATAGGGGATGAGGGCTGGAAAGAAAAGATCAATTCAATAGGGCTTGGCTGCATGAAGCGATTCAGGGCCGAAAGGACAAAGGAAAACTTTGTTGCGCTTGCGCGGGAGTTTTCGGTCGAGAGCGGGCTGGCCGACGGGGAGATAAGAAAGGTGCTTGATGAGGTTAAGGGGGCAAGTATGGCTATGCTTGGGAGAAGTGTTTTTGTTTTGAGCAGCAGCCCTGAAAGGGAGAAGAAGCTCCTTGAAAGCCACTTTGAAAGCGTTTACATTTCAGAGATAGCGGATGGGGGGGCGAAACTGCTTTGACAGAAATCCCTGAATCGCATCCGCGCCATGCTTCCCTTAGGCAGAGGCACCTTATTGAGGAAGGCGTTAAAAAAGGGATAACGCATGCGCAGGGCCTGATAGCGCAGGGCAGGGGGGAGGCGTTTGACTATCTCCTTGGGGAAAGGACAACAAAGCCCGCAGAGAAGGCAGCGCTTGCCGCGGCAACCGCACTCATTAACGCAGCAAACCCTGTCATTTCCGTAAATGGCAACACAGCCGTGCTGTGCCCGGAGGAAATCGCAGGGCTTGCGGACGCAGCCAACGCGAAAATCGAGGTTAACCTCTTCTACAGAAACAGGGAGAGGGAGGAGAGGATTGCCGCTGTTTTTAGGGAACTTGCGGCAGGCAGGGAAATTCTGGGGGTTAACCCCGATTCCGGGATAAAGGGCCTCGATTCGGAAAGGGGGAAGGTCAGCAGCGCAGGGATAGGGAAGGCGGATGTTGTCCTTGTCGCGCTTGAGGACGGGGACAGAACAGAAGTTCTAAAAAAGGCGGGAAAGAAAGTTATAGCGATTGACTTAAACCCATTGTCAAGGACCGCGCAGAAAGCCGATATTACGGTTGTTGACAATGTGGTTAGGGCGGTTCCCCTGATAACGCGATTTGCGGGGGAAGCGGGGGGAAACCCTAAAAAAGAATTTGACAACAGGAAGAACCTTGAGGACTGCGTGAGGCTCATTAGGGAAGGGCTTTGCTAGACCTTTATTGCTTCTTTTCCGTAAAACCTTTCCATTATGAAATCGTAGAGGAAGAGACCCATCACAACCACAATTCCGGCGGCGATTCCCGTAATGGGATCGGTGAACTTGGTTACCAAGCCCAACACAACGAACACCGCTATCCCGAGGAATGAACGGATAACCTTTTCCTTGGAGAGTTCTCTCGTTGATTTGGCTTTCTTGGGGAAGAATCGCTCGGTCTTCACGTACGCCAGGCCTGCGGCGGCGAGGGCAAGCACAAGCATTACAAACAGGGGGATTGGCTGCTTCACGATAACCTCGCCGAACAGCAGTTCAAGAAGCCTTGCTATTCTCCCGAACCCGACGGCGATTATGCCCAATCCTTCAAACTTAGTCTCGGCAACCTCAAAGTCATTCCTTAGTGCAGTCAGGGTGTAATTTCCTACTTCCGTTACCCTGAGGTTTGCCCTTCCGAGCTCGTCAACCCTCATGCTTAGTTTCTGGCCGGATGGGGCTGTAACCTCAAGGCCTGTGTTAGTTACCGCCCTCCCTGATTTCGTAATAACCGTAACTTCCTGTTCCCTGCCGACATCGACTATCGGATTATCGACAATAATCTCTATCGGCTCGACCTCGAAATTCCCGGTAAATGCTTCATAGTCTTCTTCCTCTATCTCAACAGTGTATTCCCCTGTTTCATCCAAAAATATTTCGGAAATTCCCGCGCCGCTTGTCTTTACATCCTGTTCCCTTCCGCTCGGCTTGATAAACCGGACATCAAGATTTCCCATAATCCTCCCTGTGTAATCCATGACCTGTACCTGTTTATTGTCGCCGTGGAAGCCCGCGCCATTGTACTCCATATCGACGACAAAGTACGGCAGCCTTACCCTGACCTGCTTGGTGAGGAGGTTGTTTGTTTCCGAGTTTTCCTTTATCGCGTTGACCTCGTCAACCACCGCCCTTAGCTCATAGCTTCCAAGAAGGTCCGCGGTCTCATAAGAGTAATTGTAAAGTTCGGCCTGTGATGGGTCGAGGGAGGGTATAATGCCGCTGTCCTTCTTCACGCTGCCCATATAGAAATTGTAGCTTATGCCGGAGGCGCTCACCGCCCCCTCGTTGTAAACCCCGACCTCTATCTCCAGAGGGTTGCCCCTTATCACTTCGCCCGGGGCGTCTATCTTTGAGATAATCAAATCCGCAAGTTCCTCACAGCCCTCATCCACCTCGCCATCCAGGTCGTCATCAATCTCATTGTAGCAGATTTCGAGGAGTATGCAGTCCTCGCACGGAACGCAGGTATCGCTTGTTAAAAAAGTAAACCTGTTTGTCCCCAGGCTTACGTCGTTTATCGGCCTGGTGCTTGCGGGGGTTTCCTGCGCGATTATCCTCGAGAGCAGCCTAAGCTCGCCCGTGAAAGGGCCGAGGGTGAGGGTGTACTCTGTGCCATTAAGCACCATGGGCATTAGGTCGGTGTAAACGCCGGCATACCCATACTCATAATTGACGCCGGCAAGCTCATAGTCGGGGACGGGCTTTGCAACCTCAAGCAAGTATTCATTGTTCAGCGGGGCAACTATGTCGACGTAAAATGAATCCTTTTTCTCCGAGATTCTCGGGGTTATTGTAACGTTGCCGAAGACATCGACGGGCTGCGGTCCGGGCTGGCCCGGCGCCGCTATGAAATTCTGGAAAACCAAGGCTCCAACCACAGGGGTATCGGAATCCGCGAAATTATAGAAGGAATTTTCGTAGTTGGGGTCCCCTAAAGGAACCACGTTGTCAAAAACCCGGCCAACACCCACATCTGAAAAGTCATGCTCCTCGCTTGTGCCGTCCTTGTAAATGACGATGATTGTGAGGTTCTCGATTGTGTTGTCGTTGTCGTAAATGGTTTGGACAGCGACATCCCTGTAATTCGGGGAGCTTGGGTTTTGGTCGAGGCTCAGCACAAGTTCGGGCTCAAGTCCCGCGAATGAAACAGTTTCCCCTTCGCTTGGCGAGAGGTTCAGGACAGTCCCGTTCTCGTCGCAGATTGCGTAGGCATACCACCTGTTGCCAAGGGGATGGTTGAGCCAGTTTGTGTTGTCCTTCGCCGGCATTGTGGGTTCTGCCCTGCTGTTGAGGTAGAAGCCGCTCGGGGAAAAGGGACCGAGCTCCGCACTGTATTGGTTGCTTGCTTCCTTATCCATCGGCTTTGCCAAAGCGTAATTTGCGATGTCCTTGTTGTAGCCCATTTGCATTGCGCTTGGGGCGTAACCGCTGTAGCTCCCTGATGTTGGATCGTATTCCGGCTTGAGTGTTGCGAGGACATCCAAGTAAAGCGCTTTTTTGGCGTCATCTATCTTCGGTATCATTATCGCAGCCTGCACAACATCTATGTTGTCAACCTGCGGCTGCTGCACAGGCTTTGCGGAAATTGTGATATTGGTCCCGAGTCCCTGCTCCGCCCCGTCGCTGTCGGAAAAATTGAACTTTCCGCTTCCCCCGTCCGGGATGCTGATGCCGAAGTCTGTTGCTGCCAAAACATTGGTGAATTTGTGCTGGGTAACGCCGGTAACAGGGTCTGTTATGAACAGGTCAACCTTGGCTATGCTGTCGTCGTCATCGCTGATTGAATAAACAATGATTTTGCCGTTGTTTTCCGTGTCGTAGCGCAGGTCAAGGGACGAGGCTGAGAAGGCGCAGGATGACAGAATCATCAGCGCCAGCATTGCAAAAATAATCCTTTTCAAACCCTTCACCAACACCCTGAATGTTGTTATTAAGTATACTTTTATTATTTATATAACTAACTGAAGGGATACTATGGAAAAGGAACTGGCGAGACAGGGCATGCACGTTGCCTTCGGAACGCTTTTCATAGCGGTTCTCGTACTTTTGGGGAGGGAGGCGGTTGTCGCGGTTTCCGTGCTTGCCATCCTGCCGGGGCTGCTTGCGGCTTTGCTTATACGAAGGGGGGTTAAGCTCCCACTTATTTCATCGGTTCTTGGCAAGGCGGAAAGGGATTATGAGAAGCATTTTCCGGGAAAGGGCGCCTTCCTTTTCCTTGCCTCGCTTATGCTTGTCTTGATTGTTTTTCCCGGCATAGAGGTTGCGGTTGGCGCGCTCTGTGTTGCGGTTTATGGCGATGGCGCCTCAACCTTGTTTGGGAAAAGGTTCGGAAAGCATAAGATAGGGGACAAATCGATTGAGGGCACTTTGGGGGGGATAATTGTTGCCGCGCTCTTTCTCTCAATATTTTTCAGACCCGGGGTTGCGGTTGTTGCCGCAGTTGCCGGGATGCTTGCCGAGTACATTCCTTTGGATGATAACTTCACGATTCCTTTGGCCTCAGGCTTTGCCCTTATGTTTCTAATTTAGCCCGAAAAAAGAGAATAACGGTTTCAGGAGGCCTGTGAAAAAATCGAGGCCTGTGCCGAACGGAACATTTCCTGCGGGCAGGGGCTCCTCATTAAGGTAAGCCCGGACAGTTACATCGCTTTTCTCCTCGCCTTCCCGGATTTCCCGGTTTACGCCGAGGCCGATTTCGCTTCCGTCACTGTCGGAAAAGTTGTACCTCGCAAACCCGTTTTCAGGAACCTGCAATGAAAAATCAAAACCTTCCTTGACATCGTAAAAGCGGTGGTGCTCTACCTCGGCCCCCACAAGGAATATATTCACTTTCCGGATGCTGCCGTCGTCATCCTCCAGCGAGCTTACGAAAATCCTGTTGCCCTGCGAAGGGTCGTATTCAAGGAGCAGGGCTGAAGCGGCAATCACTGCCGATGCCATGAGAAAAACCGAAATTACCACTGCACAGTGGCACAACCTCAAATAACCCCCATATACCTGCCCATATTCACTATAAAAAAGCTTTCGGTTTAGAAGATATATTCCAAGTAATCCGATTAGGGACCGGTAGCGTAGCCTGGATAGCGCAATTGCCTCCTACGCCGACACGTCCGGCGGGTACGTGTCCCATCTTCGATGGGACTAGCCCCATAAATAGGGCATCCGCTGTTAATGGACTATGCCGGCGGAGAGAGCAATAGGTCGAGGGTTCGAATCCCTCCCGGTCCGCTGAACTTTTTTCCAAAAAGTTCGCAAAAACAGCTCCCGTTGGTCGCGGCTTTTTTCCAAAAAGTTCGCAAAAACAGCT
>CAZILS010000003.1:0-33830 GCA_964540145.1 uncultured archaeon | reverse complement strand
CAAAAACAGCTCCCGTTGGTCGCGGCTTTTTTCCAAAAAGTTCGCAAAAACAGCTTCCGTTGGTCGCGGCTTTTTTCCAAAAAGTTCGCAAAAACAGCTTCCGTTGGTCGCGGCTTTTTTCCAAAAAGTTCGCAAAAACAGCTCCCGTTGGTCGCGGCTTTTTTCCAAAAAGTTCCAAAAAGGAAGTCCCACACCTTCGGTCGCAACTAATATTAAGCAGCAAAGACACTATTTTTTAGGTAATATGAAAATAAAGCCGGAAATTGTGGCAAGGGCGAGGAAAAGGCTCGGGGGGCGGGCAGGGCCGATCAGGCTGCAGAGCTACTACACGAGTGGCAGGAAAAGGTTCTACCGGCCGCACTATGCTGTTGAGAAGGGCGGCATGCTTATTATATCATTTAGGGACGGAATCACACGCCACACACATGCTGTGGCTTTTCCAAAAAAGGAGCACTCCGCCGAATTCAGGGAGGCGGCGAGGGGCGTGATGTTTGGGGGGCCCGCACACTCAAACCCCGGGGCGGTGGGAACGGTTATCGCTTCCGAGGCGAAGATTATGGGAAAAGAATTCATAATAATGAATGAGGCGCAATTCCATGGGATAAAGGAGGGCGGCAAAAATCTCGGCGGGGGCATGCCGGGGCTAAGCAAAAAAATATTGAGGAACTACAGCAACTGGAGGAAACGGCTGTTCGAAAGGATGGCGGAAATCGCAACGGAACAGAACGGCATATTTTTGGTTGAGACCGGGAGGAACTTCTCGAGGTTTTCGGAGGGAAAGGCGAAAGGCACCATGCAGGACCTTAGGAGTTTGGCGAAGGAACTTGGCCTTAAAGCAGGAGGCAGGGACGGCTTCATCACATTCTCAAAGAAGGGCAAGGAAGTAATAATGGTCGGGGACTCACGGGGCCTCGAGTATTATTTCCGGCGCGGGACGGAGTGAGGGGCAAAAGATTATATTCCGGGAAGGGGCGTGTTTCTTGTATGGCGGTGGAGAAGAAGGTTCTGAAGAGGGCATGGAGGGAGGCATCCTCAAAAAAGACGATGCTGATTGAGAAAAGACCCGTGAAGAAGGGCGAACTCAACGAATACCGCGCGGTAAAAACCGGGAAGATGCTCATTCTCCATGCCGAAACACCCTCCACAAAAAATCTTATCGCGGTGGCGTTCCCGAAAATGGAGCATATGGAACTGTTCAGGGATGCCGCAAAGGAAGTTAAGAAAGGCGGGCCAGCGCAGTTCAATCCCGGGGCGATAGGAACCGTAAATTTAAAGTTTCTAAAGGGCACAAACCCCCCTGTCTATGAGAGGAACTATGCCCAGGCACACTTCATGACAAAGGGAAACCCCGGCCTGAAGAACCGGGAAAGGGGGCTTGAAAGAAAGTGGGCGACCTATTATGGGGGGTGGAGAGTGAGGTGCATAGGCCAACTGATGCAGGAAATCCAAAAGAGAAACAGCTGTGTGTTTGTTAAGACCTATGCCGGTCTTTCCGGGAAAGAATTGCCGGAGCAGGAGCTCAGGGATTTTGACGCAGCATGCGCCGGGCTGGGGCTAAGGAGGAGGAGGAAAACCGTTACCTACAAAAAGCCGGGCGAAACAGCAATCCGCAAAGCTGTGATTATGGCCTATTCCGACTCAAAGGGAATTAGGCTTATTATGGGAGAACCTCTTGCATTTTACGAATACATGCTAAAGCCCAGAAAATCCTGAATGTTTAAACACCGGGGCGAAGTTTTATTCTTGAAATGAAGGGGGCGGAAAAAAGAGCTTCTTGATGAGATGGTGCTGCGCAAGACGAGGCAGAGGAAGCACGAGCGGTTTTAGATTTTTGCCATAATCGACCATCAACGAAACTATTTTAAATCCGTAAACGCATAGATATACGATATGGACCAGCTCGCAATGACTGTTGCAGGGGAGATTACCCTTTCCAAGGACCCGGGCAGCGCAATGAAAAAGTGGAGGGAGATTTTCGGCGTTTCCCAGACAGAGCTTTCCAAATTCCTTAAGGTTTCCTCCTCGACAATTTCAGATTATGAAGGGGGGCGAAGAAAAAGCCCGGGGATAGGGGTCATCTCAAGGCTTGTTGATTCCCTTCTTGAGATTGACAAAAACCGCGGTTCGAAGATAAGGAAGCAGCTTGAGAAGGATTTTGCGCCGAGCTCGGAAGTGTTTGACATCCACGAGTTTCCGAAGGCGGTTAACGGGAAGGAGTTTGCCGACAGGATCGGCGCGACGGTTGTTGCAAACCCGGGAAAGCTGAAAAAGGTCGAGATTTACGGTTACACTCTTATCGACTCTTTGAAAGTGATTATCGAGGTTCCTGTGCACGAGTACATGAAGATGTACGGGAAAACTCCGGAACGAGCTTTGATTTTCCGGCAGGTCGAAACAGGGAGAAGCCCTTTGATTGCGGTGAAGGTCGGGAGGTTCAGCACCGACATGAAGCCGAGCATTGTTGTTTTGCACGGCGTTGACAAGATAGACCCTGTTGCGGTTAAGATTGCGGAGTATGAGAAGATACCGCTGCTTGTCACGAAGAAGCAAATGGGCGATATAACCAATGCGCTTAAGAAGTACGAGGGCTGACCCTCACGCAGAACGAGTATCTTCTTTTTTCCTTCCCGCTCTTGTCGATACCTGTTAACTTGTGGGAACGTTTTATTTCGGAGTTGTCTTTCTGCGCAAAATACTGCGCGACTATCTTGCCGGCGCGCTTCGACCCCAGCATTATGTCAATGCCTTTCGGGACTGTCACTGTGCCGACTATTCTTGCGAGGTCATCCCCCCGCCTAAGGCCCTCAAGCGCCTTCTTGGTTTCCGCGATTAGCACATCTGCCTCCTTCCTCGAGGGGGTTTTCTCCTGCCTTAGCTGGAGGATTGCCTCATGGTAATTGGAGCTTATTTTCATGCAGGCGTCGCAAATCCCACTCACAGGCTTTAGCAGGGCTTCCTTTTCAAGTTCAATTTCCTCGCCCCGGTACTTCGCCTTTATCTTAATTGTTGCTAGGGTTGTGCCGTCCTCGTTTGGCTTTAGGGAAACTTCTGTTTCGGGGTTTTGAAGGTCGGGCGCTTTCAGTTTTGAGAGGGCGATGTCCTCCATAACCGCCTCGCCCTGCTCCTCCCATTTTCCCCTGTGCCTCACCTTGCCGCAGCGTTTGCAGAACTCGATGCCTATTTTCTCGGGGAGGTCAACTATTGGAAACTTCTCCAGAAAACAGTTTTTGCAGAATCCTTTCACAAACGGGCCTTTGCCGGTGCCGCACTTCGGGCAGAACCTTTTCACGCCCTCACCCCAGGATAATCTCGTCGCCAAGCTCGGGGGCATAGGCATCGAAGCCCTTCTTCTTAAGCTCGGTCCGGAACTTGGTTGTTACGTTCTCATCCCCATGGACACAGACAACCTTCTCCGGGTTGAGCTTTGAGACTGCCTTTATGAGTTCTGTGTGGCCGGCGTGCGCAGAAAAGTCAAACTGCTTCACTTCCATCTTAACCTCGACATTCAGCCCATCCAGGTTTATCTTTCCTGTTTCCCTCAAAATCCTTCCGGGGGTTTCCTCGACCTGGTAGCCCGTGAGCAAGAGCTTTGACCTTTTGTCCTTGTAAATTTCGGGGAGGTATGCGTATACAGGGCCCCCGCTCAGCATGCCTGCGGTTGTGACGATTACGCTCGGTTCTTTCAGGGCTTTTTTCCGCATGTTTATGTTCTTAACCCACTTCGCCTTGTCCAAGGCCTTCTTCAGGAACTTCGGGTTTCTTAAGTATTGGGGATGGTCCAGCATTATTTTTGCGGCTGTCTTTCCCATCCCATCCAAATAAATGTCGGCATCGACCTTATGCTCGACCAGGATGTCAATCATCTCCTGGCTTCTTCCGACGGCGAAGGCAGGAACCAAAGCATGCCCGCCCCCTTCCAGTGCTTCCTTTACAGCCCTTACAAACTCCTTCTCGACCTTTTCCCTTGGAGGGTGGTCCCGGTCTCCATAAGTTGAGTCGATGATTACCGTATCAACGTTTCCCACACTCTTGAAATCAGCGCCCTTGTACAGCCTCTGCTCCTCCAGTTTGAAATCGCCTGTGTAAAGTATGTTTTTTCCCGCGGTCTCGAGCTTGACCATCGATGCCCCCGAGATATGGCCGGCATCGTACAAGGTCATCCTTGTGTTGTTTGTTATGTCAAGCGGCCTTTTCCAGCCGGCCTGGAATGTGAATTTATCCGCCCTTCTTATTTCCTCCTTTGTGAAGGGCGCAACCAGCCCTTCGTAGCCCGCTATTTTGAGGGTGTCGGACCAGAGCAATTTTGAAAGTTCAAGTGTCGGGGGGGTCATGTAACAGAGGCAGTCCGCAGCCGTGAACAAGGAGGGGAGGTGCCCCGAGTGGTCGAGGTGGGCATGGGAAATTATCGCTGCGGAGAGGTTTGTCTCAACCGGCAAAGGGTAGAGAGTGTCTCCCGGGGTTAGTTTTACGCCCCTGTCGAGAAGTATCTTGTCCCCTGAATCCACAAGGAATGAGCTCCTTCCCACTTCCTGGCTTGCGCCGAGGCATTTTAGCTTTATCATAGGTAATTAGAAAAACAACACTTTTATATATAAAATAGCGCTTTTCTTCGGTATATGGCTGGTTTGGTCGATTCTTTGGGCTTGGTCAAGAAATATGGCATACATATAGCAAGGCACAGGGCTGCCTCAAATTTTGATGAACTGCACGAGGCGTGCGAAAGTGTCGGTTTTCCGGTGGCGATGAAGGTTGTTTCCGAAAAAATTTCCCACAAGACCGATGTTGGAGGAGTGGCTGTTGGGCTTGAGAATTTCACTGAGGCGAAATCTGCCTTTTCCGGGATGAAGAGATTGAAGGGAGTTCAGGGGGTGCTTGTCCAGGAAATGGTCAAGGGTAAGGAAGTGATTATAGGCGGGAAGTATGATGTGCAGTTCGGCCCCACAGTTTTGTTCGGTTTGGGGGGAGTTTTCGTTGAGATTTTCAAGGACTTTTCGATAGGAGTGTGCCCCCTGCGCAGGAAAGACGCAAGGCGCATGATGCAGGAGATAAAAGCCTACCCCATACTGAAAGGCTACCGGGGAAAGAAGGGCGTTAACCTCAATGAGCTGGAGAGCACTATTTTAAAAGTTGGGAAACTGATGGAGAAGGAAAATGTTTCCGAGCTGGATTTGAATCCTGTTATTGCGAATGAGAGGAAGGTTACTGCTGTGGATGCTAGGGTTACCTTTCGCTGATTAGAACTGATTATCAAATAGGGAATGCACCTATAGCATGGTCGACGGCCTTGGTGCGGCGGGCGCTGTCGCAGGAACTACATTCTGCTGTTTCGGCTTCTCAATGCCGTGCTCCCTGAACAGCTCGATGTAAAGCCCCGTTAGGAAGAACATGGTGAGCGCGCTGGTTATTGATACAGATATTGCGTTCAGCAGGCCATTGGTGATTGCAACCACCATAGGGCTTGTGAACATAAGTGCCACGGTGATTGGCACTGATACCGCGAGGCTTACAATTCCAAATACAATTAAAACACCGAGCAGTACAAAACCAAAGAGGACTTCTGCAATGAATATCTCCGTTACCCTTCCCTTGGTCAATTTCCACGAGCTCTTTATGGACTCGATTATGCCAAGCCTGTGCTGGACAAAAAACAGCGGGGAGGCGAAAAGCCTGAAGCTGTTGTAAATCCAGAACACAAGCACAGGGATTGCCAGGATTGCCCCGAGGCCGAGCATTATAACACTTACCAATGATATTGCCTGGTCGCCTCCCGCAACCATTGCGATTATTTCCCCGAAGATTACGAGGAGAACGCTTGTTATCAGGACGAGCAAGCCTTTTCTGTGCAAAAGTGAGAGCATTGCGGCGAAGTAATTTGCGATAAGCAGGATGATGTAACGGACAAACTTCCCCGCGGCCATGGGCTCGTGCTTAAAGCCCGCAAGGTCCATCGCCCTAAGCAGGATAAGCACTGAAAGATACATTACCGACAGTGTGGCCACTAGCCAGATAACAACTTGCAGAAGTATAACATTTATTGCCGAGGAAATTGTGCCCGGGGTAAAACCTGTTGTGTAGGAGTTCCCGAGAAGCAGAACCGAAATAACTGTTTGCAGGAAAAGGATTCCCATCATTGCCCCGGCGTATTTCCAGGTTTTAACATCCTTTAACCAGGAAAACGCGAACTTGATTACCTCGGAATAGTCCATAGTATCTTTAATTAGAAGGCGGTTGTTGTATTTAAAACTTACTTGGGCTTTGAAAGTTCGGTGAAGATGGCAACATTGTAGTAGGTTGATACGCCAAAGGTAATCAGCTGCACCAGTATCCTGAGTATGGCAAAAAGCGCAATCAGGGCAATGTTTACCATAAAGCCCAGACCCATAAAAAGCGACAGGAAAATAAGGGCAAAGCCGGCGGCCATGCGAAGCAGCACAAGTATGAACATCGCTATGAAAACAAGAATAGTGTGCCCTTCGGTAAGGTTCCAGGACTTTGACAATGCTGCGGCCATTGAAATGTTCTCCCGGAGATAGAAGACTTCCGCGAACATCAGCCTCAGGTAATTATGGATAAGCACAACCGCGTATGCCGCAAGGAAGATTGAGCCGAACGCAATCAGGAGAAGCCCCAGGAGCCCTGTTGGCGCGGTAAGGAATATTCCTGCGCCTGCAAGCAAGGTTCCAACCACAAGTATCGCGAAGTACTTCAGGTTAAGCACAGAGAAAACTATATACAGCGCGCGTAAAATGTTCATGATAAAGTAGCCAACCGCCAAACCCCACCCGACCTTGATTGCCTTAATCTTTTCCTTCTCCATTGCGATGGCGTAGATTTGCAGAAAGAATTTTGTAATTGCAAGCGTCGCCGCAACACCGATTAGGAGTGCCACAGCCCCTACTGCAATCCCGCCCGCACCTGCAGGCACTGCCGGCGCAGCAGGGAGCAGAATTGCAGCATAGCCTACAAGCACAGCAAGGATAAACGAAAGAACCATAATCCCGAATATTGCAAAGAGATACTTCCAGGTTTCCTTATCTCCAAACCATGAAAAACCGAACTTCAGTATGCGGACAAAATCCATGTTTGCACCGCACCGAATATGCGGAATTGTTTATTTAAGGGGGTGTTTTTTGGGAGGTTAGTTCTGCGTAGAGTGCTGATTGGGCAACCGCGCCCGCACATAGGGCGTATATGTAGGCTACAAAAACTGTCCCAAAAAGGGCGAAGGTGCGGAGTATATCGGAAAAGATTCCTAAAACCATTGCCAGAATAAGCGATGCAAAGAAGCCCGCAAGCAAGATGAACCATGAGAGGATGGAGGTGACAAGCACTACGAGCAATACGTTAAGGGCGTTCCCTTGTGTAATGGCCCAGCTTTTATCGATAGATTCCCTTATTGAGTTTCCAGTAAGGAATGCTGCCGGCGCAAGGAACAGGCGCAGGCGGTTGTAGAGGACAACTGCCATATAGGCATACACAAGCAGTACCGCAATCGACTCCGCAGGACGGCTCCGTGGAAAGGCTTGCCCCAGATTCCAAAAGTATTTCAAAAACACTCTTGCCGCTTATTTTTTTTGCCACAATGTCCGCGAGCACTTTTCTTGTGGCGGGGACAACATAAGTCGGTATTGAAACAGTCCTTCCTTCAAGAATCCCGGCTGCCATCACAAGGTCCTCAGTCTTTCCCCCTGTGCAAGACCCGATAAATGCCTGGTCAAGCTTCGTTCCCTCAACATCCTTAACCTCACAAACATTGGCGGGGGAATGGGGCTTTGCAATAAGCGGCTGGAATTCGGAAACATCATACTCCTTTTCCGAGGTATAATCCGCATCGGAATCACTCTCAACACCCCTGAACTTTTTGCTTGTTCTGGACTTGACATATTCAATCGTTTCCCTGTTTGGCGCCATTATCCCGTTTTTTGCCCCTGCCTCAATAGCCATATTACAGACGGTCATCCTTTCCTCAACACTCAACTTATCTGTAACAGCCCCGCAGAATTCCATGGAGCCGTATGTCGCCCCATCTACGCCAATATCCCTTAAGACCGCAAGAATCATATCCTTGCCTGTGACATAATCCGGTTTTTTCCCCTCAAAAATAAACTTATGTGAGGGGGGAATTTTTATGAAAAGTTTTCCTGCCCCCAAGATGAAGGCGGCATCCGTATTCCCAACCCCTGCAGTAAAGGCCCCAAACGCCCCCCCCCTGTAACAGTATGGGAATCCGTGCCAAATAAAACTTCTCCGGGCAGGATGTGCCCAAACTGCGCAAGAGTAATGTGGCACACGCCGCTGTAATCCGGGGAGCCAAAATCATAGAAATTCGATATTCCCTGCGACGCAGCAAAGTCCCGCATTAAATCAAGGTTTCTGTTGGCCACCGCGTCAGTCGTGTATATGAAATGGTCCGGAATCATTATGTGCCTCTCGCGGTCCCATACTTTTGCATCTTTCCCGAACTGCTTCTTGAATTCCCCAAAAACCCCGGGAGAACATGGGTCGTGGGTCATTAAAGCGTCCGCCTTAACCCATTCAAAATCAAACGGCTTGACCATATCCTTGCCGCAGGCATTGGCCAGTATCTTCTCTGTAATTGTGGACCCCATTTAGACACCTATTAATCTTCAGAACCATATTTATATATTCTCTATTGATTGAAAATCAACCTGCGGGTTTACTTCCATTCAACCTCATCTATATTAACACTGATTGCGCAGGTTACTCATCCTGCAAGCAGGTGCCGGTAAATAGTCCCCCGCTGTCACGATGCGAGCGGAGCGAGCTACGCCTATCTTTAGATAGGCGCCGTACCCGCCGGACGTGTCGGCGGGGGATGTTTCCATTTAACAAAAAGTGGGGTGGGTTAATGGAAAGAAAAGGAATCTCCCTTGCGGAGAGCGCGATGTACATGCTGGCGAAGGAGCCTCTCCTTCCCGCATTCAGGGCGGAGCATGCGAGGGTTCTCGCCTTGCTCGGCAGGCTCGGCGAAACAGGAATAGTGGAGCTGCAGGAGATGTGCACAATGTCCCCTTCTGTGCTGTGCAGGGCATTGAACGACCTTGCGGAAGCAGGGATAATTGAGCTGTTCGGGGGCAAGGCAAAAGTCCCCGATATGGAAATGGCTTTGAACTTCCTGATAGATTTGGCGGAGCGCGGCCCCGAAGCGCAGGCTGCGGAAAGTGGGAGGGAAAAAGCAAAAACCAAAGAGGCAGAAAAAGAGGCCTGCTTTGCGTGAGCGTGGGAAATTTAAAGTTTTTATACATAATTTCCCTCTGTTCGCAGACCAGAAAACCACAAAAGGGAAAAATAATTGGGGTTCTTTCCGAAAGGTGGCCTTTAGCCGCAAAGGAGATTTACAACGATTTGCGCAGGAGCGAAAGCATAACCTACCAGGCGGTTCATAAGGCGCTGAAGGAGATGGACAGCGAAGGGGTGCTGAGCAAGGCGAACAATTTGTTCCGGCTCAACCCTTTTTACCTCAACCAGATGAAAAACTCGCTCGCGGAGCTTGAGGAAAGGATTGAAGATACCGCGCCTGCTGAGGAGGGCTCAAAGGTTTATTTCTGCAGCTCGTTCAAGGACTGGGGAAACAAGGCGCTGCAGCTCCTGCACTCCAGCACAGATTTCTCAACCAAGGACAGGTGGTATATTTTCCAGGATTTTACTGTTTCCTTGCTCACCATGTCGGTGGAGGAATATGCATGGTTCGCGGACCTCTGCGCAAAGGGCGGCTATACTGGTTACAGGGGCGACAGTGCGAGAGCCCGCCTGATAAACGGCCTGTGGGAGAAGAGCGGCTTCCTGACAAAGTGCATCAAGAAATTTGACTATCCTTACACTTACCTTGCGCAGGGCGACTTTGTCCTCCAGTGTTTCTTCCCCCCGGAGCTGAAGAGGAAATTCCAGGGGATTTACAGGAAGACAAAATCGGTCGAGGAGATAAACACGCAGGAATACTACAGGCCTATTATGGTCCGGCGCAGATACAGATGACCTTGATCAGGAATAAGGAAATTGCAGATAAGCACAAGAAGGCGGTTATGAATTACTTCGAAGGTTGAAAGTTACTTTTTCTTATAGCCAAACAGCCCGCTGTATTTCCCATGGTCCATGTACTCAAGAAGGATTGCCACTATCTCAAGTTTCCCGGTGTCAAGGGTGTAGAGCAGCCTCCATGCGCCGGGCAAATTTAACTTCCAGAGGTTGTTTATCCCGTATTCCTTCAGGTATTTCTTCGGGATTCGGTTTTTAGGGATATGTATGCCGAAGGCGGGCTCGATTGAAAGCTGTTCAATTGCCCTGTCGATTGCCCTGAGGAGCTGGCTGTTGGATGAGTTCCTTATCCCGCGCCTCCTTTCCCCTTCGACCTCCGCAAGAAGCTTCCCGTACCCTGTGTCAAACTCCGGAGAAAACCTGACCTGGATTTCCTTTTCAGGGGCCTTCGGCATCAGCGCACCCTTACGCTTTTTTCCTTAAGCTCCCTGAACTTCGGGCTTTCGTTGAACGTCCAGATGATGCCCTTCCCTGTCGCAAGTATCTTCCCGCTGTCCTCAAGGTAATCGAGAATGACATTTAGGGTCTGGTGCATTATCTTCGCGGGGAGCCTCTCCTTTATCTGCTCCTTGTTCAGGAGGGTATTCGAGCTTTTCAGGACCTTCTCGACCTCAAGGACAGTTTTGAGGTTGGGGTAATGGATTATCTCGGTCTGTGATTTCATCTTCCCACGGTTTTGGTTTATATATATTTATATATGTATAGATATATATAAATCTATTGGTTTTTGGGAGGCCTGAAAAACTTCATCCCTTCTTTTCTGAACTTCTCGGCAAGGGCGGGATCCTTTATTATTGTTGCGTGGAACTCGCCCTTTGCGAAGGGCACTTTCTGCATGAAGTCTATCTGGTCAAATTCTTCGGGGGAGTTAATGCTTGCGTAATAATCATCGGTCCCTTTCCTGAACTCGACAGGGTAATAGCCAAGGAAAACAAAATCCCCACGGACATAGGTCTCAACATTCCCTGAATACTCCTTCCCGCAGACGCATTTCTTTCCGAGCTTCCCATAGGCATCAGAAAACATCTGGTCCATGAACGAGTCATTTTTGCATACCGAAAAGTGCTTCCCCCCGGAAAACATCTTGGCAAGGTTCGCCATCTCGATTTCCGTGAGGCCAAACAGGCCATAAACATGGTTCCAGAAACAGACATCTTCCTTATCGTCAGGGTTTGGAAACTTCGGATAGAACTCATTTATCACAAAGCGCGCAAGCTCAAGGAAGCGGCTAAAAACAAGGTGCATCGGCCCGAAGTTGGAGAAGTCGCTTGTCTTTCAGTTCTCGTAATTCTCGATAACGCGGTCGCTGAACGACTTGATATTTTTCAGCCATTCGGAATTCAGCTTGTAGTCCTTGCCTTCGGTTGCGACTACCTTGTCTTTCTGCAGGTCCTTCAGTGCCTTGTGTACAGCCTGATAGCTCGCTTCGGAGCCGAACTCCCGCTTAATCGTTGTGTGTATGGATTTTGCGGAGAGGGGCCACAGGTTGCTCAAAATGGAAATTATCTGGTCTTTTGTTGTTGCAGGAGAGCTTATGTTCGGGAGGGTTACGGTTAGGGGCATTATTCCACCCTCTCGCTTTTTGGGTCGTTGTATATGTCGATTGCTTCCTGCCTGAACTTGTCTGCGAGCTCAGGGTTCTTGAAAATCATGGCGTTGATGTTCGCCTTTGCGGAAAGGACATCGTCGAGGTAATCCTTCAGGTTTAGGTCGGCAGCGTCCTTTATACGGCTATAGAAGCGTTCCATCTTCTTCTTAATCGCGACAGGCAGAATTATCTGCATGATGTAATCGCCCTGTATGAAGGTGTCCGTCGGAGGGGAGAAGTCGCATCCGACAACCGACTTCTTGCCAAGTGAGGAAAGCCCGCGCGAATAATATTTGTCAAGCGGGGTGCTGCACCTTGCGATGCCATAATGCGAGACGGAACTGAAAAGATTCTTCATGACCTCAAGCTCCCTGCGCGGAACGCCGACACTCGGGTAGGCATGGTTCCAGAAGCAAACACACGCCTTCCTCTCGGGGTTTGGGAGGTTAGCATAGAACTCACTTATGAGATAAACCCCTGTGTCAAAGAAATTGTCAAAAACAATATGCAGGGGCTTGAAATGCCCATAGTCGATTTTAGGGGAGCCGTTCTCATACTCTACGACAAGGGAATCGCTGAACCTTTTGAGGTTGGAAATCCAGTCCTTGTTAAGCCTGTAGTCCTTGCCGACTTTTTCGACGACCTTTTCATCCACAAGTGATTTTAGTGTTTTATGGACCGCCCGGTAGGATATCTCGCCGCCGAAGGCTTTCTTCAGGCGGTTGTAAATTTCCTGCGCGCTAATGGGCCATTCTGCCGCAAGGATTGAAACAACCGAGTCCTTGGAAGAGCCTGAACCTATTGATGGCAAAGTAAGCTTTATCGCCATATCTTATACATAAGGTAAATTGCTTTTAAACCAAATGGTTGAAGTCAGCGCCTTAGGATGAGAAACAGCGAGGCGAAAACAAGAAAAGTGCCGCAGAAGCCCGCGAGCGCGGTCGCGGCTGCCTCATTCTCTATGAAAGGGAAGAGGTAATCTGCCATCACTGCCAGGGGAGTCATGGAATCAATCGCAAGGCTGTCGAAGTGCATGTCCTCGGAGATTTTCTCAAGACCGTCGGGGTAGGCGCAGGCAAAAGGGCTAAGGAAAAGCGCAAGCACCACTGAAACCATAACCAGCCGCTTTGTTGTGAAGTTGAACGCGGGAACTTTGTTGGCGGCAAAGGCGAACACAGCAAGCGAAATTATTGCCTCGCCAAGTCCAATCAGGACATGGACAGGGACCATTGCGAACATTATTTCAGTGAAAGCAACAACGCCGGATGAGTAGAGCTCAACCGAGGCGAGGGCTGCTGCGGCAACAACCGAAAGCACAGAAGCTGCAGAAACCGCAAGATAATCGTTTCTGATAAATTTCTTTAGGGTAATGCCAACAAGCGGCGCAAGGATTGCCATGTTCAGGATGTTTGCGCCGAGGGCAAAGATTCCCCCATCGTGGAAAATGAATGCCTGTATGAAGAGGACAGATGTCATGGCAACAACCGCGGGGCTGAAGCCGAGCAGGATTGCGAGGAGCGCGCCCCCTATGAGATGCCCTGAAGTTCCACCCAGAACAGGGAAATTAAGCATCTGCGCTGCGAAGACGAAGGCTCCAAGGGCGGCGATAAGAGGGAGCTTGCTTTTATCAATGTTCTTCCTTGAGTCCTTAAGCGCATAGGAAACGACCGCTATAGCTATAATCCAGCAAATGAGTGCAATCGGCAATGATAGGAATCCATCCGGAATATGCATATTGACCGCTAGAAGAGAGGTCGAAGTTAATAAAAAGGTTTCCTGAAGAACCGAAAGCAATTAATACTTAAGAGCACAATTTAAGGTATGGTTTTTGAAGTTGGAATGGCGGTGAGCCAAAGTGATGCTCCTGAAGAGGTTGCAAAGCAACTTTTTGATGGTGTTTCAGGGAGCCTAGGAGGAAAGCCTGATTTTATCATGCTTTTTACGACGTTCCATTATAACAAAAATGCGGGAGAAATCATTAGATTACTCAAAGCTCCTTTCGGGGAGGACTGCCAAATTACTGGCGGAACTGTTACTGCATTCATATGCAAAAAAGGTTGTTTTACAAAAGGCGCTGTTATTTTTGCCGGCCGCGACAAAAATGCAGAATTCAGATCTGGTTTTGCGGAAGGGATTCGTGGAAATCCTGTGAAAGCCACGCATGAAGCGCTGGCACCAATTTTACAGCACCGCTGTGAAAAAAAGAACAAGGTTCTTTTCACCATAACGCCCGCACCACTCAACCCCACTTTACTTTCAAATCCTCTTACACAATCTATAATAAAAATGATACCAAACCGCCTAGTTGAGAAATTGCATGATTTCCTTTTCATAATCTCTGAAAAGTTAGGTTACGGAGACGCATGGGAAGAAGAAGTGCTAAAAGAAATAGAGAGATTATCTCCCGAACACAAAATTGCAGGAATCTCAACATTTGACGACACTTCAGATACCAACCATTGTCAATTTTTAGGAAATCGCATAACTAAAAATGGCATTGCAATTATGGAATTATGTTTCGATAATGATTATGAGATTATTCGAGAATCACCAAATGTTGTTCACTCAGGAAAGAAGTTCAAGGTAAATAGGGGCTGGAGAAATATGTGCTTCACCCAAGCTAACAATATGCCTGCCGTGAAGTATTATATTAATGAATTGATGCATTGGCCGCCTGAGTGGAAACTTCCGACAGTAGGAGGCGTGTTTGACAAGACATTCTACTTTCCACTCGGGTACGAGGAAGATGGTGTTAAATATGCTTTCCCAGTGGGCCTGTTTTTTGGGGAGAGCTGTAACACTAACCAAATAATAAAAAGTGACTATTTGGAGCTTTATTACACCTCCCATCAAAGATTTTTCGAAACATTAGAGGAGAATATTGAAGAACTTGGTCATAGGGAAAAGGTTTTTACCTTATTCGTTGAGGTTGGAACATTGCCAAGCGCACTTGGTTTCAAAATGTATGAGGTTAAGAATACAATCGATGAGAAGATTGGGGGCGACCCATACCTCTCACTATTCGTGGCAGGGGAACACTCTAAGACAAAAACAGAAAAGGCTGTTTTCAATAATTACGGAAGAGTTACTTTTTCGGTTTTTCAAGACTGATACATTTTGCGGGGCAGACCTTCACACAAGCCCCACAAGCATAGCAACTAATGTTATAGTAAGGCAAAACTTCAAAATCGCTAGGTTCTGTGTTAGGCTTGAACTTACCTATGGGGACATTCATAAAAACTCCGACGGGACAAATTTCCATGCACTTTCCGCATTTGTCCGCACCTAAACACTTTGATTGGTCAATCTCTACCATAGCCCTGCCGCCCCCGGGACCGTTTGCCTATCTTTCAAATATAATGCCCCCTTCTTACATTCAGGTACGCACAACCCGCAGCCAAAACACCTCTTTGGGTCTACCACGATTTTAGATTTATCGTGATCGATATACATCGCACCAAAAGGGCAACGTAACATGCAGGAATATCCACAATCATCTCCATTGCACTTGAAAGGATCTACAACTGCAACTTCATGTCCCTTCATCAAACTCATGGGATACTGGAACTCAAAACGATATTTTGCAGCAATACAATATTTTCTATCGCAAGAACAAATTGCGATAGGAAAAGGTGCAGTTACATACAATGCTTCTAAGAAAAGCCCTTCGGCATGGAACTCTTTTATACGGTACTTAAGTTCTTCCTTGTCAACCTCTTCCATTTTTGATTCCCGCGTGGAAAGGTCCCGCATAGGTCCAAAATTAATACAACAGAATTTGTCATCATTTCCCACTAACTTTCTACACGCACAAGGAAAGACCACGTGGTTGTCTGCAAGATCAACCATTGCTAAAGCATCTTCTAAGTTGATTACCTGACCAGCATGCTCATACTTGATTACGTCATTAATAAAAGGTCTAAAAAATTTTCCGAGCACTGGTGTTTTTCCCCAATTTACATATTTTTTACTGTCCCGCATGTAATAGTCCCACCCTTGAGCAACTTTCTCAAGGATCGCTTTTCTTTGCGGGTTCTCCAGCATAGCCTCCTTGAAATTATTAGGGTCCAAATACCACTTTTTCCGGTTATGTTCCTTGCAAAACTCGCACATGAGTATATTGGCGACGTTCTAGTATAAAAAGGTTTTAATGGGAGGTTGTGCATATATAGTCCATGGAGAAAACGGTTTTTATCGGAGCCGGGCTTGCGGGGCTTTCCGCTGCCAGGTTTAGGAGGGGGGAAACTGCAACGGTATATGACCCTGCGGGGGCGAGCGGAAGGATAAGGACCTTGGACGGGAACGGGGTGCCTGTGGATGCGGGAGCCAAGTTCTTCTGCAGGGCGGATAAGGCAGTATGGGACCTTGTTTGCGGGTTGGGGCTTGATAAGGAAAAAAGGCCCCTTGATATGCGGGGACTTTCGGTGGTTTATGACAAGAAGCCGATTGTGATTAAGGATGCCGTAAATGATGGCAACCTCAAAAGACCGATAAGGGAGATGCTGACCGCCTGTGAGGAGATGGAAAAAGAGCCGTCCAAGGAGTTCTTAACAACCGATTTCGGGAAGTGGTACAGGAACAATATTGGGTCGGATACCCAATGGTTTCCGGAAGCCCTTGCAAGGGCAATAACATTTGCAAAGCCAAAGGAGATGTCCACACTTTATGGGGCGATTGTTTTCAGTACATTCTTCAGCGAGTGTTATGTTCCGGAAGGAGGCATGAAAAGGATTATCGAAAAGTTGTCTTCGGGGATTTCAGTGAAAAGGGAGAGGATAGAATCCATCGAATTTGAAGAGAACACAGTATCTTCCCTTACTGCAGAAGGAAAGGAAATTTCGGTTGGAGAAGCATCGGTCATCTCAGGCATTCCTACGGGAGAGTTGAAGGGAATAGTAGGGCACAGCGACCTAAAGAGCGCGCTTGGCAGGGTGGAATATGCCGGGTGTGTTTATGGTTTGCTGAAGACATCGAGCAGGAATCTTGGAAATGAAACTGGCCGAATGTTCCCGGAAGAGGAAAGTGTTGCGGGGGCAGTGATCAATGAAGCACGGTTCTATGGGGCTAAGGCAGATAAGGAACTCATAAGTATGCTGATCCCGATTAGGAAGAAAGTTGATGCTGAAAAAATCGTTAGGGAGATTGCAGGAAGTATGTTCCCGGGAATCGAAAATGAAATTCTAGGCGGGAAGTTTATCCTTTGGGAATATGGCTTGCCAATCCACAACGCCTCCTTAATGCGGGCGCAAGAAAAGATAAACTCCATTAGGTTTGATAACTTCGCAGTATGTGGGGATTTTATGGGACTCCCCTCAATGGATGCCGCGGTTGAAAGCGCCAAGGCGGCTGCTGAAAAGTTAAACAAAAAAGCTTAGGGCAAGCTTGGCTAATACCTGAGATGAGGAAACAGGATTGAGAACCGCACTCTTCAGCAAAGCTCCCACTTGGCTTGAAGGTTTCTCAAAAAACTCATCAAGATCAGTCTTTTCAGATATTTTGTCAAGAGTTTTGACAATAAAATCAAAATCGCTGTTGGAGAGACGGTCTGCGAATCTGCGCAGGGGCCAGCTTTTGTTGTTGGAGTCTAGGAGGGCCTCTTGGAGGTTTTTTTCGTAAGACGTGGTGTTGTTTTCAATTATCGATTTAGCGACAAGATAGCCGGAGATTATGGAGGGCCTTACGCCATAGGCGAACAAAGGATCTATGGTTCCGGCTGCGTCTCCTGTCAGGAGTACCTTTCCAAAAGTTTGTTTATCCACTTGGGAAACTGCGCAAGAGCCCTGGAATTCGTTGTCTTTTTTCGCGCCAGATAGCAGGGCTGCTGCTACCTGATTGTTCTTTAGAAATTCGGAAAGGTAATTCTTGAGTGATTTTTTGGCTTTTGCCTGGTTAACCACGACGGATGCGACTCCAAAATCACCCTTTGTTTTTCCAATGAAAACATAGCCCCCCGGAGCATATCCTGAATCCAAAAAGATATAGGTTTCATTAGCGGGAATATTCAGCCCTCTCAGGGTTTGGCCGTAGGCTGCAATCGTGACCGTTCTTTTTGGGGTTATCCCAAGAAGCTTTCTTACAATTGAGCGGGAGCCGCTTGCCTCAATCAGGAACAAAGAGGATATCTCTTCCTTTTTTCCATTTGAGGCTATTGAGGAAATTACTTCGTTGTCAGTTTGCCTGAAGGATTTTAGTGAGGAGTTGAAAAGAAATCTTACGCCATGCTTTTTGCATATTGAAAATAGATGCTGGCCAAACGAGCCTTTCGTTCCGCGGATAATATAAAAATCGCTTATTTTTGATTTAAAGATGAGTTTGTAGTGGGGGGAATACCAAACAGATGTGTTTGAGGCGTGCGGTGTTTCTATCCCAAGGTCGGAGAATATCTCTTCCAGGCCGTGGCTTTCGGTGATGTCTATCTTGGGGAGGGTGTGCTCCCCTACTTTCGAGAGTTTTTCAATAACTATTACTTTCTTTCCGTCTTTGGCCAGCTTTGCGGCTGCAATCATTCCTGAAATGCCCGCGCCTATGACTAAAACATCGCATTTGAGCATATTACCGAAATACTTAGTCGAAGACTGTTATTAAGGTTTCTTTTCAGGTGGAGTTTCCCCAAACTGGCCCCAGACGCTGCGGTGGATGCGGTTCGCCACCTCCGCATTCCTTGTGATGACGAGGTCTATCTTGGTCTTCTTGTATGCGACGCTGGAGTAGAATTCCTCAAGGTCAAGGTCCTTTGGGTCCTTCAGGTTCGAGAAGAGGTCGTTCAGGGCATTTTCGACGTTCTCCGCGAAGAAAACCTGCACAACAGTGTCCCCGGGAACGTAGATGTCAAAGGCATCCGCGACAGGAACCCCATATTTCACCTTCCAGCCAAGCTTGTCATAGAAAGCACCGACCCACTTGTCTATCGGGTGCTCGCTTGATGTGATTATTCTGTTGTTGTACATCTGCGTTGCCTTCACTATCTGGTCGTACTCCTTTTTCGAGAAGGCGAGGGGAAACCAGTTCCAAAGGTGGCGCCACTGGACAGAGCCTATGCCCCTGTTTGTGTGGTCGAAGAACCTGTTTTCTAAAGTGTCGAGGGCAAAGACATACATGTCCCAAAGTGTGCTGAAAGTTACGTTGGTTGTGTCGTAGGTTATCTTGTCCCTTGGGACCTTCCCGGAGTAGTCATGCTGAAGGCGCTCGCTGAAGGCGTGGATTTGCGAAATCCAGTCCTTGTTGAGCTCGTAGTCTTTCATGTTCTTCTTGAGCACACCTTGCTCAGCGAGCTGCGTAATTGTCTTGTGGGTTGCCCGGTATGTCAGGGCGAGGCTATACCCTTTGGTTAGTTTTGAGTGGATTTCTTTTGCAGAGAGCGGCCACTCCTCGCTTAGGATTGTCACAATAAGGTCCTTTGGTGTGGCGTTCTGGCCCTTCACTTTTGGCAGCATGAGGTTTACAGCCATAACCGATATGCGCAGGAAGTTCTTTAAAAATCAACTGGCGGGTTAACCCCCCCCCTAAACTGAAGGCTTATTAAGTTCCAGGCGGGGAATATGTTATGGAAATCATAATAGTAAGGCACGGCGAAACCGACTGGAATGCCGAGGACAGGATACAGGGAAGGGTAGACAGGCCGCTGAACGAGAAGGGAGTTGGGCAGGCCGAGAAGACTGCTGAGCTCCTGAAGGATGAGAAGATAACCAGGATTTATTCCAGTGATTTTGAGAGGGCTGCTGCGACCGCTGAGATTATCAACCAGTTTCATAATCTTGAGATAAGTCAAAGGCCTGACCTTAGAGAAGTTGATATGGGGGAGCTTGATGGCTGGATTAGGAAAGATGCCAAAAAATGGCATGCTGATTTCTATGAGAAAAGGAAGAAGGACAGGTTCAATGTGCCAAACCCCGGGGGCGGGGAGAGCTACGCAGATATGCAGGAAAGGCTGAAGGGGTTCATAGGGGAGCTTAAGGGGATGGGAGAGGATGAGAAGGTTTTGGTTGCCTGCCACCAGGGTTTGGGGAGGACCTTGGTTGGGACGCTTGCGGGGATGAGTGACAATGATTTGATGGCGATTGAGTTCCCGAACTGCTGTGCGTATTTTGTTGATATGGGAACAGGGAAGGTTTCGTATGATGCGGGGGAAGGGCGGACAGAGGGGTGGATTAGGAGAGAGGTGCCTTGACTATGGGAAGAAAACATGGCGGCAGTGAAGAAGAGATTGAACTTGTCAACAGGAAGCTTGAGAGACTGGACAAGGAAATTGATAGCGGGAAAGAGGAGGCTGCTGACCCCAAAAGAGGCCCTTGGGAAATATGCAAAAATACTTGAAAAATAACGGGGGAATTTGGTTGGCTTTGGAAAAGATTTCAGCGGTAAGGAGGGGCGTTGAGAAAGAAATGCAGGGCATAAAAGAGGGCAGGCTAAAAACAAAAAGCATCGGCAGCCTTAGGAAGAAGTACGGGCTGTGAACGAATAATCAACCTCAGCGTTGATAATAGTTCAACCTAAGGAATATATAGGCTAAAAGAGACCTGTATTATATGAGCGAAGGCTTGCTTTTCATCGGGATTGGGGTAATCGCGTTCGAGATAGGGAAAGAGGTAAGAAGGAGATTTATGCGCTAGGCGCAGGGTCTTTGCGCTTGATGATTTCCTTTATCTTCCGCTTCGAGTTCTCTATCTCGACATCGAGAAGGCCCATGTTCGCGAGGCTCGGAATCACAACAACAAGGGAGAATGTGCGGTCTACTGTTGCGATTACAACTGTGTACTCCCCCAGTTCAAAGTACAGCCTGTCAAGGCCGTAATCATAGAACCTGTCTATCAGGTCGAAGATTGTGTTGGTTGTTTTGCTTATCAGAGACCAGAGGTTGACGTTCTTCACTTTCATGGTCTTTGGGACGATGCCGTCAAGACCTTTTTTTGCGAGCATGCAGGCAAGGACATCCTCCATCCTAAGCAAATCGTTAAGAACAACCATTATCTCGTTTCGCTTGCCGCTCATACCTTCTTCCCCGCTATGTTATTTGTCTTAGGTTCATAATAAAACTTTCGCAGGCGCCGGAGCTCGTCGCTGTACTTGGTTACGAGGAGATAGGCTATGTCAAAGGCGAGGAAAGCGAAGATGTAAACCCAGCCAAAGGTGCCGAGGAAGGCGAACGCAAGGACCGCGAGTTTCATGGTGAAGCGGTAGTGGAAAAAGTTGTTTATGAGGAAGTGGGTTTTTGGGTTGCGGTCGGCATGGTCGTTGCCTATCTCATCCACAATTCCCGCAAAGGCGATAACCGCAAGGGGAATCCACATGAAGTTGAAAAAGCCCGAGATTGCAAGAACCCCGAAAATGCTGACAAGGCCTGCCTGGAATGCGATTGTGTCGATTTTTCCTGTTAGGAGGACAGCGAGAACCACAGCCCCCAAAATTGTCGCGGAAGGCGCAGAGATTGACATTGCGAACGCCCAGAAAATCCCGACCAAAGGCGCAAGGAGCAGGGCATTTCGCCTCGAGAAAACCCTTTCATCAAAGGCATCATCAATGTATTTTATGGAGCCCCCAAGAAAGGCATAAACTGTTATGAAAAAAGCATACGTTGATAGGCCGCTGCCAAAGATAAGGCTTAAAGGATCCATAAGCGACATCTTGGTTAGGGGATGCTATATTTCCTGTGGTTTTATCTCTATGCCATTCTTTCCGATTTCGTAAGGGATTGTTCCCTTCTCGTGGTCTGTGTAGCGCATCTTCCTTATGCGCATCGTCCTGAAATCGACAGCGCCAACCCCAAGATAGTGCATTACGATTACGCCGTCGCAGATGAACTCGGAAATGTTGTCCGCACTGAGATAGTTTGTCTCCTCGGGGAGCTCCGAGGTCATCATGACTGTTGAGGAAAAGAGCTTTAGCTTGCTGACAAGCTGATAGAGCATGCTCTTCGCCACTATCTGCTCTGTGCGGGGAACAGGGCTTATTGATTCCGCAACCTGCACCATGGAGAACGCAGCCTGCTCCACCTCTCCCGAAATAAGCATTGCGTCTGTCAGTGTTGTGAGTGAATCGATAACCATTCTTTTTGGCTGGAAACTTGAGTATGCATCGTAGATTTCTTCCAATGGGTTTCCGCCCTTCACGATATCGATGTATTTAATCATCAATTTGCCCTTCTTTTCGAGGTCCTGGAGTTTCCAGCCCAGGGATTCGCCCTGCTTGTAGATTTCTTCCTTGCTCTGCTCGGTTGAAACGTAAAGTCCCTTATCCCCGAACTTTTCTGCGCCTCTCATAAGATACTGCAGGCAGAGTGTGCTTTTTCCGGTTCCCGCACCCCCTGAAACAAGAACAAGGTTCTGCGAGGGTATTCCCCCGTTCAGCGCCTTATCAAGGCCGTCTATGCCTGTTTTGAGCTTGTCCATCAAATTTCACCTCTTAAATATATACAACTACAATATATAAACGTTACTTAGGGGTTTTCTCCCGCAGCTGGCGCATTGATCTTGGCTTGTCTTTTGAGAACTCAACGCGCGGCTTTATTATGAACTCGCAGGAGGAGTCGCCCAACGCAATGCATTTCAGTTCCACACAGTCGACATCCTTGCCAAAGGCCTTTGTGAACAGCCCTGCGAAGTAGCCCCTTAGGATGTGGTCTGCAGGGTTCTTTGCCTTCTTCTTGAGCCTTGATGCGATTGGCGAGTTCCTGACGCCCACTATGGCATGGGCCTTCTTTGGGCAGACATCTACCATCGATATTTCGCCCCAGCCCGAGGAACTTAGAAAGTTGCCGAAGAGCTTGAGGGAGCCGTCAAACCTTGCCCTGAAGTCGAGTTTCAGGAGAGGTATTACATCTTTTATCGTGGCTTCCTTGGTCGAAATGTACAAAACCCGGTTTATCATTTCATCATCTCTTGCAGAAATATGCACGAGCGGCGCTGTGGGGGAAATTGCGACGGGAAGGTCGAGGAGGAAGAAGTTGTTTGCCCTGTACTTGAAATTTGAGGTGAATATGAACTTGTCGTAAAACGGGTTGAGCACCTAATCACCGCAAAACATTCTGCACTGTGCGGAGCTTCTCAACTTCCAGCGGCCAGACTATCAAAGTGTTGCCGGCCTTCTTGCACATCAGCAGTTCCTTTTCAACCAGTTTTTTGAGATAGTAGGTGTATTTTGTCGAGGCGCGCCTTGACTCCTCCCTCTCATTGAGGTTGTGGCCGAAGTGCTCCGCAATGTCGAGGGAGGAAGCAGGCCACTGTTCCATGACAAATTCAAATACGTCCTTCTCTATGCCCCTGAGTTCCTGCATGCCATTCATGCCAGAAATAAGCGCAAAGTCCTATATAAATGGATGGGTTTTTATTCTGGCATGCCAGATAAGAGATTTCCTAAAGGCAAGGGTCTAAAGCCTTTTTAAATCCCAAGCCACATATATTCAAGAATGCGAACTTATACTTTCGACCTGCACACTCACTTACTTGAGAAAAACCAGAGGCCCGAAAAGATATGGCTGAGGGCGGGGGAGGTTGGCCTGGACGGGATAGCGATAACCGAGCACGCGGATGTCGGGGCTGCCGAGGCCTATTCAAGGCTGAGGGAATGCAAGCCGCGCGGGATGCTGCTTATCCCCGGGATTGAAATCAATACAGGCAAGGGGCATGTGCTTGCCTATTCTAAAAGCCCGGAGATTTATGAGATTGCGGAGTTCCTTGAGGAAAAAGTTCCTCTTGAACAGGTTATGAAAATTGCAAAAGAGGAGAAGATACTTCTCAGCATTTCCCATCCCTGGGGATTCAATTATGACAGCGCGGGTTTCCTTTTGGGGGACGAGGAAGTGGGGAAGCTTGTCAGGAAGGGGGGGATTGGCGTTGAGATGTACAATGGGATAGTGGGGCAGGTGCAGGATTTTGTTGCCGGTTCCGGTTTAATCAAGAGGCCAAGAAACTTTTTTGATTTCCTGTCCAAGAACAGGGTTACGAAGAAGGTTGGCCTTTACAAGGTCGGAAATAAGGTTGTGGAGAAAATAGACGAGAAGAGCGAGGCGCTCTTTGAAAGGGCAATGAAAACCATGGAGCTTGCGGATATGGCGGACTTCATAACCGCAGGGAGCGACGCCCACATTGCGGAGAGGGTTGGGAGCGGCGTGATTAAGATTAACTCGGGGGAGGAAATGGACAATGCGCGCTTCCTGAAAGAGATTGCCGCGAAGGAGAATGTCATATGGGCAGGACCTTTGGTCAGGGAAGCGGGAAAGGATGAGTTTGAAAGTGTGCAGGGCCCGATAACAAGGAAGGAAATGCTCGAAGGCCTGAAATACATAACGACAAAAGCCGTGGGAAAGGCGAAGGTCGGGAAGGCGATAAGGGGCACTTTGGGCAGGGTGAAGGCAAGGGAACGGCTGGGGAACGCAAAAACCAGGATTGGGAATGCGAATGTTCGGGAACGGATTTCAAAGACAATAAAGAAAGTTAGGAACGGAAAAGACTAATCGCAGTTGAGCTTGCCGAGACAAATCTTGCAGCCTGTTTTTGCGTTTTCGTGGAACTTGCATATTAGTGCTGTTTCTCTGCAATAGGAGCAGATTTTGCAGAACTCCGCGTTCTTGTCCGAATCGGAAAGGGAATTTCCCCTCAGCCTTGTTGCAAACCTGCCGACCATTGTGTTGAGCTTTTTGTCCTTGATTTGAAAGGGTTGTTTTCCCCGGGTTTTACTCACATACTGGGAGACAGCGGGCTGGGTAAGGTTGAGGACAGAGGCTGTTTCTTTTTGGGTTAGGCCCTGTGAGACGAGTTCCTTGGCTATGTTCGCCCTTATCACGGGGAGGATGTGCTGCACAACTATTTCGCAGGCCGGGTTCATTAAATAAGGGGGCGTAGTTAGGTATTTAAATATAACGCCGTTATACTTTGTACGTGATAATATGTACAGCGAAGAGGTAATGAACCATTTCAAAAAGCCCCACAACCTGGGGGACATGAAAAATGCTGATGGGCACGGAACTGTGGGCAATCCGCAATGTGGCGACATGATGGAAATCTTCATCAAGGTCAAAGACAATAAGATAGTTGACATCAAGGCAAAGACTTTCGGGTGTGTGGCTGCCATTGCCACCTCCTCAATGATAACAGACCTCGCAAAAGGAAAGACCTTGGAAGAGGCGGAGAAGCTTACAACCCGGGACATCGCAAACGAGCTTAAGGGACTTCCCCCCGCAAAACTCCACTGCTCTGTCCTCGCGGCTGACGCGCTTAAGAATGCGATAAAAGATTATCGGGAAAAGCAAGGGGGCAAATAATGAAAGCCTACCTCGACCATTCCGCGACAACTCCCGTGGATAAAGAAGTTGCCAAGGCAATGCTCCCATACTTCACGAAGAAGTTCGGGAACGCATCCTCCCTTCACAGCTTCGGCAGGGAGGCGAAAGACGCCCTTGAAGAAAGCAGGGAAAAGATAGCCAAAAGATTAAACGCCAAGTCCGAGGAGATTATTTTTACATCAGGGGGGAGTGAAAGTGATAACCTCGCAATCAGGGGAATCGCCTACGCAAACAAGGAAAGGGGAAAGCACATCATAACAACCAAAATTGAGCATCCCGCGATACTTGAAAGCTGCAGGCTCCTTGAGAAAGAAGGGTTCAGGATTACTTATTTGAATGTCGATAAGGAAGGTTTTGTGGATATGGGACAGCTTGAGAGGGAGCTGGGAAAGGAAACAACGCTTGTTTCGGTTATGCACGCAAACAACGAGATTGGCACTGTGCAGGACATAAGGGCGATAGGAAAACTGTGCAAGGCGAATGGCACTTATTTCCATACTGATGCTGTGCAGAGCTTTACAAAGGAGGGGATTGATGTTGATAAGCAAGGGCTTGATTTGGTTTCCATAAGCTCGCACAAAATACACGGCCCAAAGGGCATTGGCGCGCTGTATGTGAGGAAAGGGACAAAGCTCAATCCGTTGATACATGGAGGCCGGCAAGAACAGGGCTTGAGGGCAGGAACCGAAAATGTTGCGGGGGTTGTGGGATTTGCGAAGGCTGTTGGGCTTGCGACGCCTGCGGAGGCGAAGAAGATTGCGGTTTTGAGGGACAGGCTGATAAGCAAATTGCTTAAGGTTGAGAACTCAGTGCTTAACGGCCCCTCCCCCTCTTCGGGAAAAAGATTGTGCAACAATGTGAATGTGGGTTTCAGGTTTGTGGAGGGGGAATCGATGCTTATCAGGCTTGACATGGAGGGAATTGCCTGCTCTACAGGAAGTGCGTGCTCCTCGCAGAGCCTTGAGCCGAGCCATGTGCTTATGGCAATCGGGATGAACAGGCCGGATGCCCACGGCACCCTTCGGTTTAGCCTTGGGAGGGAAAACACAAAGGAAGAGATTGATTACGTTGCCAAGGTACTCCCCCCGATAATTGAAGGGTTGAGAAAGATAAGCCCGCTGGGAAGGAAGTAGCATGATTTACCCTGTTGATGTGAAGACATCCCTTTCCTCCATACCGAGGGAGGCAAAACAGATACATCTTGTGAGAGCGATAGGTGCAAAGAAGCTGGCGCAGTTGCTTGAAAGATGCGGTTCCCTCTCGAAAATTTCCGTTTCAAGGTCCTGCTCGGAAAGGATATGCCCCAAAAGCAGGAAACTGATTAAGGGGAAGGGTGTTTTTTTGGTGGAGGCCGAGCACAGGGGGAGGGCAATAGGGATGGAGCTTGAGAAGATGCTGAAGGTAATCGATATGCATCGGGATGATAAAACCTACCGGGAGATAGAGCGGTTAACAGGGATACCGAAAAGCACTATCCACTACCTTGTGAGGTATGCGGAAAGGGCAAAGGTCAAGGACGGCGCAAGGACTGTTTACCTAGGATAGCAGTTCCGCTATCTTCTTCCCGAATTCCCTTGCCGAAGCAGGGCCGTCCGCTGTGATTATTTTTCCGTCTGCTGTAACACTTTGGCCGGTGTATTTTGCGCCCTTCGCCTCAAGGTTTTCTTTTTCGCTTGGGAAACAGGTTGCGTTCCTTCCCCGCAGCAGGCCTGCGTTCGCAAGTATGCTTGGCGCGATGCAGATTGCGGCAACCACCTTCCCTGCGGCAAGCATTTCCTTCGCCAGGGAAAGCGCAGCTGCATCGCCAAAGTAAATCGAGGCGCCTCCCCCGCCTATGTAAACAACCGCATCGTAATCGTTGGGGTTTGCATCTTCAAGGAGAAGCGTTGCCTGCGCAGTGCCTCCCTTAACCCCCTTAAGCCCGCCTATTTTCTTGCTAGCGATTGTTATTTTCGCGCCCGATTTTTCCAGTTCTTCCTGTGTGTGAAAAAGCTCCTCGTCCCTGAAATTCCCGGGCGCTATGACCATCAAAACCTTCTTTCCGCTAATGCCCAAACGCACACCTCCTTTCGCAGAACCCTGCTGCACATACCCCTATTATAGCGCTAACCTGCAATATAAACCATTTGATGGGTGTACGAAAATATACATAACAAAAAAGGCTCATCTTTATTAACCCCAAAAACCCAATAATATCGGTGAGCCTTTTCTTTGGGAGGGGGTCAATTAATATGATGGCAATAAGTGAAGACCTTAGGATGCAGCTGCTCAAAGAGGAGCAGAAGCTCAGAAAGAAACAGCCCGAGCACTGGGCTAAAACCAAGTATAGGAAATACGCGGAAAAAATGAAAGTGCCCAAGGATTAGTTACTTGGACTCTTCCTTATTCTCTTTATGCTCATGTTGGCCGGCACCTGTCGCTTTTTCCAGTTCTGCGCGGAGCTTATTCAGCTTGTCAACCATTGCGTCTTCCTGTTTCTGCATGGTTTTTACGCGAAGTTCGGTTGATTCTTTCTGCTCTGTCAGTTCCTTATTGACCTTGGCAACATCGCTGAGTATGAGTATGTTCCCGACAGCTTTGTAGACCCTCTTTTCCTTGGTCTCCTTGAGTGCGTCGAGCGATTCCCCTATCGCCCTCGCCTGGAGCTGAAGCTGCTGCTTCTGCTGTGAAAGGCCCATAAGCTGCCCCCTGTTCCTCTCGAACTCCATTGCCATTTTCTGGATTTCTTCCTGGTTCATGCTATTCCTCCTTTGTTAGTTCCCCCGAAAGGAGAACCAATTTAGTGTAAGTGTTGAACGACGCTTTCAGCGCAGTCCTGTCCTCCGCCCTTATCTTAAGCTGAAGAACGTTTTTATTGCTTGTTATTTGGGTATTAGAGCGGTGCTCGTGCTTCGCCCCGAGCTCCGGAAGAACCGCTTTCCTTGCAATCTCCGCACTATCCTCGCCTTCAAAGAAGAGGCTTAGCTCAAGCCCGTATTTCATGGGGCAAGCCTCAGCGTGCCTTTATTTCCTTGGCTAAAGGGTCCCTTGTCTTGAAGACGATTTTGTACGCGCAGCTTGGGCACCTTACCATGCCTTTGGGCAGCTCGTCAAACTCATTTCCGCATTTTGCACATCTGTACGCCATTGTCATTTCTCCTTTTTCTTGCCCTTGAGAACCGAGAGGCCTTTTTCCAGGAGCGATTTCTTCCCCTTCTTTTCTTTGGGGTCTTTCCCCTTGCCCGCAGGTTCAGCCTCGTTCTTTTTGTTTTCTTTCTTCTTTGTTTCCTTCGGTTTGGCATTCTTGGGCTTTTCCTCTTTTTTAGCGCCCTTCCCCGGAAGAACACCTTCGGCATTAGGCTTCTTCTCAGATGGCTTTTCGGCCTTGGCTTTATCTTCAGGCCCGGCCTTGGCTTTTGCCTCGGCCCTTGGCTCTTCCTGCGCCCCGATAAGCTCGGCCATATTCGGCATGAAGCTCTTCTGGGCAACCATCTTCCCGATTATCTTCCCGCTCAGGGTTGTCGGGAGATAGGCCCCTCCCGCAAACTTGTTTCCGCACTTGCCGCAGAGGTATATCCCCTTGCTCTGCCTCCTGACCGCATCCGATTCGCAGTGTGGGCAGGTGTGCTTCTTTCGCTGTTCCCTCTCCACCTTGTTTACGCGGTTCTTTATGCCGCGGCCGTATCTTGCCCCGTACCTTCCCGCAGGCCCGATTTTTTCCTTTTTTCCCATTTACAGCACCTATAGCAGTTTTCTGAGAGATTTCGCGTTTTTGAACGAAAGCTCTATACACTTTTCAACCTCTGCCCTTGTAAAAGAGCCTCCAAGGCCTTTCTGCATTGCGCATATATAATCATCCTCGGTTGTCGAGATTGATATCCTTGCGCTCATTGCGGCTTCCTCGCAGGACTGCGGGTCGACCAAAAGGTCGTTGCCGACCTTGGCGATGGTTGTAAGGACAGGTTTCCTGTGCACCTTAAGCTTCCCGGCGTATTCCCCTTTCACAATCTTGCCGTCCTCAATTTTCGGCAGTTTTGTCTCCAAAGCAGCCGAGATTCCCGCAAGTGCACCCGCATCGAAAAGGTTTCCGTCGTCATTGAGTGCATAGCCGTCTATGAACACAACCAGGACCTCTTCCCCTTCAACCAAGCAAAGCTCATGGAAATCAATTGCCTTGCTTTCTCTTATTCCCCTGTCAACAACCCTTGAAAGCTCTATTGCCTCGGGCCTTGGGGGGCCTGCCTCAAATTTCGGGGATGCGATAGCCAAAAGTTCCACTCCCACACTTATCGTTCCCATGTCGGGGGAATCAGGATAGGGCTTCTCAACACTCAGCTTTGTCCCGACAACGACATCTGTCTCGCCGAACTTTACTCTCGCAGCGCCATTGGCGTTCTTGCTGACGTCATGGCTTATCTCAACTTTTCTCGTTTCCTCGAACTTTCGCCCGTCAAGGCGCTTGCCCTGCTTTATCTCGGCAAGAACCTTATCTATACTTAAATCCCAAAGTACGTTTGTGCTCACTTTACCGCCTCCTTCACCTTGAGAGCCTCGGAATATTTATTTTTCAGGGCAGCAACCTGCAGTTCCTGGACCTTCTTGGCTGCTTTTTCTCCAAGTTCCATAGCCCCCTTGAATTCCTTCTCTGTGAGGAGGCCGTCAAGCTGCAGCAGCACAACCTCCCCTGTGTTGGGGAGAAATGCCAGCGGGACATCGACGGCGTCTTCGGCGTCCTCTTCCTCTTTTGTGAGGTCCACGATGATGTTTCCGCCCGCCTTTCCAACGCTTACTCCCGCAACAATATCCCTCATCGGGATTCCCGCGTCGGCCATTGCAACAGCGGCAGCTGTAAGGGCTGCAACTCTTGTTCCCGCATTGCTGTCAAATATTTCGACATCGACATTTATCATGGCGTTGGGGAAATTCTCGACTATTGCCGCCCTTTCCAAAGCCTCGCCCGAAACCTTGCTTATTTCCATTTCCCTCCTGCCCGGCCTCGGGTTTTTTCTGTCCGAAACCGAGAATGTCGCCATCCTGTATGTGTAATTTATTACCGCCCTGTAAGGATTTGATTTGTGTTTTGGCAAACACTCTTTCGGGCCGTATACCGCGGCTATCGCCCGGTTCTGGCCCCACTCAAGGTATGCGGAGCCGTCTGCCCTTGGGATAACCCCCGCCTCAATCTTTATCGGCCTGAGCTCATCCACTTTCCTTCCATCAAGGCGCTTTCCGCCCTTGTCAACATATACTACTTTCTCATTTTTTTCAGTCATTTTTTCGCCTCACATCCTTTTTTCAGTTCAGGTTTAAGTATCTTTTTAGAGTCGCCGCCCTTTATTTTTCCCGTAAAAAACTCCTCCATCCTCGAGGTAAGGTGTTCGGTGTGCGATTCCTCTTGTATCTTGTCAAGTGCCTCCACAAGGAGTTCTAAGTCGCCCCCCTTGGCCCATATCCTTCCGTTCCTTCCGACCATTATTGTTGCGCCTGTTCCCTTGCGCAGGACTTCGAGCATGGAATTGTTCCTTCCTATTATCCTTGGCACCTTGACCGGGGAAACCGAGAAAACCTCGCCCCCGAAAAATTCCCTTATCCCTGTCAAATCGGCTTCATTGACCTCATTGACGGTTATAATTTTCGCGCAAATTGTCGAACCCACTCTTAACGGTTCCCTCAAAAGCCTCTTGGGGATTACCGCATTGTAGTATGAGTTGATGTCAACGATGTAAACAGCCATCCTCTCGTCAACAACGACGCCAATTATGACGTCGTTCCTGTAGGGCATGTACTTGCCCTGCAAAGGTATAACTGAAACCCGCTCCCCCCCTTCTCTCGCAAGGCCTACACAATCGGAATATATCTTTCCGGCGTGCATGTGGGTGTGCGAGCCCCTCGCCTTCCTTTCCTCGGTAATCAACTCTCCGGGCACAACTATCCGTCCTGGCATTAAATACCCTCCCCGACAAGTTTTGTCTCAACATTCCCGTGGGTTGCGCTGTTAAGCTGGGAGAAAACCTCTCCTTTCAGGCCCCCGGGAATCTCTATAACCGCAATGTAGCTTCCATCGGACTGCCACTCCTCCTTCCGGACAGGGTATTTGTGCACAACAACAGTTGCCTTTCCCGAATGTTCGGCAGGAACCTTTATTGCAAGCCTCAGCTTCTCTATGGAGATGGGGATAAGGCTGCTTATCTTTTTCACAATTTCCTGCATCTGCTCGGAGGTAGACCTATGCAAATCTATGCGCACCTTGGCCTCCTCCATCGCATTCTCTATCCTCGCAGGGGGGTGCGGGCCCTTGGTCTGCGGGTTTATTGCTTCTCTCGATATCATCGCAATTATCTCCTTTCTTTTGTTCTCCATCATTTTCCGTCTTTGTTCTGTTGTTAATTGAACCTCGCCTTCGAGGATAATTTTCCTTGAAACGGCATTTACATCCTCGCTGCCGAAAGCCTCCTTTAGGGCTTCGGGGGATGCCTCATCCCCTTTCTTTGCGTCCTTGAATATTGTGTCTATGGCGAGAAGGTCGTTGAAACTCACTTCCTTTCCTTCCTTTAGCGCAAGGGCAAGGTCGGCATCAACCAAAATCTCAAAATGTTTTCCGCTGTGGGAGTACCTTGCGATTACCGCATCCTCTGTCCTTACCATAAATTTACGCTCCCTATTTGGAGGGCTCCAAGTAGGCCTTCAGTTTCTCGGGAGGGATTCTTTTGAATTTCTTTGTCTCGCCTATAAAAGCAAACTCAAGCCGTTTGTAGTCGAACTTTTCCTTCTCGCCAAGGCCGGACTTTATCACCTTGAGCAGCAGGGAAACGCCCTTCTCAAAAGGTATCCCGTCGTAGTGCTCCTTGCTCAGCATGTCCATTGCCTTCGCCTTTCCCTTGCCGATCGCAATTGCCTTGTACTCGGCGAGCGCGCCGCTTGGCTCGGTCTCGAAAAGCCTTTTCCCTGATTCGTCCACTCCCCCAATAATGAAAGAAACTCCAAACGGTCTCATCCCCCCGTACTGGGTGAAAAACTGCTTTATGTTGGAAACCTCCTTTACGAGGCTTTCAACCTTAATGTCCTCGTCATAGTGCATGACGCTTTCCTGGGCCTTCTCCCTTGCGAACTGCACAAGCCGCCTTGCGTCCCCCACAAGACCGGCGCTTACCGCGCCTATGTGGTCGTCAATCATAAACAATTTCTCGATTGATTCCGGGATAAGGAGCTTGCTCGGGATTTTTTTGTCAACACCGAATATGATGCCGTCCTTATATGTGAGGGCAGCGCCCAACGTGCCCTGCTCGACTATCTTGCTCGCATACTCGACCTGGTAAAGCCTGCCGTCTGGGCTGAACATCGTTGCAACTCGATCATAGCCTCCGGATGCCGGAGAAACAGGGTACAAATAACCACCTCTTCCCTTTAATCTCTTATTTTTATATTTAAATATAAGTAACTTTATAAAGGATTTGGTCAAGGGCTGATTTGCGCCGGAACCGGGCTATTTCAGGTCTTTCAGCTTGCAGATAGAGCCGGAGGTTTTCAGGGTTTGGGGAACAACCTCCTTCCCGGAAACCCGCTTCACAAAGAGCAATCCTGACTTGCACTCATCAAGGTGCTCGAGTGCGCAGCGGGCGATTCCTTTTCCCGAATTTGGGTTCCAGTTCGCGAGCCAAAGCTTCATTTTGGCTGTTCCAATTTCCCCATACAAACGGAGAAATTCCCTCCAAAGCGCTTTGGAAACATCCTGCTCATTCAGGCCCTTGCCGCCTTTTAATTCAAAGAGAACATATCTTTTCTTGCCCCTCATCGTGGGGGGGACAGGCCTTGTTGTCTTTTTCTCGATGCTCATCCAAGGCCCTCCAGTTCCGGCTCTATCTTCGCCTTCTCCATAATCTCTTTCTCAAGCCCTAAGGAAGGTTTCCTGCACCGCCTTATGGTATCTTCCACTTCCCTGCTTATGCCGCCATACCTGCCGAGGAGGTATTTGAACCTTTCCTCAAGGCTTACCAGTTTGTCGTGGTTTGCGCGCTTGTCCGCATACCACACTATCTTGTCCTCCCATCCGCGGAAAGCCCCCTTCTCCAGAATCGTGTCAAGGGCGTGCCTCTTCACAATCTCCGCGATTTCAGGGTAGTCATTCTTCAAAAGTTCATGACCTGCCTCGTGGTGCCTGACATCATCATCGAGGTGTTTGAATTTTGCGATGTCGTGGAGCAGTGCTGCCCTGTCCACAAGTTCCGGGTTAATTTCCTCGCCCGCCTCATCCAGCTTTTTTGCGAGATAATCCGCTATCTCGGCAACTTTCAGCGAGTGGGCTACCATCCCTTCCGTAAGCCCGTGCTCCCTAAGGAGCTCCATGCACCTTTCCTTGCTCGGCAAATCCATGTAAACCAACTATTATTAACCATAAAAGACACTATAAATATGTGGGAACATGGGTCCGGAAGGCGAAAGGGAAAAGTACATCGAAACTCTTGTCAGGGGCGCCTCGGAAAGGAACCGGTTCATGAGCCTGGTTGTTGCGCACCTTGAGGCGGAGGGAGAGCCGAGGGAAGCGATTATAAGAAACCTAAGGGCGGTGGTTTCAGAATTGATTGGTACAGGCCCGGGGGCAAAGGAAAAAATTATCGGTAATGAAGAGATCCTTGACGGGTTAAGGAAAGTTTACGGGGAGAAGGTTAAAAAGGCTGTTAGGCACGCCAAAGTGTCCGGAGTGCCTTCCGTGAATAAACCTCCGGAAAAGCCAAAACCGAAAAAAAGGTTCGGATTCTTCAGAAAAAAATAATTAGACCTTCTCGAGCACAATCGCGCAGCACAGCCCTCGCTCTAAACAAAGACCGCCGCAGTCCGCCTTCTTGCCCTGCACATCAAGCTGCCCTTCGAGGAGGTAGCGGTTTGTTTCGCACACAACCCCAATCTTCACCGCAATTTTGCCATCGCCGCCCC